>NZ_JAHHWP010000009.1:0-317584 GCF_018729305.1 Phycicoccus mangrovi | reverse complement strand
CCCCCCCCCCCCCCCCCCCCCCCGTCGGGGGGCCCCCCCCCCCCCCCCCCCCCCCCCCGCCCCCGTCCGGGGGTGCGCCGCGGCTTTGTCGGGTCACCCGATACGCATGGGACCTGCGAGGGGGTCAGGAGGCGGAGAGGCGCTCCACCGCGTCGGCGCTCAGGCGCAGGTCGGCGGCCCGGACCGAGTCGGTGATGGACTCGGGCCGCGAGGCGCCGGGGATGGGGATGACGACGTCGGCGAGCGCGAGCTCCCACGCGAGCGCGACCTGGTGCGGGGACACCCCGTGCTCGCGGGCGACCTCGGCGAACGCGCCGTGGTCGTCGCCGAGCCCGGAGGCCTTCTTGATGCCGCCGAGCGGGCTCCACGGCAGGAACGCGATGCCGAGCTCCGCGCAGTGCCGCAGCTCCTCGAGCGAGGAGCGGAACGCCGGCGAGAACTGGTTCTGCACCGACACGAGCCGCCCGCCGAGCACCTCATTGGCCTCGTCGATCTGCGCGACGGACGCGTTCGAGATGCCGGCCATCCGGATGACGCCCTCGTCGAGGAGGTCGCGGAGCGCGCCGACGGACTCGGCGTACGGCACCTCCGGGTCGGGACGGTGGAACTGGTAGAGCCCGATCGCGTCGACGCCGAGGCGCTGCGCCGAGGCCTTCGCCGCCTCCTTGAGGTACTCGGGCCGACCGTTCTGCGTCCACGAGCCGTCGCCGGGGCGCAGGTGCCCGCCCTTGGTCGCGACGAGGATGCCCGAGGCGTCGCCGCTCCACGAGCCGAGCGCCTTCGCGATGAGCGACTCGTTGTGGCCGACCTCGCCGGCGTCGCGGTGGTAGGCGTCCGCGGTGTCGACGAGGGTCACGCCGGCGTCGAGCGCCGCGTGGATGGTGCGCACCGAGCGCTCCTCCTCCGGGCGGCCCTCGATCGACATCGGCATGCCGCCGAGGCCGATCGCACCGACCTGCAGATCTCCGAGTGCACGCTGCTCCATGTCACCAGCTCCTTCGGTTCGGGGTGGGTGCGCACCGGTCCGGCGCGCACCACGTCACCTCAGGGCCAAGGAGCCGGGGCGGCCCGATGTTCCCGCTGCGGAATTGGGGCTCTCAGCCGTGGAGCAGACGCAGCAGCCGCGCGACCTCGGCGGCGAGCGCCTCGCGCCCGGGGCCGACGTACCTCCGGGGGTCGACGACCCGGGGGTCGGCGGCGAGGACGTCGCGCACGGCGGCGGTGAAGAGCGCGTTGAGGTGGGTCGAGATGTTGACCTTCGTCATCCCGGCGCCCACGACGGCGGCCAGGCCCGCGTCGTCGAGGCCCGAGGAGCCGTGGAGGACCAGCGGCACGGGGACGGCGGCGGCGATGCGCGCGACGAGGTCGGTGTCGACGGCGGCGTCGCGGGTCGTCATCGCGTGCGAGGTGCCGACGGCGACGGCCAGCGAGTCGACGCCCGTGGCCTCGACGAACGCCGCGGCCTCGTCGGGGTCGGTGCGGACACCGGGCGCGTGCACCCCGTCCTTGCCACCGACCTCGCCGAGCTCCGCCTCGACCCGCACCCCCGCGGCGTGGCAGTGCTCGACGACCGCGCGGGTCGTCGCGACGTTGTCGTCCCAGGGCAGCCGGGAGCCGTCGAACATCACGCTGTCGACGCCGAGCGCGACGGCCTCGTGGACGAGGTCGACGTCCTCGGCGTGGTCGAGGTGCACGACGACCGGCACCGCGGCGCGGCGGGCCAGCGAGAGCGACGCGAGCATCACCGGCTCGAGCGCCCCGTGGAAGGCCGCGGTGTTCTGGCTGACCTGGAGGACGACCGGCAGGCCGGCCTCCTCGGCGCCGCGGACGATGCCCTCGGCGTGCTCGAGCAGGACGACGTTGAACGCGCCGATGCCGTGGCCGCCGGCGCGGGCCTGCGCGACGGCGTCGGTCATCCGAGCACGACCGAGCGGGTCAGCGAGCGCGGGTGGTCGGGGTCGAGCCCGCGCCGCTGCGCGAGGGCCACGGCGAACCGCTGGGCCACGACGAGCGCGGCCATCGGGTCGAGGTCGTGGTGCACGAACCGCGCTCCGGTGGAGCCCACCTCGTCGGCCAGGCCGTCAGGGACCTCGCCGAACGCCCAGACGAGGCGGCCGGGCTGCGCGATGGAGACCGGGCCGTGCCGGTAGTCCATCGCGGGGTAGGCCTCGGCCCAGAACTGCGCGGCCTCGCGGGTCTTGAGGGCGGCCTCGGAGGCCAGCCCGACCGTCCAGCCGCGGCCGAGGAAGGTGCACTGGTCGACGTCGAGGAGGCCGTCGACCTCGAGCTCGAGCGCCGCGCGGCAGTCCTCGGTGGCGGCGGCGAGGTCCTCGCCGAGGTGCGCACGCAGGAGGGCCAGGGCGCTCGTCGCGAACCGGGTCTGGACGACCGACTCCTCGTCGGCGAAGGGGATCCCGACGACCTGGTCGGCGGCGTCGGCGGCCGGGGAGTCCTCGACGGCGGTCAGGAGCGTCGCAGGCGTCCCGTCGAGCGCGGTGAGGAGGTCGACGACCTCGGTCGTCGTGCCCGAGCGCGAGATGGCGACGACGCGGTCGTACCGGCGCCCGGTGGGGAACTCGCTGCCCGCGAAGGCGTCGGTCTCGCCGTGCCCGGACCGCTCGCGCAGCGCCGCGTAGGCCATCGCGACGAACCAGCTCGTGCCGCACCCGACGACCGCGACGCGCTCGCCCTCGCGGGGCAGGCGGTGGGCGACCGTGCCGGCGAGCGTGGCCGCCTCCGTCCAGCAGTCCGGCTGCGAGGCGATCTCGGTGGCGACGTGCGTGGTGGGCATGCGGTGTCCTTCAGCCGGGCGAGGCGGACGAGCGGATGTGCGCGAACGCCTCCTCATTCGATCAGAACCGCTCACCGCAGGGCAACCCGGCATCGCGATGCCACGGGCCACGGCGCGCCCACGGCGGCATCCCGGCCTCTTGGTATGCCCACTTATTGCCCATCCGCCACCTCGAAGGGGCTCGGAAGGGCTCCGGGAGGTGGCGGATGGGCAATAAGTCGGGTCGAGGGGCTCCCGGGGTGGGAGGGGTGAGTGGGGTGGGAGGAGTGCGAGGGAGAGGTCAGCCGCCGTTGCTCTTGCGATTGGCCCAGCGCTCGCCGGCGTCGCCGCCCCAGGCGTCCCACGCGACCCGACCGGGGCTGGGGTACCCCTCCGAGCCGCGCCGGAAGCCCGTCGCGTCCTTGTCGCCACCGTGCCGCGAGAAGTAGTCGCGCATCCGCTTGAGCACGTCGGCGCTCACGTCGTCACCGTCGGCGAGCTGGTGCGCCCGCTTGCGCCCGGTGTCGGTGAAGCCCTTGCCGGCCTTGCCGTCCTCGATCCACCCGACCGCGCGCTTCGCCGCCTTCCGGACGTCCTGCGGCGGGACGGGGCTCACGAGTGCTTCTTCAGGGCCGACTCCTTGTGCGCCGCGGTCGCACCGGTCTTGTCGGACTCGACGATGTAGTACGGGTCGTCGTCGGTCGGCTTGAACTTCTGCCCGTCGTGCTGGAAGTCGGAGGTCTTCTTCTCCTTGACCTTGCCGTGCGTCTCCCCCTGGGAGGTCCCCCACGAGACCTTGTCGCCCTTGCTGTACGCCATCTGTCGCTCCGTCCGCTCGTGTGTCGTCGTGCTCTCCGTCCCTCGACCGTAGCCATCGCCATGGACCCGTGGACCGGCGCTGACCTGCTGTTTCGTACCTTCGACAGGCGCGCCGCCCCGACGGCGGGGGGACGGCGACCCGGCCCTCGGTGGTCGTCACGAGGCGTTCGCCGACCGTTCACGGATCCGCACCGCGCTCCGGTGGCCGAGGTCGGACGCCGGTGTTAGGTTCGCCGCGCGACGGGAGCCGAGGGGTCGTTGACAGGCCGCCCCCCTCCCGTCCTGACCCAGGAGGATGCATGACCCGGACGCCCCTGCGGCGGCTGCTGACGGGGGTCGCCACGGGCGCCCTCGCGCTCGCCGCCCCGGTCGCCCTGACGCCCCCCACGGCGTCGGCCGCCACATCGGACCTCTTCTTCTCGGAGTACGTCGAAGGCTCGAGCAACAACAAGGCGGTGGAGGTCTTCAACGGCACCGGCGCCTCCGTCGACCTCGCCGCCGGCGAGTACACCGTCCAGGTGTTCGCCAACGGCGCCGCGAGCGCGACGAGCACCATCCAGCTGAGCGGCTCGGTCGCCGCCGGCGACGTGTTCGTCCTCGCGAACACCTCGGCCAACACCGTGCTCAAGCCGCTCGCCGACCAGGTGTCCGGCAGCGCGAACTGGAACGGCAACGACGCCGTCGTCCTGCGCAAGGGCACGACCGTCCTCGACGTCATCGGACAGGTCGGCGCCGACCCGGGCGCCGCCGGCTGGGGCTCCGGGGAGACGACGACCACCGACCACACGCTGCGCCGGATGGCCACCGTCTGCGCCGGCGACACCGACGGCAGCGACGCCTTCGACCCCACCGCGCAGTGGGACGGGTTCGTCCGCGACACCTTCGACGGCCTCGGCACCCACGCGGTGACCGGCTGCGGCGGCGGTCCGGTCGAGGACGAGGCCCCCTCCGTCCTCTCGACGACCCCGGCCGACGGCGGCACGGTGACCCCGCGCCAGCGTCTCGGCGTGACGTTCTCCGAGCCGGTCGCCCTCGCCGACGGCGCGCTCTCCCTCGCGTGCTCGACCTCCGGCGACGTCGACCTCGCCGTCTCCGGCGGACCCACCGACTGGACGATGACGCCTGCCTCGCCCCTCGCGGACGGCGAGTCCTGCACCCTGACCGTCGCGGCCGACGGGGTCACCGACCTCGACCAGGTCGACCCGCCCGACACGATGGCCGCCGACGTCACGCGCCGCTTCACGGTCGCGACCTCGTGCGACGCCGACTTCACGCCGGCCTACGCCATCCAGGGCAACGGCGCCGAGGCCGCGGTCACCGGCCCCGTCGCCACCGAGGGCGTCGTCGTCGCCGACTACCAGGGCGCCTCCCCCGCCCTGCGCGGCGTCTACGTCCAGGACCTCGAGGGTGACGGCGACCCCGCCACCTCCGACGCCGTCTTCGTGTTCACCGGCAGCGACGACAACGCCTCCGTCGGCGACGTCGTCCACGTCACCGGCACCGCGGGCGAGTTCCAGGGCCAGACCCAGGTCACCGCGAGCAACCTCGAGGTCTGCGGCACCGGCTCGGTCGCCCCGACCGAGGTCGCCCTGCCGATGACGAGCGCCGACGACTTCGAGCGCTACGAGGGCATGCTCGTCACCTTCCCGCAGGAGCTGACCGTCACCGAGCTCTTCCAGCTCGGCCGCTTCGGCCAGGTCACCGTCTCCTCGGGCGGCCGCCTGCAGCAGCCGACCAACGTCGTCGCCCCGGGCCCCGAGGCCAACGCGCTCCAGGCGCAGAACAACCTCAACCGACTGATCGTCGACGACACGACGCAGGCCCAGAACCCCGACCCGATCGTCTGGGGTCGTGGCGGCCGGCCGCTGAGCGCCGAGAACACCCTGCGCGGCGGCGACACCGTCACCGGCGCCACCGGTGTCCTCACCTACACGTGGGGCGGCAACTCGGCCAGCCCGAACGCCTACCGCCTGCGGCCCGTGACGGCCGACGGCACCGGCATCGAGTTCGCGGCCGCGAACCCGCGGCCGACCTCCGCCCCGGACGTCGGTGGCGACGTCCAGGTGGTCGGGATGAACCTGCTCAACTACTTCAACACCTTCACCGGGTGCACCGGTGGCGTCAGCGGTGCCTCGCTCGACTGCCGCGGCGCCGAGAACCAGGCCGAGCTCGACCGGCAGACGGCCAAGACCGTCGCGGCGATGACGACCCTCGACGCGGACGTCTTCGGCGTCAACGAGATCGAGAACGACGGCTACGGCCCGGACAGCTCGCTGGCCTACCTCGTCGACCGCCTCAACGCGGCGACGGCTCCCGGCACGTTCGCCTACCTCGACGTCGACGCCCGGACCGGGCAGGTCGACGCCATGGGCGACGACGCCATCAAGGTCGGCGTCGTCTACAAGCCCGGTGCGGTCACCCCCGTCGGCACGACCGCGGCGCTCAACTCCGCCGCGTTCATCACCGGCGGCGACCCGGCGCCGCGCAACCGCGCCTCGCTCGCGCAGGCGTGGAAGGTCAACGCGACCGGCGGCGTCTTCGTCACCGACGTCAACCACCTCAAGTCCAAGGGCTCGGCCTGCTCGGCCCCGGACACCGGCGACGGCCAGGGCAACTGCGCGGTCGTCCGCACCAACGCGGTGAAGACGCTCCTCGAGTGGCTCGGCACGGACCCGACCGGGACCGGCGACACCGACGTCCTCCTCGTCGGCGACTACAACTCGTACGCCAAGGAGACGCCGATCCGCACCCTCGAGGAGGGCGGCTTCACCAACCTCGTCGAGAAGTTCCAGGGCGAGGACGCCTACTCGTACGTCTTCGACGGGCAGTGGGGCTACCTCGACCAGGCGATGGGGTCGGCCTCGCTCGTCTCCCAGGTCACCGGGGTCGCGGACTACCACATCAACAGCGACGAGCCGTCGGTGCTGGACTACAACACCAACTTCAAGTCGCCGGCCCAGGTCGCGTCGCTCTACGCGCCCGACCAGTACCGCGTCTCCGACCACGACCCGGTCATCGTGGGCCTCAGCCCGCGGGGTCCGCTCGGGGCGACGGCGGCCTTCGCCGACGCGTCCGTGCAGTGCGGCCGCGACAACGCGTCGCTGACGGTGTCCGTGGCCAACGCCGACGACGCGACGACCGTGGTCGTCGACTGGGGTGACGGCTCGAGCACGACGCGCGAGAACGCCTCGGGCGACGTGACCCTCGGCCACACCTACCGGACGGCCGGGAAGCACACGGCGACGGTCACCGTCACCGACGCGGCCGGCACCGTGGTGCGCACCAGCGCCGACGTCGTCGTCGACTACCGACTCGACGTCCTGCCGCAGGGCACGCTGACCCTGCCCCGCGGGGTCACCGTCCCGGTCATCGCGGCCGTGCGCGACTGCAACGGGCTGCCGGCCCGCGGCATCGCCGCCCCGGTCGTCACGCTGACCGGCGCCGACGGCAGCACCGTGTCGAGCTCGTCGATGCGCGCCATCGGCCCGCTGTGGCTCGACACCGTGCGGACCAAGGGCCTGGCCAAGGGCACGTACACGCTGAGCGTGACCGTGCCGGAGACCGGCCAGTCCGAGTCCTCGACGCTCCGCCTGCGCTGAGCCGATCAGGGGCCTGACCGGGCCCGACACGACGGACCCCCGGGTCGCCACGCAGGTGGCGGCCCGGGGGTCCGGTCGTGAGGGGGGTTCTCGCTCAGGCGCCGCGGCGCGGGCGGGCGCTCTGCGAGAACGACGCCGCCGAGCCGCCGGGGCGGCCCCCGGCCGAGCCGGGGCCCGAGGACGCGCGGCGCGGGCCCGAGCGAGCCGGACGGCCGGACGACTGGCCGGCGGAGCGCGCCTGGCCCTGACCGCGGCCGCCGCCCTGCCCGCCACGCGCGGAGCCGGAGCCCTGCCCACCGCGGGAGGAGCCGGAGCCCTGGCCGCGTGCCGGGCGACCGGAGCGCGACCCGCCGGACCCGCCACGACCGCCGGAGGCGCCACGAGCAGCGGAGCCACCACGAGAACCGGAGCGCGAGCCGGAGCCGTTCCGGCCGCCGTCGGCCGCCGGCGCGAGGACGAGACCGCCCTCGACGAAGGTCCGCTCGCCCGGCGCGAGCCGGCTGAGCATCGGGTGCTTCGCGTCGACGCGCGTCGTCGTGGGCTTGACCCCGGCCTTGCGGGTGAGGTCGCGGACGTCGCGCACCTGGTCGTCGGTCATCAGCGTGACGACGGTGCCGGACGCGCCGGCCCGGGCGGTGCGCCCGGAGCGGTGCAGGTACGCCTTGTGCTCGACCGGCGGGTCGGCGTGGATGACGAGGGCGACCTCGTCGACGTGGATGCCGCGGGCGGCGATGTCGGTGGCGACGAGCGTCTTCGCGGTGCCGGAGTGGAAGGCCTCCATCGTCCGGGTGCGCGCACCCTGGCTGAGGTTGCCGTGCAGCTCGACCGCCGCGACCCCGGCCGCGTTGAGCTGCTTGGCCAGCTTCTTCGCGCGGTGCTTGGTGCGGGTGAACACGACGGTGCGCCCGGGGGCGGCGGTGAGGTCGACGAGCACCGGCAGGTGGTCGGCGGTGCCGACGTGCAGCACGTGGTGCTCCATCGTCGCGACCGGCGACTGCGCGGAGTCGGCCTCGTGGGTCACCGGCTCGTGCAGGTAGCGGCGGGCGATGACGCCGATGCCGGCGTCGAGCGTGGCGGAGAACAGCATCCGCTGGCCGCGCGGCGGCGTCGCGTCGAGCAGCCGCCGGACCTGCGGGAGGAACCCGAGGTCGGCCATGTGGTCGGCCTCGTCGATGACGGTGACCTCGACGGCGTCGAGGGACACGTGGCCCTGGCCGATGAGGTCCTCGAGGCGCCCGGGGCAGGCGACGACGACGTCGACGCCCTTGCGCAGCGCGGTGACCTGCGGGTTCTGGCCGACCCCGCCGAAGACGGTGCGCGAGGTGAGGCCGAGGGCGCTCGCCAGCGGCGTCATCGCGTCCTCGATCTGGGTCGCGAGCTCGCGGGTCGGCGCGAGGACCAGGGCGCGGGGGCGCTTGGGCTGGCGCCGGGTCCGGCTCTGCGAGAGGCGGGTCAGCAGCGGAAGCAGGAAGGCGACGGTCTTGCCGGAGCCGGTGCGGCCGCGGCCGAGCACGTCACGGCCGGCGATCGAGTCGGGCAGCGTCGCGGCCTGGATGGGGGTGGGCGTCGTGATGCCGCCGGAGGCGAGCACGTCGACGAGGACGGACGGCACGCCGAGCGCGCCGAAGGAGGAGGTGGTCACGAAGGGGGTCTCCCGGGAGTGGGCGTCGCCGGTCCGCGGACGGCAGCGACGGGGCTGGATGTTCTGCCGGGCGGGGCTCTGGGGCCGCGGCTCAGGGTGATGCGGACCGGGTCCGTCACACAGGCATCGACATCGGAGAGAACGTTGGGCCCGAGGCAGAACTGGGCGGGCCGCTGGTGACCAGTCTACCGGTCCCGGGGTGGCCGTCCCGACCACCGGGGTCGTCGAGGGGTCGCCGCGAGGGCGCTGCGGGTCAGGCGGTCCCGGGCAGGTGGGCCGCCCCGATGGCGCCCGCCCAGTCGCCGAGCTCGGCCCGCACGACCTCGAGCGCGTCGTCGGGGCCGCGCAGGCGCAGGGCGGTGCGGAGCGGGTCGAGGAGGAGCGCCCCCGCCTCGGCCATCCCGCCGCCGACGACCACGCGACGGGTCCCGGCGGACGCGACCACCGGCGCAAGCGCGCCCGACAGGACGTCGATCGCGTCGCTCCAGATACGTTGTGCGACAGCGTCACCCGCGGCGACGGCCTCGGCGACGGTGCGCGCGTCACCCTCGCGGCCGGCCTCCCGCCAGCGACGGCCGACGGCGCCGGCGCCGGTGAGCGCCTCGAGGCACCCGGTGCGCCCGCAGCCGCACCGCGGACCGGACGGGTCGACGACGACGTGCCCCAGCTCGCCCGACCAGGAGGAGCCGCGGACGACGCGCCCCCCGGTCATGAGGGCGACGGCGATGCCCGTGCCGAGGGGCACGAACAGCACGTCGTCGACCCCGCGGGCCGCCCCGAGCAGGTGCTCGCCGAGTAGCCCCGCCCGCACGTCGTGGCCGACCGCC
This sequence comes from Phycicoccus mangrovi, assembly GCF_018729305.1. NCBI lineage: Bacteria > Bacillati > Actinomycetota > Actinomycetes > Micrococcales > Intrasporangiaceae > Phycicoccus > Phycicoccus mangrovi. The sequence goes on along the minus strand of NZ_JAHHWP010000009.1, from coordinate 307,927 downwards.
ACCCGGCCGGGCACCCGCCCGCGGACGGCGCCGAGGAGGTCGAGGTCGCGCCACCCGAGGTTCGCCGACCACTCCCCGACGCCGGCGCGCTCGTCCACGAGTCCGGGGACCACGACGCCGACCCCGGACGGCGTCGCGTCCGCGACCCCCTCACCCTCCGCCACGGAGATCAGCCGCTCGACGCATCCGACGACGACGTCGCCGAAGCGCGACGCGAGCCCCTCGGGCGTGGGCTGCACGTCGCGTGCGATGACCGAACCACGCTGCACGAGAACGGTCTTGATGCGCGTCCCGCCGACATCGACGCCGACGGCGAGGTCGGCCGCGCCCGGGGCGCGGGATTCCTGCGGAGGGGTCGAACCGCGGGTGCTCACCGGGGTCCTCCTCGTGCGCGAATGCGATGGGTTGGCGGGCCGATCGAGCATAGACGGGCGCGCCACCGTCGGGCGCGCCCTACGATGACCGCGTGAGCGACGAGGCCAACGGCACCCGCACGCCGACCTCGCGGTGGGCCGCCGTCCTCGACCTGCTCGCCACCCGGGGGCGGCTCTCGGTCACCGAGACCTCGCGCGAGCTCGGCGTCTCGGAGGCCACCGTACGTCGCGACTTCACCGAGCTCGCCCGCCGGCAGCTCGTGACGCGCCACCACGGCGGGGTCGTCGCGACCGCCGTGGCCTACGAGCTCCCCTACCGCTACCGCGCGAGCCAGACCGACGAGGGCATCGACCGGATCGCCGCCCGCGCGGCCGCGCTCGTCGGCCCCGGGGAGGTCGTGGCGCTCAACGGCGGGACGACGACGACGGCCACGGCCCGCGCCCTCACCTCCCGCGAGGACCTCGTCGGTGAGGACGGGCCGACCCTCACGCTCGTGACCAACGCCCTCAACATCGCTGCGGAGGCGGTCCTGCGCCCGCACGTGCAGTGCGTGTCGCTCGGCGGCGTCGCCCGGCCGGAGTCGTACGAGGTGACCGGTCCGCTCGCGGCCCAGGTCATCCAGCAGCTGTGGTTCGACGTCGCCGTCGTCGGCGTCAACGCGCTCTCGGCGGCCGAGGGGGCGACCTGCCGGTTCGAGGACGAGGCCGCGGTGGTGCGCTCGATGGTCGAGCGCTCGCGACGGGTCGTCGTCGTCGCCGGCGCGGCGAAGCTCGGCGAGCGCACCTTCGCCGCCATCTGCCCGGCCGAGCGCATCGGCACGCTCGTGACGACCGCCGACGAGGCCGCCCCGGAGGTCGCCGCGCTGCGCGAGCGGGGCGTCGAGGTGCTCTGCGTCTGACCGCGACCCCGCCCCGGTGGCCGAGCCGCGCCAGGTGCTGTTCACTGCTCGGGACAGCAGCCGCGACATCCCGCACGGATGAGCGTTCGTGATCGCTTCGTTCACCTATCGCTCACAAACGTGCGCGTGTGTACAGTGGCAGGCGCCCGAGCCGGCGGGTGGTCACGAGCCACGCGGCGGGCAGGGGCGGCACGCCGGACCTCCGGCTTCTCGACGAGGAGAGCGATGAGCAGCACGCGACGACACATCATGCTGGCCGCGACCGCGGTGACGGGGGCCCTGGTGCTCTCGGCCTGCGGGGGCGGCACGGGGGCCGGGCAGGCCGCCGGGGGCTCGGGGGACGGCGAGAAGGCCACCTCGATCACCCTCATGGCCGCCGAGTACTCCAAGGACAACACCAAGGCGTTCTGGGACGCCTTCGCGCAGGAGTACAAGAGCAAGTACGGGTACACGCTCAACGTCAACGTCGTCAGCTGGGACAACATCGACCAGCAGTCCTCGACGATGATCCAGAACAACCAGCCGCCGGACATCCTCAACCTCAACGCGTACGCCAGCTACGCCAAGGACGGCCTGCTCTACGACGCCGACGCGGTCCTGCCGTCCGAGGTGAAGTCCGACATCCTGCCGACGTTCGTCAAGTACGGCACGTACGACGGCAAGTTCTACGGCTTCCCGGACCTCTCCAGCGCCCGCGCGCTCTTCTACAACAAGACCCTCTTCGAGAAGGCCGGCATCAGCGCGCCCCCCACCACGTGGGCCGAGCTCGAGGCCGACGCGAAGAAGGTCAAGGACGCGACCGGCGACGCCGGCTACGCGATGCCCCTCGGGCCGGAGGAGGCCCAGGGCGAGTTCTCGATGTGGCTGTTCAACAACGGCGGCGACTGGAAGACCGACGGCACCTGGTCGATCAACTCCGACAAGAACGTCGAGACGCTGACCTTCCTCAAGAAGCTCGCCGACGAGAAGCTCACGCAGTCCAACCCGGCCCGCACCAACCGCGCCGACGCCTTCGACCTCTTCAAGTCCGGCAAGGCCGGGATGGTCGTCGGCTTCAGCCCGCTCGCGGCCGCGCTCGACGCCGACAAGACCGTCGACTACGGCGTCGCGCCGTTCCCGTCCAACGACGGCTCCGAGAGCAAGACCTTCGGCGTCACCGACTACCTCATGGCGTTCAAGAAGAGCGGCAACCAGGACGCGGTCAAGGCGTTCTACGAGCTCTACTACGACAAGGACCAGATCAACACGTTCATCGAGAAGGAGGGCTTCCTCCCGGTGACGACCTCGGGCCTGGAGTACTTCCAGAAGGACGACAAGCTCAAGGTCTACCTCGACACCCTGCCGAACGCGCGACTCACGCCGACCGACGACCCGACGTGGGACAAGGTCAAGCTCGCCGTCCAGCAGAACCTCGGCGCCGCGATGACCGAGGACCCGAAGTCGGTCCTCGACAAGCTCCAGCAGTCGGCCGAGGCGGAGAGCTGACCGACGTGACGACGACCGACGACGTCCAGGCGCCGTCGGCCCGCACCACCCCCGGCGGTCCGCGCGCTCGACGCCGGACCGCCGGGGTCGGTCGGGTCAGCGCGCCGGTCGCGCTGCTCTGGCTGGCGCCCGCCATCGCGCTCATCGTCGGCGTGGTGTTCTACCCGGCCGTCATGCTCTTCCGCGCCTCGCGCTCGGAGTACTCGATCACCGGGCTGTACAAGGGCTCGGCCGGCTGGGACAACTACAGCAAGGTGCTGGCCTACCCGGACCTTCCGGTCGTCCTCAGGAACACCGTCGTCTGGGTCGTGGCCGTCGTCGCCATCACGATCGTCCTGTCGCTGGCGCTCGCCCAGCTGCTCGTCAAGGACTTCCCCGGCCGGCGCTTCGTGCGCTGGGCGGTCATCGTGCCGTGGGCGGCCTCGCTCGTCATCACGAGCCAGCTGTTCGTCCTGCTGTACGACAGCAACTACGGGCTCATCAACCACGTGCTGACCGGGCTGCACCTCATCGACGAGCCGATCAGCTTCCTCGGCGACGACCGCTTCACGATGGCCTCGATGATCGTCGTCGGCGTCTTCGTCTCGCTGCCGTTCACGATCTTCGTGTTCATCGCCGGCCTGGCCGCCATCCCGACCGACGTCATGGAGGCCGCCGAGGTCGACGGGGCCTCGCCGTGGCAGCGCTGGCGGCAGATCACCTTCCCGCTGCTGCGCCCCGCGATGCTCATCGCGACGGTGCTCAACACGATCTACGTGTTCAACAGCTTCCCGATCATCTACACGCTCAACGACCGCAACCCGGGCTTCACCCACGACACCCTCATCACGTTCATGTACAAGCTCGCCTTCAAGAGCCAGGAGAAGGACGTGGGGATGTCGGCCGCGACGGGCGTGCTCAACGTGGCGATCATCCTGCTCGTCGTCCTCGTCTACCTCAAGGTCGTCAACTGGCGGGAGGAGACCCGATGACGACGACCCGCCGCCCCCGGCTCGTCACGTTCACCGCGGCCGTCGTCGCGCTCGTCTTCCTCGCGCCGTACGTCGTCATGGTGCTCGACAGCCTCCGGACGAGCACCGACGTCAAGACGACCCCGCCGTCGTTCCTGCCGCGGGTGTGGCAGTGGGACACCTACGCCACCGTCATCGGCGACGGCCGGTTCCCGCACTGGCTGCTCACGTCGCTCATCGTGTCCGTCGGGGCGACCGCCGTCGTCGTGCTCGTGGCCATCCCGGCGGCGTACATGACGGCGCGGCACCGCTTCCCGGGCCGCGGGGTCTTCCTGCTCGTCGTCCTCGTGACGCAGATGTTCGCGCCCACCTCGCTCGTCGTCGGCCTCTACCGGCAGTTCTTCGAGCTGAACATGATCAACACCTACGGCGCGCTGATCATCACGAACGCGGCGTTCAACCTGGCCTTCGCCATCTGGATCCTCCACGGGTTCTTCTCCTCGATCCCGGTCGAGGTCGAGGAGGCGGCAGCGCTCGACGGCGTCGGCCGGGTGGGGATGCTCCGGCGCATCATGCTGCCGCTGACGCTGCCCGGGCTCGTCACCGCGACGATCTTCACGTTCATCGCGGCGTGGAACGAGTACGTCGTCGCGCTGACCCTGATGATCGACGACGACAAGAAGCCGCTGACCGTCGGCTTCCGGTCCTACGTCACCGGCTACGAGCAGAACTGGGACCAGCTGTTCGCGGCGTCGGTCATCGCGGTCGTGCCGGTCGTCATCCTCTTCGCGGTCATCGAGAAGCACCTCGTCGGCGGCCTGACCGCCGGCTCCGTCAAGTAGCCCGCCCCCCCGCTTTCCCGACTTCTTGCGAGTTGAGCCGCTCGACACGCCGTCCGCACGGCGTGTCGGCGGCGGAACTCGCAAGAAGTCGGATGGACGGCGGCCGCGGCGTGGGTCGGACCGCGCGCGTGGCCGTCAGGTGCGGAGGGCGGGGACGACGGTGCCGGCGAGCACCCACGTCGACACCCCGAGGACGAGCACGAAGCTCAGCAGCCAGAGGACGCGCGGCACGCGGGTCAGCCGCGCGAGGACGGCGGGGTCGCTCGTGCCGGGGTCGCGCGCCCCGGCCACGGCCGCGAGGTGGCGCCACGCGCCGACGACGAGGACGAGCCCCACCCCGACGAGCACCTGCGCCTGCACCCGGGTCGCGCCGGACCACCACAGCCAGGCGGTGAGCGCCCCGACGACGAGCACGACGAGCAGCGTGAGCGCCGACCGCGACCGGACGAGCGCGACGAGCAGGACGACGAGGACGGCCGCGAGCACCGGTGCGGCCCAGCCGCGCACGGCCAGCCAGGCCAGCGCGGCGCCGACCACCGCGGGCGCCGGGTAGCCGGCCCACGTCGTCGCGACCCGGCCGGGGCCGCGCGCCGGCCCGACGGTCACCGCGTGCCCGGACATGTCGCCGCGCAGGACGAACCCGGTGAAGCGGCGGCCGCACAGCATCCCGACGACGGCGTGCCCGAGCTCGTGGACGAGCGTCACGCCGAGCCGCAGCACGGACCACACCGGCCCGACCCCGACGGCGACCAGGGCCGCGACGAGCACGACGAGCAGCGGCCGGCCGGAGAGGGAGACCTCCCCCACCGGCTGCACCCGCTGCCACACCTGCCCGACGTCCACGGGCACGGACCGTAGCGGCCGCACCTGTGCCCCCGGTGGGAGCCCGGAGGGGAGCCCCGGTGGGACGGCCCGGGCGGCCGGTAGCGTCGGGGAGGTGACCGGCCTCGTCGACATCCACTGCCACGGCGCCGCGGGCGCCGAGCTCGGCCTCGCGACCGACGGCTCCCGGGCCGCGGCCGCCCACCACCGCGCCGACGGGGTCGAGCACCTCGTCGCGAGCCTCGTCTCGGCACCGTTCGACGACCTCGTGGCGCGGGTCGCGACGCTCGGTCCGCTCGTCGCGGACGGCACGCTGGCGGGCATCCACCTCGAGGGGCCCTTCCTCGCGCACGGCCGTCGCGGCGCCCACGACCCCGCCGCGCTGGCCGACCCCGAGCCCGCGCTCGTCGAGCGGCTCGCGGAGGCGGCGGCGCTCACCGGGGCGCCGGACGCGCTCCGGCAGATGACGGTCGCCCCCGAGCTGCCCGGCGCCGACCGGCTGGTGCGCGCCCTCGTCGAGCACGGGGTCCGCCCGGCCGTCGGGCACACCGAGGCCGACGCCGCCCTCACCGCACGGACCCTCGCCGCCGTCGCCGACCTCCAGGGTGCCCCGGCGCTCGTCACCCACCTCTTCAACGGGATGGCGCCGATGCACCACCGCGCCGGCGGGCCGGTCGCCGCCGCCCTTGCCGCCGCGGCCCGGGGCGACGCCGTCGTCGAGCTCATCGCCGACGGCGTGCACGTGGCCCCCGAGGTCGTCCGGATGGTCTTCGAGACGGTCGGGCCGCAGAGCATCGCCCTCGTCTCCGACGCGATGGCCGCGACGGGTCTCGGCGACGGCCGGTACCGGCTCGGCGGCCTGGAGGTCGAGGTCACCGGGGGGACGGCGCGCACGAGCGACACCGGGTCCATCGCCGGCAGCACCTCGACCCTCGCCGGGTGCGTCCGCTGGTGCCTCGAGGTCGTCGGGCTGCCCGAGGACGACGTGCTCACCGCCGCGACGAGCACCCCTGCGCGCGCCCTGGGCCTCCTCGTCTGACGAGGCGCCGGCCGGCGCTTCGACCCGTGACGCGAAGGGTGCGGATGCATCGGGTGCGGCAGGTCGCCGCGTGCCTACAGTTGGGGCATGGAGTCGCTGCCGATCTTCCCCCTGGGCGGGGTCCTCCTGCCCGGCGGCCGGATGCCGCTGCAGCTCTTCGAGCCGCGCTACCTCGATCTCGCGCAGCGGCTGGCCGACGAGCCCGAGGGCGAGCGGCGCTTCGGCATCGTCCGGATCCGCCAGGGGCACGAGGTCGGCGAGGGCGCGGCCACCGACCTGCACGAGATCGGCTGCGAGGCGGTCGTCGACGCGATGGCCATCGCGCAGGGCTCGGCCGGCGCGGTCGTGCACCTCGTGGCCCGGGGCGGGCGACGCTTCCGCCTCGACGGCATCGACGACCGTGCGGGCACCTCGTTCATCACCGGTCGCGTCTCGTGGCTGCTCGAGCCGGCCGCCGCGTCCGACCCCGACCTGCGGGCGCTCGCGGCCCGGGTGCTCGCCGCGCACGCGGCCTACCTCGAGGCGCTCGGGGCCACGGCGGACCCGGTCGAGGGCCGACCGGTCGACCTCGCCTACCGGATCGTCGAGCGGATGGTCCTGGAGCCGGGTGACCGCCAACGGGTCCTCGACTCCGCCGACGCCGTGACCCGGCTGCGGCTCGTGCTGAGCCTGCTGACGCGCGAGACCGCCATCGTCCAGCGCTTCCGTGCCGTCCCGACGCCGACCGACCTCGGCGGGGCGTCCCTCAACTGAGGGTCGGGCCGCCTCGTAGGCTGCCGGGCATGGACCTCGGCCACCTGCAGCGCGTCATCGAGCAGACCTACGGTGAGCGCGACCGCGAGCGCGGGGTGCCGAGCACCGTCGCGTGGCTCGCGGAAGAGGTCGGCGAGCTCGCGCAGGCGGTGCGCAAGGGCACGGCCGCGCAGCGCGAGCACGAGTTCGCCGACGTCGTCGCGTGGGTGGCCTCGCTCGCGAACCAGACGGGGGTCGACCTCGACGCGGCGCTCGCGCGCTACGCCGACGGCTGCCCGAAGTGCCACGCGATGCCCTGCGCCTGCGCCTGACCCGCAACACCCCGGGGCCTGCCGGCCGGTCGGGTCAGCCGGTGGGCAGCGTGCGGGCGAGGAACTCCTCGGTGCGCGCCCAGGCGGCGGCGGATGCCGCGGCGTCGTGGTTGACGAAGTCGTCGTTGTCGAAGGCGTGGTCGGCGCCGGGGTAGGTGACGACCTCGGCCGGGGTGTCCCCGCCGGTCACCGACTCGGTGATGCGCTCGACGACGTCCATCGGCAGGTAGGCGTCGGACTCGCCGAAGACGTGGAGCGAGGGCGTCGACACCGACGGCACGGCGTCGACGAGCTGGGGCAGCGCCGAGCCGTAGAACGAGACGAGGGCGTCGGCCGGCTCGCCGGCGACGACCGCGTAGCCGAGCCCGCCGCCGAAGCAGAAGCCGACCACGCCGGCGCCGCCGGTCACGGCCTCGTCGTCGCGCAGGGCCTTCAGCGCCTGGGTCGAGTCGGCGACGGCGGCGTCCCAGTCGAGCCGGCCGAGCAGCCCCATCGCCTCCTCGAGCATCGACGGGCCGTTCGGCACGTCGGAGACCCCGAGCCGCCAGAAGACCTCGGGGGCCAGGACGACGTAGCCGAGGGCGGCGAGGTCCTCGGCGCGCCGGCGGATGTAGGGGCTGACGCCGAAGATCTCCTGGAGCAGGAGGATGCCGGGACCGGTGCCGCTCTCGGGGAGCCAGCGGTGGGCCGGCATCGTGCCGTCGGGGAGGGTGACGTCGACGCGCTCGCTCATCGGGCCAGTATGTCCGCGCCCGCCGTGGTGTGCAGGAATCGTCGAATGTGTCGTTTTCCGTCCGTGCGCAGGGCGTGGGTTGCGGTGTGCAGGAATCGTCGAATGTGTCGTTTTCCGTACGTCGCGTCGGCGGGACGAGGGGTGCAGGGCGTGGGTTGCGGCGTGCAGGAATCGTCGAATGTGTCGTTTTCCGTCCGCGGCACGAGCGCGCGAGGCGCGGTCAGGCGTAGCGCCGTGCCGCGTCGAGCGCCTGCCGGACGTAGCCGCCGCCGAAGAGCACCGCGTGGAGCAGCAGCGGGTGGACCTGGTGCAGCAGCACCCGCTCCCGCCAGCCGTCGGCGAGCGGGGCCGCCTCGTCGTACGCCGCGAGGAGGCGCTCGAGGCCGGGGGCGCCGAAGAGCGCGAGCATCGCGAGGTCGCCCTCGCGGTGGCCACCGTGCGCGGCCGGGTCGATGAGGACCGCGCCGTCGCGGGTCCACACGACGTTGCCCGACCAGAGGTCGCCGTGGATGCGCGCGGGCTCGTCCGGGGTGTCGAGGGCGCCGGACGCCAGGCGCTCGGCCAGCCGCTCGAGGAGTGCCACGGCGTCGTCGTCGAAGGTCCCGCGCTCGCGGCCCAACCGGGCCAGGGGCAGCACGCGGGCCTGCGCGTGGAACGCGCCCCAGGTGTCCCACCGACCGAGCGCCAGCGGCAGGGGCTCGCTGAGCGGGCCGAGCCAGCCGTCGCCCTCCCAGCCCTCCGGCGCGCAGCCCCACGCCGGGGCGCCGGCCGCGTGCAGCGTCGCAAGCCCGCGGCCCAGCTCCTCGGCGGCCGTCGGCGTCGCCGGGGCGGCGTCGAGCAGCGGCAGCTCGAGGTGGTGCGGCCCGTCGTCGAGGACCTCGGCGACGTCGGCGCCGCGCGCGGCCGCGAGCCAACGCAGCCCGGCGGCCTCCCAGGCGAAGTAGCCCGCGGGCGCCGTGGTCGAGGTCTTCCGGTACCGGCGCGGCATGCGTCCCATCGTGGCACTGGTGGCGCCCCCGACGTGCAGCCGCTCGGTATCCTGCACGTCGAGCAGACCGGGTGACCTCGGAGGATTCCCCTGATGACGAACACGTTGACCGTCCCACCGCCGGAGAACGAGGACACCGACCAGACCGCACTCCTGGCCCGGCTGACCGATGAGGTCAGCGGGGTCCTGGAGTCGATGGGCGAGCTGTCGGACTACCTCGAGCGCGTCGTCCACGCCGTGCGCCGGGCCGTCGACGGCTGCGACGAGGTCGGGGTGACCATCCTGTCCAAGGACCGGCCGCACACCGCCGCCTACACGACCGTCCAGACCCTCGAGATCGACGCGGTCCAGTACGCGCTCGACGAGGGGCCGTGCCTCGAGGCCGCCCGCACCCGCGAGGAGCAGCTCGTCGCCGACCTCTGCTCCGACGACGGGCGCTGGCCGCTCTTCGCGCAGGCCTCCCGCGAGGACGGCCTGCGCAGCCTGTACGCCGTCCCGCTGGTCAGCGGTGACCAGTGCGTCGGGGCGCTCAACCTCTACGCCTGGGCCACGGACGCCTTCGACGGGTTCGACGCCGCGCTCGTCCGGGTCGCCGCGAGCCGGTGCGCCGACGCGGTCGTCGCCGTCACCGCCCTCGACGGGATGCGCGAGCTCGCCGGCCAGCTCGAGCAGGCGATGGCCAGCCGCGCCGTCATCGAGCAGGCGAAGGGCGTCATCATGGCGATGCGGGGGGTGCCCGAGCACGACGCGTTCGAGATCCTGCGCAAGACCTCCCAGGACCGCAACGTCAAGGTGCGGGTCCTCGCCGAGGACGTCGTCGCGGGTGTCCTGCGCGGCAGCGCCGCCCCGGGTGGTGCGGGCGCCTGATCGGCGTGTCCTAGAGTCGGGTCATGGCGCGTCCCCACGCGGCAGCCCTCGTCGAGGATGCCTACACGAGCCGCAAGGCGCGGTTCCTCGAGGCGCGCGGCTGGGTGACCCGGATCGTGCCCTCGACGGGCTACGGCAGCTCATCGCAGCTGCGCGTGTTCGGGCGCGTCATCCACACGCGGGGGCGTCCCGAGGACGAGCCGACCGAGCCGACGTACGCCGCGCGCCTGCGCGCCGTCGAGCTCGAGACCCGGGGCTGGAAGGCGTTCTTCGCGACGCCGGCGGTCGAGGAGCCGGTGACGGTGCGGGTCAACGAGCGCCTGGTCAGCACGCGCACCGACCGGGGCGGGTTCATCGACCTCGTCATCCGCGGGCACGGCCTGACCCCCGGCTGGCACCAGGTGTTCCTCTCCTCGCCGCGGGCCGAGACCATCGACGTGCCGGTGCTCGTCGTGGGCTCGCAGGTGACGCACGGGATCATCTCCGACATCGACGACACGGTGCTGTCGACCTCGCTGCCGCGCCCGATGATCGCCGCCTGGAACACGTTCCTGCGCTCCGAGGGGGCCCGGCGCCCGGTGGCCGGGATGGCCACGATGTACCGCGAGCTGCTCGCCGCGCACCCCGAGGCGCCGGTCGTCTACCTCTCGACGGGCGCGTGGAACACCGCGCCGCAGCTGACCCGCTTCCTGCAGCGCAACGGCTACCCGGCGGGTCCGATGCTGCTCACCGACTGGGGTCCGACGAACACCGGCTGGTTCCGGTCCGGGCAGGAGCACAAGCGTGCGCAGCTGCACCGGCTGGCCCGTGAGCTGCCGAACGTGCGCTGGCTCCTCGTCGGTGACGACGGCCAGCACGACCCGCGCATCTACACCGACTTCGCGGCGGCGCGACCGGACCGGGTGCGCGGCATCGCGATCCGCGAGCTGACCGCCGGCCAGCAGGTGCTCTCGCACGTCATCCCGATGGCCACGGACGACATCGCCCCCGCCCCGACCGAGCGGCTCGAGGTGCCGGTGGTGCGCGGCCCCGACGGCTACGAGCTGTCCCGTCGCGTGCGCGGGCTGTGGGCGGGCGGGGTGCCGCAGCGCACGTTGCGCGAGTACGCCTCCACCGTCGTCACCTCGTCCGAGGACCCGCCGGCCTACGTCGTCGAGGACCCGGACGAGCGCTGACCTCCCCCGCGTCGGTGGTGGACGGTAGCGTCGGGCCATGCCCGAGCTGCCCGAGGTGCAGGCGCTGGCCGACTTCCTGGCCCAGCGCACCGACCGGCTCGTCGTCACCGGCGTCGAGCTCGGGAGCTTCCACGTGCTCAAGACCTTCACGCCGCCGCCCGACGCCCTCGTCGGCGCCCCGGTCGACGGGGTGTCGCGGCACGGCAAGTTCCTCGACCTGGACTGCGGTGGCACGCATCTGGTCTTCCACCTCGCCCGGGCCGGCTGGCTGCGCTGGTCCGACGCGATGCCGGCGACGGTGCTGCGGCCGGGCAAGTCGCCGATCGCGCTGCGGGTGCGGTTCGACGACGCGTCGGGCTTCGACCTCACCGAGGCCGGCACCCAGAAGCGCCTCGCCGCCTACGTCGTCAACCGCGTCGAGGACGTGCCGGGCATCGTCTCGCTCGGGCCCGACCCGCTCGCCGACGAGTTCACGCAGGAGGTCTTCGCGGGCATCCTCGCGGAGCACCGGATGCAGGTGAAGGGGCTGCTGCGCGACCAGTCGATCATCGCCGGGGTCGGCAACGCCTACTCCGACGAGGTGCTGCACGTCGCGAAGCTGTCGCCGTTCGCGATCGCGGCGAAGCTCGACGCCGAGCAGGTGACCCGCCTGTACACGGCGCTGCGCGAGACCCTCGCCCACGCGGTGGCGACCGCCTCGGGCAAGCCGGCGAAGGAGCTCAAGGACGCCAAGCGGGCGGGGATGAGGGTGCACGGCCGCACCGGCGAGACCTGCCCCGAGTGCGGCGACGTCGTCCGCGAGGTCTCGTTCGCCGACTCGTCGCTCCAGTACTGCGCCACGTGCCAGACCGGCGGCAAGCCTCTCGCCGACCGGCGCACGAGCAAGTTCCTCAAGTAGCGCGGACGCGACCGCCGGCCGGGCCCGGGGCGTGCGCGATGCTGGGGGCATGAGCGAGTTCCCCGACGTGCCGGTCTCCGCGGTCCCCGACGACGCGGCCTTCCTCGACATCCGCGAGCAGGACGAGTGGGACCGCGGCCACGCCCCCGGCGCCGTCCACATCCCGATGGCCGAGCTGCCGCAGCGCCTCGACGAGCTCGCGCCCTTCCTCGACCGCGACGAGCCGCTCGTCGTCACCTGCCGCTCCGGCGGGCGGGTCTCGCGGGTGCTGCCGTGGCTCGCGCAGCAGGGCTACGAGGTGGCCAACCTCGAGGGCGGGATGCGCGCCTGGCACGCGGAGGGCCGCCCGATGGAGGCCGCCGGCGGCGCGGAGCCCCAGGTCCCCTGACCCCGGCCCGATCGCGCGCTACACCGCAGTAAGTGTCGCCACAGCGGCAGTTACTGCGGTGTAGCCCGGCACGGAGTCGGGTCAGGAGACGAGCTTGAGGCCGACGACGCAGCCGACGATGCCGAGCACGAGCAGGACCCGCAGCAGCGAGACCGGCTCCTCGCCCGTGGCCATCGCGACGGACACCGTGAGCACGGCGCCGATGCCGACCCACACCGCGTAGGCGGTGCCGACGGGCAGCTCGCGCATCGCCCAGCCGAGGCCGCCCATGCTCGCGGCGAGCGCCACGACGAAGACGACGGCGGGGACCGGACGGCTCAGGCCCTCGGACCGGCCGAGGGCGGTGGCCCAGACGGCCTCGAGGACACCGGAGAGGACGAGGACGACCCACGACATGACGTGCTCCTGCGGGCCGTCTTGTCGCGTCACCGGGTACGGCACCCATCGTCCGGGAGCCCGTGCGGGGCTCTCTCGCCACTGTCGCACGCCCCGTCCGCCGGGGCAAACCCGTGTCGATGGTCTCGTCTGTGATTCTCTAGTACCACGGCTAGACGGGCCCAGACGCGGCGATCGACGCCCCGGCCCCGGTTCTCCACCCGCTGCTGACGCTCCCCTGACCCGCACCGGACGAACCGCAGGGACACCGGCCACCCGGGGGACACGGACCCTTCACGCACCCCTCGTGCCGTGCTCTCCCGCCGGTCGCCGACCAGCGGCGAGGGTGGCGGCCATGACCACGACAGCCTCCCGCCGGACCCTCCTGCGCGTCGGGGCGGTCGCCGCCGCCGGCGCCGCCACGTCCACGGTCGCCCTGCGCGCCGACGCCCGCCCGACCGCGGCCGCGCCGACGCCGCGCACCGACCCCTTCACGCTCGGCGTCGCCTCGGGCGACCCCTCCCCGGACGGCTTCGTCCTGTGGACGCGGCTGGCCGTCGAGCCGCTGGCCGCCGACGGCCTCGGCGGGATGCCGGACCGCACCTTCGTCGTCGGCTGGCAGGTCGCCCGGGACGAGGGTTTCCACCAGGTCGTCCGCTCCGGGGTCGTCCCGGCCCGGGCCGCCCGCGCGCACGCCGTGCACGTCGAGGTCGGCGGCCTGCTGCCCGGCCGGGAGTACTTCTACCGCTTCCGCCTCGGACGCTTCGTCACCCGCACCGGCCGCGCGACGACCGCCCCCGCGCCCTGGCAGTCCCCGACGTCGCTGACGATGGCCTTCGCCTCCTGCTCCAACCTGCCGGCGGGGTACTTCACGGCCTACGGTCACCTCGCCGACGAGCGGCCGGACCTCGTGCTCCACCTCGGGGACTACCAGTACGAGGGCGCCGGCGACGGGATCGGCCGCCACCACGCCGGCCCGGAGACGACGACGCTCGCGGGCTACCGGCAGCGGCTCGCGCAGTACAAGACCGACCCCGACCTCCAGGCGGCGCACGCCGCCGCCCCGTGGCTCGCGGTCTGGGACGACCACGAGGTCGACAACAACTACGCCGACGACGTGCCCGAGAAGGTCTCGGAGACACCGGGGTTCCTCGACCGGCGGGCGGCCGCCTACCGCGCCTACTACGAGAACATGCCGCTGCGCCGCACGTCGGTGCCGCGTGGGCCCGACCTGCAGCTGTTCCGGCGGGTGGGCTGGGGCTCGCTCGCGACGTTCCACATGCTCGACACCCGGCAGTACCGCTCCGACCAGGCGTGCGGCGACGGCTACAAGGACTGCCCGGAGGCCGCTGACCCGGCACGCTCGCTGCCGGGGCACGCGCAGGAGCGCTGGCTGCTCGACGGGTTCCGCCGCTCGCGCGCCCGCTGGGACCTCCTCGGGCAGCAGGTCTTCTTCGGCCGCCGCGACAACGACCCCGGCGCCGCGACGACGGTCTCGATGGACGCCTGGGACGGCTACCCCGCCTCGCGCGAGCGGGTGACCCGCGGCTGGGTCGACGCCGGCGTGCGCAACCCGGTCGTCCTCACGGGTGACGTGCACGCGCACTGGGCGTCCGACCTGTTCCTCGACGGGGACGAGGGCCGGGTGGTCGGGTCCGAGCTCGTCACCTCCTCGATCACCTCGGGCGGCGACGGCTACGACGAGGCCGACGGCACGCACCCGTGGGCCGCGTGGAACCCGAACCTCCGGTTCTGGACCAACCTGCGGGGCTACGTCAGCACGACGATCACCCGGGACGAGCTGACCGCGCGCTTCCGGTGCGTCCCGGTCGTCACCACCCCCGGAGCGGAGGCCTTCACCCGCGCGACCTTCGTCCTCGGCGACCGGGAGCGGGGGCTCGTCCAGGTGCAGGACGCCCCGATGGCGAGCGCCGTGGCCCGCGGCACGGCGCGCTCGGACGCGGACAAGGTCGCCGACACCGTCCGTGAGGAGACGCACGGCGGCAGCTGACCGCTGTGGTCCGTACTCGGGCACGAACGGACCCGCCCCGCACCACCTCCGGTCAGGGGGTGGTGCGGGGCGGGTCCGCGGGCGTGGTGGGCCGGCGTCAGGCGCGGAAGCCGTCGAAGACCCGGTACATGAAGTCCGTGCCGCGCTCGAGGGCCTCGACGTAGATCCGCTCGTCGTTGCCGTGCATCCCGATGAGCTGGTCGTTGTCGATGACGTACGGGTAGACGCCGTAGCCGGGGATGCCCCGCTCGCGCCACGGGCCGAGGCTCGTCCCGGCCTCGAAGAGCGCCGGCGAGAACACGGCCTTCGGGTAGGTGCGCCTCGCCGCCCGCTCGATCGCGTCGTAGAGCGGGGTGTCGAGCGACGCCGGCGCGGTGGCCCACGTCTCGTCGAGCTGGTCGAGGTAGTCGGCCTCGCTGACGCCCTCGGGTGCCCCCAGACGGACCTCGATGTCCCTGCCGCGCAGCGTCCGACGCAGCCGCGCCACGAAGTCACGCGGCTTCTCGCCACCGGGGATGCCCCGACAGTTGACGCGCACGTGCGCCTCGGACGGGATGACGTTCTCCTTGTACCCCGCGTCCTCGATGACGAAGGCGGTCGTCGTCCGCAGCAGCGCCGAGTGGAGGTAGGGGTAGTCGGAGTGCCGGACGACGAGCGCGGCGGCCCGCTCGCGGACCTTCGTGCTGCGGGTGCCGAGCATCAGCCGGATCGCGTTCGCGAACCGGCGGTCGTCGGTGGCCCGGGCGAGGGCGGAGAAGTACTCGCGGGTGACCTTCGTGAGGTGCACCGGGGCGAGGTCGTCGCCGATGTCGGCGACCGCCCGCGACAGGGACACGATCGCGTTGTCCGGGATCGGTTTCGACGAGTGCGTCGCGGTGCCGGAGGCGTAGAGGTCGAGGTTGAAGTAGACCTTGTCCTGGCGGGTCACCGTCACGAGCATCGGCGTCCTGCCGTTGGACTGTGCGAGGAACCAGCCGCCCTCGGTCAGCACCATCCCGGCGTCGAGCTTGTCCCAGTGCTTCTCGGCGAGCCAGCCCGAGCCGTAGCTGCCGGCCTCCTCGTCGCAGTCGGTGAGGACGATGATGTCTCGCTCGAACCGGTGCCCCTCCTGCACGTGCCGCAGCAGCCCGGCGATGGACGCCGCGTTGGCGCCCTTCATGTCGAGCGCGCCACGACCGTAGATCTCGCCGCCCTTCACCACGGCGGCGAAGGGGTCGACCGACCAGTTCTCGCGCTCGACGGGCACGACGTCGGAGTGGCCGAGCAGGAGCAGCGGCCGTGCCGACGTCGTCCCCTTGATCCGCGCGATGAGGTGGACGTTGTCCGGCTGGGGGGTCGGGATGATCTCGGAGCGGACGCCGGCGGCGTCCCAGACGCCGCGCAGCCACTGCGCGTGCGCCCGGGTCTTGCCGCCCTCGCCGAAGTTCTGGGTGTCGAAGGAGATCATCCGGCGCAGGAGCGCGAGCGGGGTCGGTGCGGTCGCGGTCGCGAGACCGGCGGTGGGCCGGGCCACGGCCCCGCTCCCGCTGACGAGGCCGGTGGCCGCGAGGGTCGCGGCGCCACCGGCGCCCGCGAGGAGGGCGCGTCGCCCGAGGAGGCGGCAGGCGGTGTTGCCGTCGGTGGGGGTGGTGCGGGCTGGTCCGGTCGATGGGTGGTCGGTCATCGTCGTGGTCCTCACGTCATTGTGGTGGTCCCGGGGCGCCCCGACTGTTTCCCCGGCCCGCGGGGTGACCCACGGGTAGGCCCGGCGCCGTCGACGAACGGTCCCCGTGGTGGTGCGAGCGGTCGCGCGACGCGCTCCGGGGCAGGACAAGGTCGGCGTATGTCAGCGAGCGACACGATCGGGGCGTCTGCGGATGTATCGGGTCAGGGCTAGAGATGCCCATACGGTGTGATCGTGGACCCGATCCGGAACCCCTACGCCCCCGGCGCCGGCCAGCGGCCGCCCGAGCTCGCCGGCCGCGACGAGCAGCTGGACGCCTTCGACGTCGTCCTCGAGCGGGTGGCCCGGGGCCGCCCCGAGCGCTCGGTGGTCCTCACCGGTCTGCGGGGCGTCGGCAAGACCGTCCTGCTCAACGCGCTGCGCTCGGCCGCGGTGCGGGCGGGGTGGGGCACCGGCAAGCTCGAGGCGCGTCCCGACCAGTCCCTGCGGCGGCCGCTGTCGTCGGCCCTGCACCAGGCGGTGCGCGAGCTCGGGCCGGCGGGAGGTGCCGGGGACCACGCGCTCGGGGTGATCCGGTCCTTCGCCCAGCGCGAGCCGGAGTCGGGCCGCTCGGCCCGGTCGGCCCCCAAGTTGCGCGACCGCTGGAACCCGGGCATCACCGTGCCCGCGGTCACCGGGCGCGCCGACTCGGGCGACGTCGAGATCGACCTCGTCGAGCTGCTGTCCGACCTCGGGGGGACGGCGGCCGACACCGGCCGCGGCATCGCCGTCTTCATCGACGAGATGCAGGACCTCGGGCCCGAGGACGTCTCGGCCCTCTGCGCGGCCGCGCACGAGATCAGCCAGACCGGGCTGCCGCTCATCGTCGTGGGCGCCGGGCTGCCGCACCTCCCGGCGGTCCTGTCGGCCTCGAAGTCGTACTCCGAGCGGCTGTTCCGGTACTCGCGCATCGACCGGCTCGACCGCGACGCGGCGGACGCGGCGCTCGTGCGGCCGGCGGCCGACGAAGGGGCGGAGTACGAGCCGGACGCGCTCGCGGCGATGTACCTCGCGACCGGCGGGTACCCCTACTTCATCCAGGCCTACGGGAAGGCGGTGTGGGACAGGGCACCCGGCTCGCCCATCACGCCGGCCGACGTCGAGGTCGCGGCGCCGGAGGCCGAGGCCGAGCTGGCGGTCGGGTTCTTCGGGTCGCGGTTCGAGCGGGCGACGCCCGGTGAGCGCGAGTACCTGCGGGCGATGGCGGAGGTCGCCGCCGCGGCCGGGGGCACCGACGACGCCGACGCCGTCCCCACCGCGGACGTCGCGGCGCACCTCGGACGCAAGCCGCAGTCGCTCTCGCCGGCCCGCGACGCGCTCCTCAAGAAGGGCCTCATCTACTCCGGCGAGCGGGGCCTCATCGCCTTCACCGTGCCGCACTTCGGGCGGTACCTGCGCGACCACACCTGATCCGGGCGCCTGCGGACGGGTGTGCAGGAATCGTCACATTCGTCGATTTCTGCACGGCGTACAGGACGGGCACCGGTCGCGCTCCGGAGTGCGCGCGACCGGTGCCCGTCCAGCCCGGGGGGCGCCGCCTCAGGTGCGGCGCATGACATCGAGGAAGGTCCCGACCTCGGCGCGGAGCATCTCGGCCATCTGGGCCAGGCCCTGGCCGACGCGGGGGTCGAGACCGTAGCCCCCGTCCGACATCGAGGCGTTGCCGTCGACGGCGTAGCGGAGGTCGTCGACCATCGGCGACATGTCGCGGACCATGCCGTGGACGGACTGGATCGCGTTGATGCTGCGGCCGGAGGCGGCGATCATCTCCTGGACCTGGTTGGTGATGTCCTCCGTCGACTTCGCGGTGGTCTCGGCGAGCGACTTGACCTCGGAGGCGACGACGTCGAACCCGCGGCCGGCTGTGCCGGCCCGGGCCGCCTCGATCTGCGCGTTGAGGGCGAGGAGCTTGGTCTGTGCGGCGACCGAGGAGATGAACCCGACGACGTTCTCGATCTCGCGCGAGGCGCCGTCGAGGTTGGCCATCGTCGTCGTCGCGGCGTCGGCCTGGCCGACCGCGTCCTCCGCGTAGCGGCCGAGGTTGGCGGCCGTCGCCGACAGCTCGGTGGAGGCGGCCGCGACCTGCTGGGACACCGCGAGGACGGTCTCCTCGAACCGGTCGGCGAGCTCGAGGCGCTCGGTGACCGCGCTCTTGGAGCGGCCCTCCGCCTCGATCATCGCCGCGCGGGCCGCGTTGATGGCGCCGGCGCCGCGCAGGAAGGAGCCGAACAGGCCGGCGGGCAGCACCTGGCGGTAGTAGCGGCCCTCGATGATGGCCTCGAGCGCGCCGGTCACCTCGCGGGCGAAGGCATCGGTGCGGTCGAGCGAGTCGTTGAGGGCGAGCCGCAGCCCGGTGACCTCGGGGAAGGCGTCCTCCCCGTCGATGCGGGTGAAGCGGGCCTCGGAGTCGCCGGCCCCGGCAGCGGCCGCGACCCGGCGGGCCTCGGCCAGCGCCTCGCGCAGCACCTCGACCTCGCTGCGGCGGCCGGAGGCGCCCTTGTCCTTGGTGGCGCCGCGGCGGCGTGCGGTGACGATGCTCATGCTGCGACCTCCGTGGCGAGGGACCAGACCCACTCGTCGTAGGTCATGCCGAGCTGCTCGAGGCGCTCGTGCAGGAAGGCGAGGCCGCCGGCGGAGGCCTCGGTGGCCCGGCCGAAGGAGGCCTCGTGCGAGCGGATCTCGCGGTAGAGGGGCTCGATGACGTTGAGGGCCGAGCGGCTCGGCACGCGACGGTTCGAGTGGTAGCCGATGATCGAGCCACGGGCGTCGAACGTCGGGGTCACGTGGGCGAAGACCCAGTAGTGACCGCCGTCGCCGGCCATGTTGACGACGTAGGCGAAGAGCTCCTGGCCGGCCTGCAGCCGGTCCCAGAGGAGCTTGAACACACCCGCGGGCATGCTCGGGTGGCGGATGATGTTGTGCGGCTTGCCGAGCACGTCCGCCTCGTCGAAGGCGGAGACGCGGCAGAACACCTCGTTCGCGTACGTGATCCGACCCTGCAGGTCGGTCTTGGTCACGATGATCTCGTCGCGACCGAACGTACGCTCGACGCCGCTGGGGGTCGTGCGTGTCATGGGGGGCCTTTCTCCGGAACGGCAATGTCCACCCCGCTCATCGGCGCCGCGACGGGGTGCTCGAGCAAGATCGCGTCAAGATCGGCTCAGGATCGGCGTCGGCCGCCCTTGCTAGGTTGGCCGGGTGCTCGGACGCCTCCTCATCGCCCTCGTCTCGGTCCTGCCCCGGCACGGGATGAGCCGCGGCGCCGGCTGGCTGGCGAGCCGGACCATCCCGCGCCGCCGGCGCGCCACCGTGCTGGGCGGCTTCAGCCGCGTCGTCGGCGCCGACCCCCGCGAGGCGGAGCTCCCGCTCGAGGAGTACCCGACGCTCAACGCGTACTTCACGCGCACCCTCGCGCCCGGGCTGCGGCCGGTGGCCCCGGGGGCGCTCGTCTCGCCCGTCGACGCCACGGTCGGGGCCTGGGGCGAGGTCGTGTCCGACACGCTGGTGCAGGCCAAGGGGCACGACTACTCGCTCGCGGCCCTGCTCGCGGACCGGGCGTACGCCGACCTGTTCGAGGGCGGCACCTACACGACCCTGTACCTCTCGCCCAGCGACTACCACCGCATCCACGCCCCGATCGACGGTCGGGTCACGGCGGCCACCTACGTCCCGGGCGACCTCTGGCCGGTCAACAGCGCCGCGGTGGCGAACGTCGCCGACCTCTTCGCGCGCAACGAGCGCATCGTCGTGCGGATGGAGACCGAGGGCGGCGGCCACGTGGCCGTCGTGCCGGTCGGCGCGACGATGGTCGGGATGACGCGCCTCGCCTTCGACGAGCGGCTGCACACCAACGCCCACCGGCGCGAGGTGCAGCGGTACGACTACGACGAGCCGCACCACCTCGCGGCCGGAGACCCGCTCGGGCACTTCGAGTTCGGGTCCACCGTCGTCCTCGTGTGCTCGCGGGGGGCCGGGGTCGTCGAGCCGCTGACGCTCGGGGCTCCGGTGCGGATGGGCGAGCGGATCGGGTCCCCGGCGACGTCCGGCTGAACCGGGGCGCGGCGGTGTCGTCGCGCACCATGTCGCACGGGCCCAGTGGCGACCGCTCGTCCTGGGGTCGCACGCCACCGTCGCATCGCGGTGGGGGTGGCACGGTGTCCCGGTCCGGCGTCGACGGAGCCGCCGGGAAACGGAGGCAGACCGATGACGTCCACACCGTCCACCGCCCGCGCGACCGCCCTCGGGCGCAGCCTGGTCCTCCTCGTGGCGCTCGCCGTCCTCGGGGCGGTCGGCCTCGTCGTGACGACCTCGCCACCCGCGCGGGCCGCCGGGCTCACGCAGGTGACCGGGTTCGGCAGCAACCCCGGCGCTCTGGCGATGTACAGCTACCGACCCGACGGGCTGCCCTCCGGCGCACCGCTCGTCGTCGAGCTGCACGGCTGCACCCAGAACGCGTCGACGTACTTCGCGAACTCCGGGTGGCGCGAGATGGCCGACCGTAACGGGTTCGCCCTCGTGCTCGCCCAGCAGAGCAGCGCGAACAACTCGAGCTCCTGCTTCAACTGGTTCCAGGCGTCCGACACGGCGCGTGGGCAGGGCGAGGCGCTGAGCATCAAGCAGATGACCGACTACGCGGTGTCCTCCTACGGCCTCGACTCCGCTCGGGTCTACGTCACCGGCCTCTCCGCCGGGGCGGCGATGACCGCCGTCATGCTCGCGGCCTACCCCGACACCTACGCGGGCGGGTCCATCAACGCCGGCCTCCCCTACCGCTGCGCGAGCAGCACGCTCGACGCGTTCTCGTGCATGAACCCCGGTGTCGACAAGACGCCGGCCGCGTGGGGCGACCTCGTCCGCGCCGCGTACTCCGGGTACACGGGCAAGCGGCCACTCGTCTCGATCTGGCAGGGGACGTCCGACACGACCGTGGCCCCGATGAACGCCGGCGAGCTGCGCGACCAGTTCACGAACGTCGCCGGCCTGTCGCAGACGCCGACGAGCAGCGGCACCGTCGCCTCGGGTGTCACGTACGAGGACTACGCGGGGCGGGTGCGGGTCACCCGCGTCCAGGGGATGACGCACGGCACGGCCGTCGACCCCGGGACGGGCACCGCGCAGTGCGGCACGGCCGGTGCGTACTTCATCGACACCTCGGTGTGCGCCGCCTACCAGGACGTCCGGTTCTTCGGGCTCGACGGCGGCACCGCCCCGACGCCGACCCCGACGGCCACGCCGACCGCGTCCCCGACGGCGAGCCCGACCCCCACCCCGACTCCGACCCCCACCGCGACGCCGACCTGCGTCACCGCGACGAACTACGCACACGTCACGGCGGGCCGGGCCTACCAGTCCGGCGGCTACGCCTACGCGACCGGCTCGAACCAGAACCTCGGCCTCTACAACACGTACTACACGGCGACGCTCAAGCAGACCTCGACGGGCTACTGGGAGAAGTGCTGAGCCACAGCGGGTCCGCATCGGCGGCGGGGTAGAACGGAGCATGCGCCTCCCCACCCCGCCGCCGCCCGGCGGTGACGACCCCGTCGCGTGGGTGCGCGAGCACCTCGGCCACCTCGTGCGCGAGGGCGCCGACGGCACGCGGCGGGGCGGTCACGTCGGGGGGCAGACCGCCGCCGACACCGCGCTCGCGACGCTCGACGTCAGCGGCTACGCGTCGCGCCGCAGCACGGTCCTCCCGGCCGAGCGGCGCGGGGCCAGCCGGATGTCCCCGTACATCCGCTACAACCTCGTGACGCTGCGCGAGGTCTGGGACGCGGTCGCCGACGCCCCGGCCCGCGACCGGGCGAAGTACCGCGACGAGCTGCTCTGGCAGGAGTACGCCCGTCACCTCTACGCACGGGTCGGCCGGGCCCTCGGCCGACCGCTGCGGCGCGAGCAGCCGCGGACGGCGGACCGCTGGCCGACCCCGTGGCCCGACGAGATGGCGTGCATGGCGGCGACGACGGGCGAGCTCGTCGAGGACGGCTGGCTGGTCAACCAGACGCGGATGTGGCTGGCCTCCCAGTGGGCGGTGCGGGCGGGCGCGGACTGGCGGGCCGGCGAGGACGTCTTCTTCGCGCACCTGCTCGACGGCTCGCGGGCCGCGAACCGGCTCGGGTGGCAGTGGACGGTCGGCACCGGGTCCGGGCGTCCGTACGGGTTCAGCCGCTGGCAGGTCGAGAAGCGGGCGTCGGCCCTGTGCCGCGGGTGCGCACTCGCCGACCGCTGTCCCGTCGAGGGCTGGCCCGACGAGGGCGTCGGCGCACCGGCGGACGGGCCCCCGCTCGGGCGGGCGCCCGTCCCGGCGGGCCCGGAGCGGGTGGAGGGGGGCGGGGCGGACGAGGTCTGGCTGACCGCGGAGTCCCTCGGCGACGCCGACCCCGCGCTCGCCGCCGACGAGCAGCGCCCGGCGGTGTTCGTCCTCGACGAGCCGCTGCTGGCCGGGCTCCGGCTCTCGGGGAAGCGCCTCGTGTTCCTCGCCGAGACGCTCGGCGACCTCGCGACGCGACGTCCGCTGGAGGTGCGGCTGGGCGTGGTCGCGGAGGAGCTGACGGGTCGGCGGCTCGCGGTCACCCACGCGCCCGTGCCCGGGTTCGCCCGACGCGCTGCCGCGGTGGCTCCGGTGGAGGTCCATCCCTACCCGTGGCTCGTGCGGCCACGCAGCGTGCCGGTGCAGTCGTTCACCGCGTGGCGGCGCGCGGTGGGGGCGCCGCGCTCCTGAGGGTCAGAAGGGTGGGGCGTCGGGCCAGGGGGACGAAGGCCGGCGAGGTGGGTGGTCGCCCGTGGGTGCGACCGTGAACCGTCGGCTCGGGCGGCGGACCTCGACCCGGCAGGGCGCTCGTCCCCACTGGTCGCCGCCGAGGAGCGACTCGAGCGCGTGCTCGAGGTCGCTGTGCGGACCGTCCGGGACGGTGAGCCGGGGCCGACCCGGTGGGGCGGCGAGGTCGTCGGGGACCGGGAGGTCCCGCGGGCGCCGCTCTCGGAGGTGGTCGCGAGGGTCGGTCGTGCGGACCCGCCCGGTCGGATCGAGGACGGTGTAGGTCCCGTCCGGTGCCAGCCGCGTGCGCCATCCGGGCCGCTGCTTGGTGCGGTGGTGGCGGCGGCAGAGGCAGACGAGGTTGAGGGCGCTGGTCGGGCCGGCGGGCCACGGCACGACGTGGTCGAGGTCGCACCAGCGAGCCGCGACGGAGCACCCGGGGAAGCGGCAGTGCCCGTCCCGCGCCCGGACCAAGGCCGCGAGGGCCGCACCCGGCCGGTACGCGGTGGTCGCCAGCGCGTCGATGGTGTCGAGGAGGGCGCCGGTGACCGGGTGGGCCTCGTGCTCCACGACGGTGGTGGTGACGGTGGCCTGCTGGAGCACGAGGTCGGTGAGCGCGCGGGCCCGGGCCCGGTCGATGCGCGCGCACGTCCCGTCGTCGACGTAGCGCTGCGCCAGCGCGTCGATCGCGGCCCACGCCCCGCGCGCCTCCTCGCTGGGGAAGGTCCCGAGCCACGTGTCGACCCCGGGCTCGTCGACCCAGCGGCGCAGGCCCGTCGCGGCGCGGGCACGCTCGGCGCGCTGCCGCAGGAGGTCGGGGTCGATCGTCGCGAGCAGGCGGCGGACGCGGCGGCGCAGCCGGGCGGCGTCCTCGCGCGCGAACCACTCGTCGAGGGCGGCGACGACCGTGCGGCGGACGTCCGCCGGGCACGCCTCGAGCTCGGCGGCGACGACGTGCGCGCGGTACGCGTCGAGGCGGCCCTGCCCCATCGCCGCGTGCAGGCCGCCGAGCCCCGTCTCGGTCGCCGTGCCCTCGGGGCCGTCCGCGGCCCGTCGCACTGCGTCCCGGACCCGCTGCTCGGCGGCGACCGCCGAGAGGCACAGCACTCCGGAGACGATGGCCGGGGCGTCGAGCGCCACGTGGCCGGGCGCCCTGCGGACCTCGCGGACGGTGCCGTCCTCGGCCCGCTCGGGCTCGAGCGACACGAGTCCCACGAGGACCTCGTCCTGCAGTGCCGTCGCCTCGTCGACGAGGGCCCGCAGCTCGCCGAGGGTCGCGGTCAGCTCTTCCCGAGTCCCGTCCCGGGTGCCGTGGGCACGCCCGGTGGAGAGGGTCGAGCGCGCCCGGCGCACCGCGTCGAGGAGGTCGTCGGACCTGCTGCTGGTGCCCATGTGCTCCCCCTCCCCTCGTGGTCCGATCCTATCGAACACACGACCGAACTGCAAGGGTTGGACGGCATCGAAATGCCTGAGCCACAACCTCATTCGACTCATCAACACCACGCTGACCACCTTCCGGTGAGGGCTCAGGACGGCGCGCCCCCACCCGGTGGACGCCAGTCCTCCGGCGGGTCCTCACCGACCCGTCCGTCCACCGACTCGCGGAGCAGGTCGGCGTGGCCGGTGTGCCGGCCGTACTCCTCGAGGAGGTCGAACAACAGCCGCCGGATGCTCGCGTGCCGACCCTCCTCGTCCGCCGCGTGCGCCTCCCCGTCGAGGCCACGAGTGGCGACCGCCTCACGGACGAGTGCCCGGTTGCGCTCCACCGCACCGTCGTACAGCGCGTAGAGCACCTCCGGCGGGTCGGACGCGGCGGAGGTCATCTCCCAGTCGTCCTCGTCGTCCCAGCCGTTGTCGTCCCAGGCGTCCGGCATCGCCGTGCCGGAGAGGCGTCGGGTCGAGTAGAAGTCCTCCACCGTCGCGAGGTGCTTGAGCAGCGCCCCGAGGCTCAAAGCGGACGTGGGGATGGTCGCACGCAGCCCGTCGGCGTCGAGGCCGTCCACCTTGTACCGGAACGTGGCGCGCATCCGGTCCAGGGACCCGAGCAGCTGCTCGGCCTCGGAGCCGGCGAGCGGCGGCTCCCACGGCGGCGGGGTACGGCTCACGGCAGGCGCTCGAGCATCTCCAGCGAGCGCTCGACGACGAGCGCAGTGGCGTCCGCGTCGTACGACGGCAGGGAGCTGTCGACGAACAGGTGGACGTTGCCCGGGTAGACGAAGAGCTCTGCGGCGGAACGTCCCTCGACGAACTCGCGCGCGGCGTCGACGTCCCCCTCGGCGCCGAAGAAGGGGTCGTCGGCCATGCCGTGCACCTGCACCGGGAGCCCGTCGGGCCACGTGCCGAAGTTCGACGGGTCGGCGAACGCCTCGAACAGCAGGGCGCCCGCGACCCCGGTGTGGTTCTGCGCCACCTGCTGGGCCGCCATCACCCCGAGCGAGATGCCGGCGACGACGAACCCGTCACCGAGCCCGTCGGCGGCCGCGACGCCGCGGGCCCGCAACTCCGCGAAGCCCACCGACCCGACGTACGCCGCGCCCTCGTCGATCGAGGCGAAGGTGCGGCCCTCGAACAGGTCCGGCGTGTGCACGGTGTGCCCGGCGGCGCGGAAGCGGTCGGCGAGGTCGACGACCCCGGGGGTCAGGCCCTGGATGTGGTGGAGGAGCAGCATCTCGGTCATGCGCAGCACCGTAGGGGCGGTTGCGGACGGTCGGCGTCCGGTTGAGGATGGCGGCGTGCGCCCCGACACCAGCCCGGCCGCCCGCGCCCTCATCACGATGGAGGCGATCCAGGACGAGCCGGGCATCACCGCCGAGCGGCTCGCCGAGCGACTCGGGGTGTCCGCGAGGGCGGTCCGGCGCTACGTGGGCATCCTGCGCGACGCCGAGGTGCCGGTGGAGTCGACGCGCGGGCCGGCCGGCGGCTACCGGCTCGGCCGGGGCACGCGGCTCCCGCCGCTGGTCTTCAGCAGCGCCGAGGCGCTCGGGCTCGTCATGGCCGTGCTCGACGGCCACCACGCCGCGGCCGACCCGACCGACCCCGTCGGGGTGGCGGTCGCGAAGCTCCTGCGGGCGATGCCGCAGCACGTCGCCGACCAGGCCGACGTCGTGCGGCGCACCACCGCCGCCGCCCCGGACCGCGGAGCCGCGCGGCCCGACCCGGCGACCACCGTCGCGCTCGTGCGGGCGCGCACCGAGACCCGGTGCGTCACGGTGCACTACCGCTCCGAGAACGGCCGCGAGTTCGCGACCGACGTCGAGCCGTGGGCCGTCGTCGTGCGGCACGGGCGGTGGTACCTGCTCTGCCGGTCGCTGCGGTCGGGGTCGGTGCGGACCTACCGGGTCGACCGCGTCCACCGGGTCGACCTGCTGGACAGCACCTTTCGCGTGCCGGACGACCTCGACCCCGTCGCCTCCCTCGAGGAGCACCTCGGCGCGGGATGGGAGCACGCGACCGAGGTCGTCATCGACCTGCCGCTGGAGCGGCTCGACCACGTGCCGCGCACCCTCGGTCGGCTGGAGCCCGACGGCCCCGGCCGGACCCGGCTGGTCGGCACGACGAGCAACCTGCCGGGGTACGCGAGCGACCTCGCCCAGCTGCAGGTGCCGTTCACGGTCGTCGCCGGGCCGGAGCTGCGGGCGGCCGTCGCCGCCCTCGCCGATCGGCTCGCCGCCGCCGTCGCCGGGCCGCCCCCGTCGACCACCTGAGAGAAGCCCGGACCCTCCGGCGCGCGGGCCACCCCCGGGTGCGATAGGAACGTCCGGGTGACCACGCCCGACCAGACCTCGCAGAGCGGCCAGAGCCAGCTCGGGACGAGCCTCAAGCCCCGCCACATCACGATGATCTCGATCGCGGGGGTGATCGGTGCCGGCCTGTTCGTCGGCTCCGCCAACGCCATCGAGCAGGCCGGCCCCGCCGTGCTCGTCTCGTACGCCCTCGCGGGCAGCCTCGTCGTCCTCGTCATGCGGATGCTCGGCGAGATGGCGACCGCCAATCCCGACACCGGCTCGTTCTCGGTCTACTCGCAGCGCGCGCTGGGCCGCTGGGCGGGCTTCTCGGTCGGGTGGCTGTACTGGTGGTTCTGGGTGCTCGTCATCCCCGTCGAGGCGACGGCCGCGGCCGACATCCTCAGCCGGATGGTCGGCCTCGACCAGTGGATCTGGGCGCTGCTCGTGACGATCCTGCTCACCGGGACCAACCTCGTGTCGGTCGGCAACTACGGCGAGTTCGAGTTCTGGTTCGCGCTCGTCAAGGTCGTCGCGATCATCGCGTTCATCGCGCTCGGCGTGCTGGCCATCCTCGGCCTGCTGCCGACCTCGGAGGTCAGCGGTGTCTCACGGCTCTGGGAGCCGGACGGCTTCTTCGCGGGCGGCGGGGGCGCCATCATCGCCGCGATGCTCACGACGATGTTCTCGTTCATGGGCACCGAGATCGTCACCATCGCTGCGGCCGAGTCGCCGGACCCGGCCAAGGGCATCACCAAGGCCGTCAACTCGGTCATCTGGCGGATCTTCATCTTCTACATCGGCTCGATCGCGGTCATCGTCTCGCTCGTGCCCTACAACCGGCTCGAGAACGGCTCGTACCAGACGGTGCTCGAGGCGATCGGCATCCCGGGAGCGCCGGTCATCATGGACGTCGTCGTCCTCACCGCCGTCGCGTCCTGCCTCAACTCGGCGCTCTACACCGCCTCGCGGATGGTCTTCTCGCTCGCGGCCCGTGGTGACGCGCCGAAGGCCATCGGCCGGGTCAACGCGCGCGGCGTGCCCGTCGTCGCGATCCTGCTCTCGATGGTGCTCGGCTTCCTCGCGGTCGTCGGCAACTACGTGCTGCCGGACAAGATCTTCGGCTACCTGCTCGCGACGTCGGGCGCCATCGCGCTGTTCGTCTACCTGTCGATCGCCGTCAGCCAGCTCGTCCTCGGCCGCCGGATGCGTGCGTCGCACGAGGTGCCGCCGGTGCGGATGTGGCTGTTCCCCGGCCTGACCATGGTCGTCATCGGGTTCATCGTCGTCGTCATCGGCCTCATGGCCTTCGACCCCGGCCAGCAGCAGGCCATCGCCTTCTCGGTCGTGTCGGCGGCGGTCATCGTCGCGCTCGGGGTCCACCGCCAGCGGCGCGCGGGTGACGCGCACGAGGTCGTCGAGGACGAGCCGGCCGCCCGCGCCTGAGGCCGTTGGCCGGTCGGCGCCGCGCGCCCGGCTCAGGCGCCGGGGGCGCAGACGACGCCGCGGTTGCCGTCCGGGTCGGCGAGGACGACGAGCTGCGGCGCCTGGCTGTCGTCGACGACCGTCGCGCCCGCGGCGACGGCGGCGGCGATCCGCGGGCCGGCGGCCTCGGGAGCGACGTAGACCTCGACGTGGACCCGCTGCCCGGCGCGGTCCTCGGCGGGTTCGTCGAACCAGAGGTTGGGGATGCGCTGGGCGGCGTCCCGCACCTCGTCCCCGGGCGTGCCCCGGCCGCGGCTCGCGGGGTCGCCGGTCAGCAGCGCGGCCCACACCGGGGCGACGCGCGCGGAGTCGGGGGTGTCGAGGCCGAGCTCGAGCACGCTGACGGCGGCCGGGTCGGGGGTGAGACCGTGCGCGGCGGCGACCTCGGTGATGCGACGGGCGAGGTCGACGTCCTGCTGCGTCATCCACTCGACGACGTGCTCGGTGCCGTCGTCCTCGCGGTAGATCGCGTCCTCGGTGCTCAGCTTGAGGTCGACGACGCCCGGGGCGATCGCCACGCGCGGGTGGTGACCGATCTCGTCCCCCGCCTCGGCGACGGTGGCGACGAAGCGAGCCGCCGCCCCGAAGTCGTCGACGAGGTAGCGGGCGTGCAGCCCCTGGGCCAGCCGGCGCCAGTCGGCGAGCGCGGCCGCGTCGATGTCGTCTCCCCCGAGCATGTCCATGGCGGGCGACCCTAGCCCCGATCGGCCGTGAACGACAGCCCCCGGGGACGACGGCTCCCGCTCAGGGAGCGGCGAGCTCGAAGACCTCGAGGGTGGTGTCCATGTACCTGGTGCTCGGGCCGAGGCTGCGCATCCCCAGCCGCCGGCACACGGCCGCCGAGGCAAGGTTGTCGGGGTGGACGACGGCGACGACGCAGGTCAGCCCCCGGGCGAAGGCGTCGTCGACGACGGTCCGAGCGGCCTCGGTGGCGTAGCCGTGGCCCCAGGCGTCGGGGTGCAGGTGCCAGCCGACCTCGACCTCGGGCGGCCGGTCCGCCCGTTCGCCCGTGCTCAGGGGCACGGGCTTGAGGAGGAGGTTGCCGAGCCGGCGCCCGTCGTGGTCCACGACGAGCCAGACGCCGTGGACGTGGTGCGCGCTGATGGCCCGCCGTCGGTGGATGGACGCCAGCGCCTCGTCGCGCGAGGTCATCGTCGACGGGGCCGCGCCGAGGTGCCGGACGACCTCCCAGCGGCCCTCGAGGTCGAGGAGGAAGTCGGCGTCGGCGGGCTCCCAGGGCCGCAACGTCAGCCGCTCCGAGGCGAGGGTGCGCACGGCGCCGACCCTAGCGACGCCGGGGTCGTTGCGGTGTGCGCGTGCAGCTGCCGGGGCATCCGGCAGGAACCCCGGCGTCGGGAGCCACCGGCATTGGGCGTCCGGAGTGCGGGCACCGTGAGACGTCGCACGGTCTCCATCGATAACGTGGAGGTAGCCATCTTCCAACGAGGAGTTATCGATGTCCCTCCACCTCGGCGACACCGCCCCCGACTTCACCGCCGACTCGACGGCCGGCCCGATCAGCTTCCACGAGTGGAAGGACGGCGCCTGGGCCGTGCTCTTCAGCCACCCGGCCGACTTCACGCCCGTCTGCACGACCGAGCTCGGCCGGACCGCGGCGCTGGCGGGAGAGTTCGCCGCGCGCAACGCCAAGCCGATCGCCGTCTCCGTCGACTCTGTCGAGGACCACGGCCGCTGGGTGCCGGACATCGCCGAGGTCGGTGGGGTCGCGGTCGACTTCCCGATCATCGCCGACCAGGACCGCGCCGTCGCGCAGGCCTACGACATGATCCACCCCGGCGAGGGCGACACCTCGACCGTGCGGTCGGTCTTCCTCGTCGACCCCGGCAACAAGGTGCGCCTGACCATCACCTACCCGAAGTCGGTGGGGCGCAACTTCACCGAGATCCTCCGGGCCCTCGACGCGCTCCAGCAGACGGACGCCGCCCCGGTCTCGACGCCGGCCGAGTGGCAGCCGGGCGACCGGGTCATCGTCGCCCCGACCATCTCGACCGAGGACGCCCGGGAGCGCTTCGAGAACGTCGACGAGGTCAAGCCCTACCTGCGCTTCGCCGACGCCCCGGCCTGAGCCGGCGGGCGTCCGGCCCGAGACACGGGTTCGTCCACGAGACCCCGGCTCCGAGCCGGGGTCTCGTGGACATTTCGGGGTGACCCCGAAAAGGTGAGGTCACCACAGAGGGCGGGTCAGGACAGGAGCGTCGTGGCCAGCCGCACCGACGTGGCGATGATCGCCACGAGCCCGATGGCCCCGACGACGTTCTGCCACGGTCGGTTGCGCAGGTCGCCCATGAGCGAGCGGCGGTTGCTCATGACGAGGATGAGCGCGCCGAGTACCGGGGCCACGAGGACGGTCAGCGACTGCGCGACGACGATGAGCTCGACCGGCGAGCCCTGGAAGAGCAGGGTCGTCGCGAGGCCGAAGGCGAGGATGGCGCCCGTGACGACCTTGGCCGTCGGCGACCCCGACGACGGGCCGCGGCCCAGGGCGTCCGAGAGCATCGTCCCGCCGGCCGTCGCGTTGGCGACCATCGACGAGAACGCGGCGCCCGAGAGCCCGAGGGCGAAGAGCAGCGCGCCCACCGACCCGCCGAGCGGCTCGAAGACCTTGGCGAGGCCGACGATCGTCGTCGCCTTCTCGCCGGTGGCCCCGAGGACGGCCGCCGCGACGACGATGACGAGCGCGGTCATGATGCCGGGGGCGACGATGCCGGGCACGGTGTCGGCCACGGTGACGTCGCGGTACTCGGAAGCGCGGCGACGGCGCTCGCGGGTGCAGTACGCCGTGTAGAAGGCCGCGTTGATGGAGAAGTTCGTCCCGACGAGCGCCACGACGAGCACGGTGCTGCCGGCCGGCAGCTCGGGCACGAGCCCGTAGGCGGCCTGCGCCCAGTCCGGCCGGGCGACGAACGCGCTCGTCACGAAGCCGATCGACATGAGCGCGACGACCGCGACGAGCATCCGCTCGACGACCGAGTAGACGTTGCGCGCCAGCAGCACGAGCGCGACGGCGACCGTCGCGAGGATGCTCCAGAGCACGGGCTTGCCGCCGAAGACCATCGAGAGCCCGAGACCCGACCCGACCGCGTTGCCGACCGAGAACATCAGCGTGATGCAGAAGACGCCGACGCCGGCGACCCAGCCGGCCGGGCGGCCGAGGTGCTCCTTGATCGAGGTGATGAGCGAGACGGGCGTCCGGATGCCCAGGCGCACGCTCATGTCGGTGTAGACGAGCATGAGCACCGTCGACACGGCGATGACCCAGACGAGGGTGTAGCCGTAGGCGCTGCCGGCCTGGACGGCCGTCGTGAGGTTGCCCGGCCCGAACTGCCAGGCCCCGACGACGAACGCCGGGCCGACGAGGGCGAGCTGCCGGAGGAAGGGCCGCGGGCGCCGCGGCTCGTCGGGGTCCGGCGCCGCGGGGGCGGTCGCCGGGCGCGGGGCGGTGCTGATGTCGGTGCGCTCGCTCATCGCGAGACCTCCTCTGGCGGCGCGGCCGCCGGTCGTCGTTGACCCGGGTGGTGCGCCGGCAGCAGTGTCTCAGCCACTGCGGCCGGTGGGGAGGGTGGCGGGACGGGGGTCCGTCCCGCCACCGGTGGGGTGTGCGGTCAGGCCGGCACGGAGGTGCGCGTGAGCCCGGCGCTGGAGAGGGCGGCGGCGATCTCGGCGTGCGCGCCGTCGGCCAGCGGCAGCAGCGGCGAGCGGACGGTCGCGTGCTCGAGGATGCCGCGGGCGACGAGCCCCTCCTTGAGCGCGACGGTCCCCTCCATGTGCGAGCCGCGGTGGTAGACCGTACGCGTCACGGGCAGCAGCCGGTCGTGGATGGCGCGGGCCGCCGCGTAGTCGCGTGCCTTGCCGGCCTCGATGAGCTCGACGAGGGGCTCGGGCGCGAGGCCGCCGTAGCCGACGAGCGCGCCGTCGACGTCGAACATCGTGTGGAGCAGGTACTCGTCGTGGCAGGTGAGGACCTGGAGGTCCGGGTGGGCGGCGCGCAGGGCGGGGATCTCGGTGTCCCAGCGACGCATGTTGCGCACGCCGTTCTTCGTCGCGAAGACCCCCTCCTGGCCCGCGATGTCGATCTGGGTCTCGAGGTCGTAGCTGGCCTTCGTGGCGTCCGGGTACTGGAAGAGGATGAGCGGCAGGCCGCTGGTCTCGAAGATCTCGCGGTAGCGGGCCTGCGGCGCCCCGGGCTGGAAGCCGAAGCGGAGCCAGCCGTGCGAGGGGTAGACCAGGCCGGCCGACGCGCCGGCCTCGACGGCCCGGCGGGCCTCGAGCGCGGCCACGGTGCTGCCCTCGCCGGTGATGCCGGCGATGATCGGCAGCCGGTCGCCGACGGCCTCGCGGAAGGCGCGGATGGTCTGCGCCTGCTCGTCCTGGGTGAGGAACGTGCCCTCGCCGGCGTGGCCGAGGACGACGAGGCCCTTGACCCCCTCGACGGACGCGAGCCAGCCGCCGAGCCGGTGGATGGCCGCCTCGTCGACGGCGCCGTCGCGAGTGAACGGGGTGACGGGGGCGGGGACCAGGCCCCGGAGGTCGAGAGTCATCGGTGACCCTTTCGGTCGAACGGTGCAATCGTTGCTGGGAACGTTTGCAAGAACGATTGCAACGATGCACCCGCAGCGCGGTACTGTCAAGGCATGTCCGAGGGAGATGTCGCGTCCGCAGGTCGCGGGGCCACGGCGCTCGACCCGGCGGCCGGGGCCCGCGGCCGCGTCGTCACCCTGCGCGACATCGCCGACGAGGCCGGCGTGAGCATCTCGACGGTCAGCCGTGTCCTCGACGAGCGCACCCCTCGCTCCGGCAACGCGACCGCCCAGCGGGTGCGCGAGGTCGCCGACCGGATGGGCTACCGTCGCAACACCGTCGCCTCGGCGCTGCGGCGGGGGAGCACGGGCACCATCGGCGTCGTCGTGCCCCGGCTGACCGACGCCGTCATGGCCATGGTCTACGAGGCCATCGAGCGCGCCGCCCGGGCCCGCGGCCTCTTCGCCGTCGTCACGACGAGCGGGGACGACCCCGACGACGAGCGCGAGGCCGTCGAGACCCTCCTCGACCGCACCGTCGAGGGGCTCGTCCTCGCTTCGGTCCGGCTCGACGACGACCTGCCGGAGCGGCTGCGCACCGCCGGCGTCCCGCACGTCCTCGTCATCCGGACCGACGACGTCAGCCCGAGCTCGCTCGGCGACGACGAGATGGGCGGCTGGCTCGCCACCCGCCACCTGCTGGACCTCGGCCACGAGCGCATCGGGCTCGTCACCGGGCCGGGGTTCGCCTCGAGCGCCCGTGACCGGCTCCGCGGGGCGCGGCGGGCCCTGGAGGAGGCGGGCGTCGAGGTGCCCGAGGGGTGGGTCGTCGGCGACGGCTACCGGACCGAGCACGGCATCGCCGCCGCGGAGCGGCTGTTCGCCGGCCCGGACCGACCGACGGCCGTCTTCGCCGCCAACGACAACCTCGCCCTCGGCGTGATGGCGGTCGCGCACCGGCGCCGGATGGTCGTCGGCGAGGACCTCGCCCTCGTCGGATACAACGACACCCCGGTCGTCGCCAACCTCTCGGTGCCGATCACCTCCGTGCGCGTCCCGTTCGACCAGATCGCGACGACGGCCCTCGACCTGCTGCTGTCGCCCGGGGGTCGCGGCGGGGTCCGGCGGGCGATGCCGACCCTCATCCCGCGGGCCTCGAGCGGCCGACCGCTGCGCTGACGCGCGGTCAGGCGGGGGTGCGCGGCGGGAGACGGTGGAGCTCCACGTCGTGGACGCCGCCTCCGGCCAGGCGCAGGGTCATCCACGTGAAGTCCGGCTGGCGCCGGCGGTCGGTCGGCGAGCCGGGGTTGAGCAGCCGGAGGCCGTCGTGCGCGGTGTCCCACGGGATGTGGCTGTGCCCGAACACGAGCAGGTCGACGTCGGGGTACTCGAGGCGCATCCGCTCCTCGCGGCGCTGCTTCTGGCCGGTCTCGTGGACGACGGCGACGCGGACGCCCTCGATGCTCGCGCGGGCGACCTCGGGCAGCCGCGCCCGCAGGCCGGGGCCGTCGTTGTTGCCCCAGCACGCGAGCAGCCGGGCGCTGCGGGCCTCGAGGGCGTCGAGCGTGGCCTCGTCGACCCAGTCTCCGGCGTGCACGACGAGGTCGGCCGCGTCGACGGCGTCCCAGAGCGGCGCCGGCAGGTCCTTGGCCCGCTTGGGCAGGTGGGTGTCGCTCATGAGCAGCACCCGCGTGCCGGCCCCGGCGCTCATGCGTCGTCCTTCGGGCGGCTGCGGCGGCAGGCCTCCGAGCAGTAGCGCACCTCGTCCCAGTCGCGGGCCCACTTCCTGCGCCAGGCGAACGGCCGGCCGCACGTCGCGCAGACCTTGGTGGGCAGGTCGGCCTTGCGGGTCATCCGCGCCATCGGGCGTCCTGGCGGTGGCGGCGGCTCATCGCCTCACCGTACGTCGCCGCGCGGGGGGAGCGGCAGCTCGCGTGCGGTCCATCGACGCCGCAGCCAGCGGTCGTGCGAGGCGACGAGCACGGTGGCGGGCGAGACGTCGACCGCCTCCTCGAGCTCGTCGACGAGGGTGAGCGAGAGGTGGTTCGTCGGCTCGTCGAGGAGGAGGACGTCCGGGCGGGCCAGGACGACGAGGGCGAGGGCGAGCCGTCGCTGCTGGCCGAGGCTGAGGTCGCCGACCGGGCGGGCGGCGTCGCGCGGGTGGACGAGCCCGAGCGGCAGGAGCACGGCCCGCGCGTCGTCCTCGGCGAGGCCCTGCTGGGTGGCGACGAGCTGCTGCGGGCTGCGTCGAGGGTCGTCGAAGGCGGTGTCCTGCGCGAGTCGCGCCACCCGGCCGCCGACGTCGACGCCGCGGTGCCGCGGGGCGTCGGCGAGGGCGCGCAGCAACGTGGACTTGCCGCAGCCGTTGGGCCCGGTGACGAGCAGGTGCTCGCCGGCCGCGACGTCCAGCCGCGCGAGCCGGAGGCGTCCGGGCACGTGCAGGTCGCGGACCCGCACGCCCGAGGACGGTGCGCCCCCGCGGCCGAGGTCGACGTCCAGCCGCAGCCGCGCGGGCGGCCGCGGCACGGGGTCGGCGACGATGCGCTCGAGCCTGCGCTCGGCGTCCTTGGCCCGGCGGCGGGCGGCGGTCTGCACGCGCGAGCCCTTGAACGCGTGGATGAACCTGTCGTTGTCGGTCGGGCCCCGGCCGTGGGCGACGCCGCCCTCGCGGGTCACGGCCCGCTCGCGCAGGTCCGCGACGAGCTCGCGCTCCTCGAGCCACTGCTCCTCCCAGCGCCGGCGCGCGGCCGCCTTGGCCGCGCGGTAGTCGGCGAAGGAGCCGGTCCAGGACGCCCCGCCGACACCGTCCGTGCCGCGGTGGCGCGGGTCGAGGTCGACGACGCCGGTGCAGGCCCGCTCGAGCAGCACCCGGTCGTGGCTCGCGACGAGCACGGCTCCCGGCATCGACGACAGCTCGGACTCGAGGAATTCGAGCGCGGCGTCGTCGAGGTGGTTGGTCGGCTCGTCGAGGAGGAGCGCGTCCGGACGGCGCACGAGCAGCGCCGCGAGGGCGAGGCGGGTGCGCTCGCCGCCGCTCGTCCAGGCGACGAGCCGGTCGTGGGGGATGCGCTCCAGCCCGAGCGCGTGCGCCGCCACCTCGGCCCGGCGGTCGGCGTCCCACGCGTCGCGGGCGACGGCCCGGGCCAGGGCGTCGTCGTACGCGGCCGACGTGGCGGTGTCGTCCGGCCGGGTGGCGAGGTCCGTGGCGAGCCGCTCGACGTCCGCGGCGAGGCGGTGCAGCGGTGCGAGGGCGGCGCGCAGGACGGCGCCGACGGTCGCGGACGGGTCGAGCCCGGAGTCCTGCGGCAGGAACCCGAGGTCGCGGGGGACGCTCGCGGACCCCGAGGTCGGGACGAGCCGGCCGGCGAGGCAGGCGAGGAGCGTCGACTTGCCGGAGCCGTTCTCGCCGACGAGCCCGACGCGGTGGCCGGGCGGGACGGTGAGCGTGACGCCGTCGAGGACGAGGCGGCCGTCGACGGCGTAGGACAGGTCGCGGACGACGAGGGGGGAGGATGCCGGCACGGGGACTCCACGCGGTGGTGCGGGCGTGCTCGCCGGGCGGTGCCTCGGGCGCGAGCAGGGCGTGGTGTCAGTGCTTCATGGTCCGACCACGGTACCCCGGCGCCTCCGGGTGGTCGCAACCGCCATCGTCTCCGGAGCCCCTCGCACGCAGGTGCGGGCTACACCGCAGTATGTGCTGCTCTGGCGACACTTACTGCGGTGTAGCCCGCGATGGGTGGTGCGGGGCAGGGGGTCAGCGGGGGCGGGCCACCGACGCCAGCGTGCCGCCGGCCCGGTCGAGCCAGCCGACGTAGACGCGGGTGTTGCTCCCGCCCCGCCGGTCGAGGTCGACCGTGACGCTCCGGTGCCCGGCGCCGCCGATGCTGACGGTGCGGGACCCGATCGTGCCGCGGCCGTCGACGACGTAGATGTGCGCCGTCCCGGCGGCGTTGGCGTGCAGGCGAACCCACGCGGTGTCCTTCGACGTCGTCACGCGCTCGACCCACCCGGCGCGCTGCGGCGCGCTGGCCGGGCCACCTGCGAGCGGCACGTCGTTGCGCACCGCCTGCTCCAGCGACGGCGGGCTGTCGAGCGACGACAGCGCCGTGCGCGGGATGACCGGCTCCGGCGCCTCGGTCGGACGGTCGGCCGGCGGGGTGTAGCCCGGCAGCGTCGCGACGCCCCAGCGGTACGGGTCGCCCTGCACGCCACCCCAGGTCGACCAGCCGATGCGGGTCTGGCCGGTCTTGTCCTGGGTGTCGGAGTCGTAGACGAACAGGTCGAGCCCGAGGTGCTCGGGGTCGACCGCGCCGGGGAGCTCCGACATCGGGATGGACACCTCGACGGTGTAGCCGTCGTAGGGCTCGTCCATCGTCGACGCCACCTTGATGCCGGGAGCGGTCTCGGCCGCCGGGCCCTGGTGGTTGTCGGCGTCGCGCAGGCCGCACGCCGGACCCTCCGCCGTGGCGGGGAGGACGGCCGCCTTGAACGTCGTCGAGGTGTTCTCGCTGTCGCCTCGCGGGTCGATCGCGATCTCGACCGAGTCGGTGCGCCAGTGCCGCTTGCAGTCCGCGGTGTCGAGCCGGGTGCCGAGCACGTCGTCGGTCACGTGCACGAGGACGTTGAGCGTGTCCTCGTGCCAGGCGACCTTCGCCGTGGCCGAGCAGTCGGCGGCCGAGGAGCAGGCCGTGCCCTCCCAGAGGCGGGAGATGTCGATGGCCTCGCCGGGGTACTCGCCCGGCGACTCCTTGCCGTCGACCACCGGGGCGGCGGAGGCCTCCTCGATCGTCGTCGTCGGCACGATCTCGAGGGCGCCGGCGGCCGTCGAGGTCCCCGCCCGGGTCGTCGTGACGATCCGGTAGGCGTAGTCACCGGCGGCGGCACCGGGGGTGCCGCCCTGGTTGGCGGTCGGGAGCGAGGCGTCGGTGTTGGTGACGGTGAACGTCACGCTGCCGTCCGCCCCTGCCGCCAGCGGCCCGTAGTCGGCGCTCGCCGGCTCGGCGGAGAAGCCGTCGGGCAGCTCGAGGGCCACCGTGCCGGCATCCGGGCGGGTCCCGTTGTTGTGCAGGTCGACCCGGACCTCGCGGCTCCTGCCGGACGCGATGGGCAGGACCGGCGTGACGGTGCCGCTCAGCTGCGGCTCGTCGGCCTTGCCCGGGGCCCACCGCTCGAAGTCGGCGACCTGCGGCAGCAGCTGCTGACGCGCCGAGACGGTCGGGACGACCTCGACGACGCGGTCGGAGTAACCGGACCCGACCTTCGTCGAGAGGCGGGCGGCGACGCGCGCCCGCTGTCCGGCGTCGGCGTCGCCCGCCGGGGTGACGGTGAACGTGCGGGTGACCGTGCGCCCGGGCGTCACGGTGCCGACCCAGCGGTTGCCGGTCACGGTCCAGCCGTCGGGGACGTCGAGCGCGACCGAGGCGCCCGGGAGGGCGCGGCCCGGCGCGGTGACGGACACCGTGGCCTTGAAGGACCGGCCGGGCAGGACCCCGAAGCGGTCGGTGTCGACCCGCAGGCCGGTGCCGAGCGGGACGGTGCCCGGTGCGTGCACCGTGGACCCGGCGAGCGCGGACCAGGAGCGCTGCGCCGCAGCGGTGCCCGGCTCGGCGAACGGCACGCGCGAGTCGACCTGGCGGAAGACGTCGCAGCCGATCTTCGTCGGGTCGGTCGGCACGTCGGGGAACCCGGCCCAGCCCTGGGAGGCGTACTGGCGCTGCGCGTCGCGCTCGACGGCGGCCCAGGTGCGGCCGTCCGGCGAGGTGGCGCCGGCCCACACGCCGTAGACCGTCTGGGTCGGGTCCTTCGGGGCGAGCTGCGCCATGCACTGCTCACCGGTCGGGGCGGTGGCCGACCCGCGCATCATCAGCTTGTCGGGCGAGAACGGCCGCAGGCCCTCCGTGCGGATCTGCTCCGGGTAGCGCGTCGGGTCGCCCGCGGCCGCGAAGGCCTCGGTCGCGAGGCGCGCGGCCTCCTGGTGGTTGCCGTGGTTGCCGGGAGACGGCGCGGGGTCCATCGTGAAGAGGATCTCGGGGCGGGTCTCGCGGATGACCCGGACGACCTTGCCGAGGACCTCGTCGTGGTCCCAGACCTCCTGGGTCAGCGGGTCGCTGACGGTGTAGTAGAAGTCGACCTCGTCGAGGTTGAAGATGTCGGTGATGCCCGCCCGACCGACGGCCGAGCGCTCCTCCTTCTCGCGCAGGAGGCCGAGCGGCGGGCCCTCCTCGGGGCCGACCGCGTTGCCGCCGCCCTCGCCGCGCGTGACGGTGACGACGCCGGTGCGCAGGTGGTTGTCGTGACCCCACTGCCCGTAGGCCGACAGCGAGCCGGCCTCGTCGTCGGGGTGCGCGCCGATGAACAGCGCCCCGAGGTCGACCGGCTTCCCGGCTGACGTCGTCGAGGTCGGTGGGCGCGAGGAGTGCCCTCCGCCGTGGTGGTCACCGGACGTGGTCGCCGCGGCGGCCCCCGCCCC
The DNA here is from genome assembly GCF_018729305.1 of Phycicoccus mangrovi. Lineage (NCBI taxonomy): Bacteria > Bacillati > Actinomycetota > Actinomycetes > Micrococcales > Intrasporangiaceae > Phycicoccus > Phycicoccus mangrovi. The sequence goes on along the minus strand of NZ_JAHHWP010000009.1, from coordinate 268,344 downwards.
GGTGAGCGCGAGCGCGACGGTGGTGGCGAGCGTCGCCACCCTCCGCGCGGACGCGCGTGGTCTGCTGACGTGCGTGGTCATCGTTGACCCCAATCCCTGTCGGTGGTGCGGAATCCCCTGCCCTACTCCCGGACTGCTCCTTCGAGCATCCCAGCGATGAAGTGGCGCTGCAGGAACAGGTAGAGCACGACCACCGGGGTCGCGACGATGCAGGCACCGGCCGCGAGGAGGGTGAAGCCCTGCGTGTACTGCCCCTGGAAGAACGCCAGGCCGAGCGGCGCGGTGCGCAGCGACTCGGAGACGACCATGACGAGGGGGACGAGGAACTCGTTCCACGTCCACATGAAGGTGAGCACGGTGAGCGTGACGACCGCCGGCCGGGCGAGCGGCACGAGCACCTGCCAGAGGATGCGCCACGTCGAGGCGCCGTCGAGCCGCGCGGCCTCGACGACCGACCGGTTCGCGGAGCGGAACCAGGCCCGCATCCAGAAGGTGCCGAACGCCACGGACTGCGCGACCTGCGGCAGCAGCAGCGCCCAGATGGTGTCGGTGAGCCCGAGCGCGCGCAGGTCGTAGTACAGCGGCACGAGCACGGCCTCGCTCGGCATCATGATGCCGACGAGGAAGACGTAGAAGAGCACGGTCGCCCCGCGGAAGCGCATCGTCCCGAGGGCGTAGCCGGCGAGCAGCGAGAACACGACGCTGACGACGACGACCGTGCTCGAGACGAGGAGGCTGGTGCGCAGGTAGCTGCCGAACCGGCCCTGGTTCCAGGCGGTCACGAAGTTCTCGGGGTGCAGGCCGAGGACGCCGGCGCCCACGGTGCCGCCCGCGGCGTCGTCCGGCCCGAGGGCCGCGACGACGACCCCGAGGATCGGCCACAGCGCGAAGACGGCGAAGGCCGCGAGGATGACGTAGTTGGTGGCGCGCTCGGCGCGGGAGACGCGCATCAGCGGTCCCGCTCCGCGATCCGGGTGATGCCGAACGAGATCGCGAAGATGATGACGGTCAGCACGACCGCGATGGCCGCGGCCGACCCGACGCGCCCCTGCTGGAAGGCGCGGTTGTAGACCTCGTACGACGGCACCGACGTGCTCGTGCCGGGGCCCCCGCGGGTCGTCACGTAGACGAGGTCGAAGGTGCGCAGCGCCGCGATCACGGTGAGCGTCAGGGCGACCGCGATCTCGCCGCGCAGCGCCGGCAGCGTGACGACGAAGAACTCGCGCACGGCCCCGGCGCCGTCGAGCCGGGCGGCCTCGTAGAGCTCGGTCGGGATCTTCCCCATCCCGGCGAGCAGCAGCACGGTGACGAGCCCGATCTCGAACCACGTGCCGATGAGGCCGACCGCCGGGAGCGCGGCGGTGTAGTCCCCGAGCCAGCCGCGGGTCAGGGCGTCGAGGCCGATCGCCGACAGCAGGTCGTTGATGCTGCCGTCGGGCGCGTACATCCGGCGCCAGGCCACGGCGATGACGACCATCGCGACGACCTGCGGCAGGAAGACGACGGTGCGGAAGAAGCCGAGGCCGCGGACCTTGGCGCGGCCGAGGACGGCGGCGAGGACGAGGCCGACGACGAGGGGCAGCAGCGCGTAGAAGGCGATGAGGACGAGGGCGTGCCCGAAGGACGCGCGCAGGGCCGGGTCGCCGACGACCTCGACGTAGTTGTCGAGGCCCGCCCAGGTCGCGAGCGTGTTGCCGTTCCAGTCGTAGAGCGAGATCTGGACGGCCCGCAGGAGCGGGTAGAGGAGGAAGGCCGCGTAGACGAGGAGCGCCGGCAGGACGTAGAGCCAGCCGACGGCGCGCGGCTCCCCGGGGGGCCCGCCGCGGCGTCGGCGGCGGGTCCCCTCGGGGGTGCGGGCGCGGCTGGGTGCCGCGGTCGCGGTGTCGCTCATCCGTTCTGGGCGACGAAGTCGCCGTAGTCCTTCTGCACCGTCTCGAGGAACTGCTCGGGCGTGGCCTTCTTCGCGAGGAGGTCCTGGAGGGCCGCGCCGAGGGTGTCGGACATCGTCGGCGTCGCGTAGTCGAGGTACGGGACGAGCGAGTCGTCGTCGACGGCGGTGCCGAAGGCGGTGAAGACGTCCTGCCCGATCGCGCTCGGCGCCTTCTGGTCGGCGGTGTCGGCGACCGGCAGGTTCTCGGTCTTCGCGAGGACGCCCATCGCGTCCTTGTTGGTGATGAAGTCGATGTAGGCCGCGGCCGCGTCGGGGTTCTTCGTCTTGCTCGAGACCGCCCACGGGATGCCGGTGCCGCCGGTCGCGACGGGCGCCTGCTGGGCCTTCGGCGGCAGGACGAAGGTGACGTCGTCGCCCATCGCCTTGCCGAGGTCGGCCTGCAGCCAGGTGCCGGCGATGAGGTAGGCGCCGGTGCCCTTGCTGAACTGCTGCCAGGCGGGGTCGTAGCCGAGGCCGTTGACGTCCTTGGAGAAGTAGCCCTTGTCGACCCAGTCGACGAGGGTCTGCGCGGCCTTCGTGTTCTCGGCGGTGGTCCAGCTGCCGCCGGACTGGCCGAAGCCGAGGGTGCGGATCTGGTCGGCCGGCGTGGTCTGCGCCTGGACGGTGCCGAAGACGTGGATGGCGGGCCACTTGTCGAGGTTGCCGAGGACGAGCGGCTGCTCGCCGGCGTCCTTGATCTTCTGGAGGCTCGCCTCGAAGCCGGCCCAGTCCGTCGGGACCTCGGAGACACCGGCCTTCGCGAGGACGGCCTTGTCCGCGTAGACGCCGACGACCTCGCCGACCTGCGGCAGGCCGTAGAGGTTGCCGGTGCCGAACGTCTTGCCGTCGGGCGAGTAGCTCGAGTACTTCCGGACCGACTCGGGGTAGCGGTCGGTCCAGCCGTAGGCGTCGGCGTAGCGGTCGAGCGGCAGGAGCTGCCCCGCCTGGACGAACTTGCCCATGTCCGGGCGCCCGTTGTTGGCCTGGAAGACGTCCGGGGCGTCGTTGCCGGAGAGCGCCAGGCCGAGGGTGGTCTTGAGGTCGTCGAACGAGCGCGAGACGCGCTTGAGCGTGATGTTCGGGTACTTCGCCTGGAACTCCTTGTTGAGCTCCTCGATCTGCGCGGCCTGGCCGCCGCGGACCTCCTGGTCCCAGACGGTCAGGGTGACCTGGCCGAGCGACGCGGGGTCGGTGTTGACCGTCCCGGTCGGGGCGGCGCTGGACCCCGTGCCGTCGCTGCCCGACCCGGGGGTGCAGGCGGTGAGGGCCAGGGCGCCCAGGGCGCCGACGGCGATCAGGCGGGTGGTGGGTCGTCTCCTCATGCGGGTGCTCCTCGGTGGATGACGGTGCCGCGGGGGTATCCCTCGACGTCGACGTGGCGGGCGATGGTGGCGGTGGCGCGACGTCCGGCGCCGACGGGGACGTCCTGGACGAGGTCGTCGAGGAACGCGTACCGGCGGCGGACCGAGCGGTGGTAGCTGTCGGTGGCGTCACCGTCGCGCAGGTGGTGCCACCAGTCGGCGATGTCGCCCCAGCCGGGGGCGGCGAGCGAGCCGCCGAAGTGCTGCACGGCGAGCGCCGAGCACAGCGCGGCGAACGAGATGCGCTGCTGGAGAGGCCATTCCGCGAGCGTCCCGAGCACGACGGCGGCCCCGAAGACGTCGCCGGCGCCGGTGGGGTCGAGGGCGTCGACGCGCAGCGCGGGGACGACGGCCTCCTCCCCGGTGCGCGAGTCGATGGCCAGCGCGCCCTCCTCGCCGTTGGTGACGACGGCGAGCGGCACGAGGTCGGCGAGCGCGTAGAGCGCCTCGCTCGGCGTGCGGGTGCGGGTGTAGGCCATCGCCTCCACGGCGTTGGGCAGGAACGCGTCGCACGTGCCGAGCTGGTCGAGCACGGTGCGCGGCCAGGTGCCACTGGGGTCCCAGCCGACGTCGGCGAACACGAGCGCACCCTGCGCCCGGGCCTTCTCGACCCACGTCGGCTCGTCGGCGTCGACGAGCAGCCGGTCGGGCGCGAGCTCGGCCATGACGGCGCGGCTGCGCGGCGGCTCGCCGATGAGCGCGGTGGCGTCGAGGGGCGGCGGGTGGCCGTGGCTGACCATCCCGCGGTCGCGGGCGACGGCCATCGAGACGGTGACCGGCGAGTGCCAGCCCTCGAAGCGGCGCGAGCGGGAGAGGTCGACGCCCTCCTCGTCCGCGAGGGTCTCCCAGCAGAAGTCGCCGTAGGCGTCGTCCCCGAACGCGGCGGCGAGCGAGGTGTTGAGGCCGAGCCGCCGGGCGGCGACGGCGAGGTTGGCGATGCCGCCGGGGCACGAGCCCATCCCCGTGGCCCAGACCTCCTGACCGCCGTCGGGCAGCGCCTCGAGGCCGGTCATGATGATGTCGAGGAAGACCGTGCCCCAGACGAGGACGTCGATCTGCGGGGCGTCGTCGGCACGCTGCACGGCGAGCGGGTCGAAGGCCGGGGACGGCACGGCGGGCTCCTCGGGTGGGCAGGGCGGTCGAAGGGCCAAGCATGCACCCGACGGCGGGGTCGGACAAGCAGTCGGTGCACACAAATGTTCATCCGTGATCATGACGTGACGAAATCTGATCGGTACAGTGACGGCATGCGAGCGGCCCGGCAGCGATCCATCGTCGGTCGCCTCCGCGCGCGCGGGGTCGCCTCCACCGAGGAGCTCGCCGAGCTGTGCGGGGTGTCCGTCGCCACCGTCCGGCGCGACCTCATCGAGCTCGAGCGCCTCGGCTCGCTGCGCCGCGTCCACGGCGGCGCCGTCCCGACGAACGTCGCCGACGCCGACGCGCTGCGCGGGTTCGCCGAGGTCGCGGCCACCGACGCCGCGGACAAGGCGGCGCTCGCCCGGCGGGCCGCCGCGATGGTCGCCGACGGCGACTCGGTCGTCCTCGACATCGGGACGACGACGATGCTCCTCGCCCGCGAGCTGCGCGGTCGGCACGTCACGGTCGTCACCGCGAGCCTCGCCGTCCTCGACGTCCTGCGCGACGACGACGCCGTCGAGCTCATCCTCCTCGGCGGCATCGTCCGCCGGACCTACCACTCGCTCGTCGGGTCGCTCACCGAGGACGCGCTGCGCCAGGTGCAGGGCTCGTACGTGTTCCTCGGCGCCAGCGGCGTCCGGGCGGACGGCACGGTGCTCGACACGACCGCGGTCGAGGTGCCGGTCAAGCGCGCCCTGCTGCAGGCCGGCGACACCTCGGTGCTGCTCGTCGACCGGCACAAGATGCCCGGCACCGGCTCGCTGCGCGTGTGCGAGGCCGGCGCCGTCGACCTCGTCCTGACCAACGAGGGGGCCGACCCCGCGACCCTGGCGGCCTGTCGGGCCGCCGGCACGGAGGTGGTGCTCGCATGAAGCTCGCGATGCTCGGCGGTGGGGGCTTCCGGACCCCGCTCGTCTACGGCGCCCTGCTGCGCGACCGGCACGAGCGCCGGGTCGACGAGGTGTGGCTGCACGACGTCGACGAGGAGCGGCTCGCCGCCATCGGGCGGGTGCTCGCCGAGATGGCCGACGGCGACCCCGAGGCGCCGCGCGTGCGCACGAGCACCGACCTCGACACCGCGCTCGAGGGCAGCGACTTCGTCTTCTCCGCCATCCGGGTCGGCGGTCTCGAGGGGCGCACGGCCGACGAGCGGGTCGCCCTCGACCTCGGCCTGCTCGGCCAGGAGACCACCGGCCCCGGCGGCCTCGCCTACGGGCTGCGGACCGTCCCCGTCGCGCTGCACGTCGCCGAGCGCGTCGCCGCGGTCGCCCCCGACGCCTGGGTCATCAACTTCACGAACCCGGCCGGGATGATCACCGAGGCGATGCAGTCGGTGCTGCACGACCGCGTGGTCGGCATCTGCGACAGCCCGATCGGGCTCGCACGACGCGCCGCCGCGACGCTCGGCATCGACCCGGCCCGGACCACCGTCGACTACGTCGGGCTCAACCACCTCGGCTGGCTGCGCGGCCTGCACTTCGACGGGCGCGACGTCCTGCCCGACCTCCTCGCCGACGACGCCGCGCTCGCCTCGATGGAGGAGGGGCAGCTCTTCGGGCTGGACTGGGTCCGCACGCTCGGGGTCGTGCCCAACGAGTACCTCTACTACTACTACTTCACCCGCGACGCGGTGCGCTCGATCACGGCGGCGCCGCAGACCCGCGGCGAGTACCTGCTGGAGCAGCAGCAGGGTTTCTACGCGTCGCTGCGCTCCGGAGGGCCCGGCGGCCCGGGCGGGTCCGGTGCGCTCGCCGAGTGGGACCGCGTGCGGATGGAGCGCAACGCCACCTACATGCAGGAGGCGCGCGGCGAGGACGAGGAGCGCGACGAGGCCGACGTCCAGGGCGGCGGCTACGAGGGGGTCGCGCTCGCCATCATGGCGGCGATCTCCCGCGGCGAGCCGGCCGAGCTCATCCTCAACGTGCGCAGCCGGGGCACGGTCCCGGGCCTGCCGGACGACGCGGTCGTCGAGGTCCCCTGCACCGTCGACGCCTCCGGCCCCCGCCCGCACCCGCTGCCGCCGCTCACCGGGCACCCGCTCGGGCTCGTCGAGCAGGTCAAGGCCGTCGAGCGGCTCGTCATCGGCGCGGCGCGCACCGGCTCCGAGCGCGACGCGGTGCAGGCCTTCGCCCTGCACCCGCTCGTCGACTCCGTCACCGTCGCCCGCGAGCTCCTCGCCGGCTACCGGGCGCGCATCCCCGCGGTCGACGCCGTCTTCGCACGCGGTCGCTGAGGCCGGGTCCGGGCCACCCGCCTCGTAGCATCGGCCGGGTGGGAGACCGACGATGAGCCCGCGCCGCCGGGCGTTCCTCGCGGGGGCGCTCGCCGTCGTCGTCCTCGGGGTGCTCGCGCTCGTGCTCGTCCCCCGGCTGCGGTCGGACCCGGCCGACACCGCCGCCGGCCCGGTCCTGCTCGTCCCCGGGTACGGCGGCAGCACCGCGTCGCTCGCCCCGCTCGTCACCGCCCTCCGGACGGCGGGCCGCGACCCGCGCGTCGTCGAGGTCGGGGACGGCACCGGTGACCTCGTGGCCCAGGCGGCGGCCGTCGGGCGGGCCGCCGACGCCGCGCTCGCCGAGGGTGCCGCGTCCGTCGACGTCGTCGGCTACTCGGCCGGGGGCGTCGTCGCGCGCGTGTGGGTGGCCGGCGACGGCGCCGGGGTGGCCCGGCGCGTCGTCACGCTCGGCTCGCCGCACCACGGCACGACCGTCGCCGACCTCGGCGCCCTCCTCGGAGGGGCCTGCCCCACGGCCTGCCGGCAGCTCGCCGAGGGCAGCGACCTGCTCACCGGCCTGCCCGAGACCCCGGGCAGCGCCCGCTGGACGAGCATCTGGACCCGCGACGACGAGACCGTCACCCCGCCGGACTCGGCGGTCCTCGCGGGCGCCGAGGACGTCGAGCTGCAGGCCGTCTGCGTGGACGCGCGGGTGACCCACGGCGGCCTGCCCGGCGACCCGCTGAGCGTCGGGGTCGTGCTGCGCTCGCTCGGCCGCACCGCCCCGGACGCCCCGCCCACGAGCGCGGACTGCGCGGCCCTGCGGGCGGCCGGCGCCGGGGCGCTCGGCGGCTGACGGCTCAGCTCGTGACGTCGCGGGTCGTGAAGTTCGCCCACGCCGCGCCGAGGAAGACGAGCACGTACCCGGCCTGCACGAGCGCGCCGGCCTGGAGGTCGTGCCACGGGATGGGGTCGCGGAACAGGTCCACCCACGCCAGCCAGTACCGGGTCGGGAGGTAGTCGCGGACCGAGCCCGCCGCGTCGAGCGTCACGAGGACGGTGCTGCTCACGAGGGCGGCCAGCCCGCCGAGGGCCGCGCCGAGCGAGGAGTCGGTGAGCGTCGAGAGGAACAGCGAGATGGCCGCGAGCCCGACCATCGACCAGCCGATCGAGAGCACCATGACGCCGGTGCGCCACGCGAGGTCGGTCGGGGTGAGGGCGGTGCCGGAGAGCGTGGTCGTCGTCAGCTGCCCCGAGTTCCCCAGCAGCGTGATGCCCGTGACGTACCCGACGACGGCCACGGCGACGACCGCCAGCAGCGTGTACGCGACGACCGACACGAGCTTGGCCGCGAGGAGCCGGGTGCGGCCCACCGGCCGGACGAGGAGGTAGCGCAGCGTCCCCGTCGACGCCTCGCCCGCGACCGCCTCGCCCGCCTGCACCGCGACGGCGATCGGCAGGAAGAACGGCAGGACGATGCCGAGCGCCGCCGCCGGGTAGAGCGCGCCGTTGCCGAGGACGGCCGCCAGCAGGGTCGGGCCCTGGCCCGGCCGGGGCGCGATCCCGGTGACCGACAAGAAGACCGCGACGACGACCGGCAGCAGGCAGAGCAGCCCGATGCTCACCCAGGTGCGGGGACGCGAGACGAGCTTGCGCAGCTCGACCCGGATCACGAGGTCAGCTCCAGCACCGACTCCTCGAGCGTGCGTCGTTCGGGGGCGGCCTCGAGGACGGCGACCTCGGCCCGCACGAGGCGCGACGTCGCCTCGGCGACGCTCGACCCCTCGAGGACCAGGCGGCCGCCGGGCTCCCCGGTGCGTCGCCGGTCCGGTGGGGGCACCCCGAGCGCCCGGGCGGCGGCCTCCACGTCGTCGACGTCGACGACGGTGCGGCCGGTCGGACCCCGCAGGGCGTCGAGGTCGTCCTGGGCCACGAGCCGGCCGCGGTGCAGCACACCGACCCTCGTGCAGAACAGCTCGACCTCGGCGAGCAGGTGGCTGGAGAGGAACACCGTCGTGCCGCCCTCGTTGAGGCGCAGCAGGAGGTCGCGCACCTCGGCGATGCCGCGCGGGTCGAGGCCGTTCGTCGGCTCGTCGAGCACGAGCAGCCGCGGCCCCCGCAGGAGGGCGGCCGCCAGCCCGAGGCGCTGGCGCATCCCGAGGGAGTAGGCGCGGACCGGCTTGCGGCCGACGTCGGCCAGGCCGACCTCCTCGAGGACCGACTCGATGCGCCGCCGCCGGCTGCGTCGGGAGCCGACCTCGGCGGCGAGGGGGTCGCCGACGTCACGGGGGCCGGCGGCGTCGAGGAGGCGCAGGTTGGCCCGGGCCGACAGGTGCGGGTAGGCCGCCGGACCCTCGACGAGGGCGCCGACCTGCGCGAGGGCGGCCGCGGCCTGGCGCGGCACCGGGTGGCCGAGGACCTCGGCCTCGCCGCTCGTCGCGTGGACGAGGCCGAGGAGCATCCGCACGGTCGTCGTCTTGCCCGAGCCGTTGGGCCCGAGGAAGCCGTACCGGTCGCCCGGCCGCACGAGCAGGTCGAGGCCGTCGACGGCCGTGACCCGCCCGAAGCGCTTCGTGAGGCCCCGCGTGGCGACGGCGGGGGTGTCGGGGCGGGGGTCGGTCACTGGTCCTCCCGGAACGGGGGTGGTGAGGCGAGCAGGGCGGTGGCGACCTCGTCGAGCAGCGCGGGCTCGACGAGCCCGGCCACGACGTAGGCGTGGAAGCGGTCCTCGCCGCGGACGAGCTCGACGTTGAGCAGGCTCGAGCCGATGCGGACGACGGAGCCGCCGGGCAGCTCCTCCTCGACCGAGCCGGCGCGCGTCGCGTTGCCGACGACCTCGCGCGCCACGCGGCCGGGGAGGGGCAGGACGAGGACCCGGGTCAGGCCGGTGCCGTAGGTGCTCGCGCCGTCGAGGACCTGCGTCGACGCCGGGAGGCCCGCGAGCTCGTCCGGCAGGTCCCACGGCGAGCGCTGCGCGACCCGGGCGACGAGGTCGGGGGCGGAGTCCAGGGAGCGTCGCGCGGTCGGCGGCGCCGGCGGGCTCAGGACGTCGGCGGGGGGCCGTCCGGTGCGCACCCCGCTCACCTCGCTGACGAGGGCGTCGGCCCCCCCGCGCGCGGTGACGACGACGCGCAGCGGCAGGCCGGTCTCGCGGTCGACCCAGACGTCGGCGCGGGCGAGGGTGCTGCGGGCCGAGGCGGGGACGACGCGCAGGCCGTCCGTGGTGCGTCCGTCGATGCGCTGCGCGGGCAGGGCGGACAGGCGGTCGTCGGGTCCGACGGCGGACAGCAGGCGGCGGCCCGCGTTCGGTGCGACGAGGTCGTCGGCCCGGGGCAGGCGGACCGACGGGTCGCCGGTCACGGTGGCGAGCCGGCGGCTGCCGTAGTCCCACGTCGTCGTCGAGGTGGCGAGGCCGTAGGTGTCGCGCTCACCGGTCGCGTCGACGGTGTCGACCCGCCAGCGCCGCGGACCGTCCCACCAGATGCGGGTGCGGGTCGTCCCGCCGAGGAGCGTCGCGAGGTCGCCGAAGCCGCCGACGTCCGGCAGGGCCAGCCCGCCGCGGCTCTCGCCGACGGCGGTGTAGGCGACGGACGCCGACGCCAGGGCCCGCTGGCGCACCTCTGTGGGGGTCGTCGTCGCCGCCCCGACCGCCACGGTCGACCGGAGGACCGGAACCGCGGCGAGCATCCCAACGAGCACGCCGGTCGCCGCGACGACGGCCGCCCACCGCCGCCGCGCGTCACGGCTGACGACGGTGCCCATACGGCATCCTCACCCGGGATCCCGCTCCGGACAACGTGTCCGATCGTCCGTCCACCGGCGCCGTCCAACCGTGCCGGGTGAGCCGGGTCGCTCAGGTGCGCTGCTGCACCGTGACCGGGTGGTCCGGGTGGCGGCGCAGCCACTCCGCCGCGAACGGGCAGTCCGGCCGGACCGTCCGGCCGTGGGCGGCGAGGTCGTCGACGGCGGCCCGGACGAGCGCGCTCCCCACGCCGCGGCCCTCGAACTCCGGCCCGACCTCGGTGTGCACGAGCACGACCGCCGAGCCGTCGAGGCTGTTGCGGTAGGCCAGCTGTCCCGCGGCGTGCCCGTCGACCCGGGCCATCCACGCCTTGTCGTCCTTGATCACCTCGACGTCGGACACGTCGCACCACCTCCTGCGCCCCATGCTGGCACCTCCGGGCGGGTGATGCGTCGGTGCGGGGCCACTGTCCGAACGGCCCGTTGCCCGCAGCCCGTCGTCGGGGTGTACTGCGGGGGTGTCGAGCAGCACGGCCCGGCGCGGCGCCGGTGGCCCCGACGGGGTCCGGTCGGTCGTCGCGGAGTCCTGGCTGCGCTCGTCCGCCGCGGGCGTGGACCCCGAGGGCCACCTGCCCCCGGTCGTCCTCGACGGCGGCGACCTCGCCGACTACCGCACCGCGCACGCCCTCTCGCACGTCTTCCCGCTGCTCTACGACGTCCTCGGGCGCGCGGCTGTCGACTGCGACGCGCTCATGGCGGTCGGCGACGCGAGCGGTCACCTGCTCTGGGTCGCCGGCGCCCGGCACGTGCTGCGGCGCGCGGAGGACATCAACTTCGTCGAGGGCTCGGCGTGGAACGAGCACTCCGCCGGCACCAACGCCCCGGGGATGGCCCTGCACCTCGACGGTCCCGCCGTCGTGCGCGCCGGGGAGCACTTCAACCGGCTCGTGCACCCGTGGTCGTGCGCGGCGGCGCCCATCCACGACCCGACGACGAGCGCGGTGCTCGGGGTCGTCGACATCACCGGCGGCCCCGACGTCGCCTCCCCGCAGAGCCTCGCGATGATCCGGGCCGCCGCGCGGATGGCGGAGTCCGAGCTCGGCCGGCTCGCCCTGACCGGGACGCTGCTCGGGGGCGGGGAGCATCCCGGGGCCGGGCTCGGGCCGGGGGTCGTGCGGGTGCGCGGCCTCGGGCTGCCGGAGGCGGTGGTCGAGGTCGACGGGCGCACGCACCGGCTCAGCCGCCGGCACAGCGAGATCGTCGTCGCGCTGACCGAGAACCCGCGCGGCCTGTCGGCGGAGCAGCTCGAGACCGAGGTGTACCCGGGGCGGGTCACGTCGTCGACGCTGCGCGCCGAGATGACCCGGCTGCGGACGCTGCTGGGGCCGGAGGTGATGCTCTCGCGGCCCTACCGTGTGCAGGCGGAGGCCGAGACCGACTGGTCGGGCGTGCTGGCGCACCTCGCGGCCGGGCGGGTGCGCGACGCGCTGCGGGCGTACAAGGGTCCGCTGCTGCCGGGGTCGGAGGCGCCGGCCGTCGTCGAGCTGCGCGAGGTGCTCGAGGCGCGGGTGCGCGCCGCGGTGCTCGCCTCGGGCGAGGCCGATCTCATGGTCGGGTGGACCCGCTCGCGCTGGGGCGCCGGCGACCTCGAGATGTGGGAGCGCCAGCTCGACGCGCTGCCGGCGGCCTCCCCGCTGCGCCCCGTCGCCGAGGCCGAGGTCGCGCGCCTCCTGCGCGACGACGCCTGACCCGGCCCCCGACCCCACCCGCCCCCCGCGCCTCCCCTTTTCGGGGTGACCCCGAAAAGTCCACGGGACAAGGCTTCGGAGCCGGGGTCTCGTGGACGAACCGGGGTGCAGCACCGTGCCGGGGTGACCTCGCCCTGCCGGGGTGGTCCCGCGGTGCCGGGGCGGGCTGCAGCGTTGTTGCAACGTCGCCGCGCCTACGGTCCGTCCAACCCGCACCGGGCACCCCACGATCGAAGGAGATCGAGTCAATGACGACGTACACCCCGCCGGGCCGCGACGGCAGCAGCATCGAGGTCAAGGGCCGCTACGAGAACTACATCGGGGGCCAGTGGGTGCCGCCGGTCAAGGGCAACTACTTCGAGAACATCACCCCCGTGACCGGGCAGGCGTTCACCGAGATCGCCCGCGGCACCGCCGAGGACATCGAGCTCGCCCTCGACGCCGCGCACGGCGCCTCCGCCGCCTGGGGCCGCACGAGCGCGACCGAGCGCTCCAACATCCTCCTGAAGATCGCCGACCGGATGGAGGCCCACCTCGAGGACCTCGCCGTCGCCGAGACCTGGGACAACGGCAAGCCGGTGCGCGAGACCCTCGCCGCCGACATCCCGCTCGCGATCGACCACTTCCGCTACTTCGCGGGCGCCGTTCGTGCACAGGAGGGTTCGATCGGCGAGATCGACGAGTACACCGTGGCGTACCACATCCACGAGCCGCTCGGCGTCGTCGCGCAGATCATCCCCTGGAACTTCCCGATCCTCATGGCGGTCTGGAAGCTCGCCCCCGCGCTCGCGGCCGGCAACTGCGTCGTCCTCAAGCCCGCGGAGCAGACCCCGTGGTCGATCCTCAAGCTCGTCGAGCTCGTCGGCGACCTGCTGCCCGACGGCGTCCTCAACGTCGTCAACGGTTTCGGCGTCGAGGCCGGCAAGCCGCTCGCGTCGAGCCCGCGCATCGCCAAGGTCGCCTTCACCGGCGAGACGACCACCGGCCGCCTGATCATGCAGTACGCGAGCCAGAACCTCATCCCGGTCACGCTCGAGCTCGGCGGCAAGAGCCCGAACATCTTCTTCGAGAACGTCTCCGCGCAGCGGGACTCGTTCTACGACAAGGCCCTCGAGGGCTTCGCGCTCTTCGCGCTCAACCAGGGCGAGGTCTGCACCTGCCCGAGCCGCGCGCTCATCCAGTCCTCGATCTACGACGAGTTCCTCCAGGACGCCGTCGACCGCGTCGGGAAGATCGTCCAGGGCAACCCGCTCGACACCGACACGATGATCGGCGCGCAGGCGAGCAACGACCAGCTCGAGAAGATCCTGTCCTACATCGACATCGGCAAGCAGGAGGGCGCGAAGGTCCTCATCGGCGGCGCGCGGGCCGACCTCGGCGGCGAGCTGTCCGGCGGCTACTACGTCCAGCCGACGGTCTTCGAGGGCGAGAACTCGATGCGCATCTTCCAGGAGGAGATCTTCGGGCCGGTCGTGTCCGTCACCCGCTTCGAGGACGAGGCCGACGCGCTGAAGATCGCCAACGACACCCTCTACGGCCTCGGCGCCGGCGTGTGGAGCCGTGACGGCTCGCAGGCCTACCGGGCCGGTCGTGAGATCCAGGCCGGCCGCGTGTGGACGAACAACTACCACGCGTACCCCGCGCACGCGGCGTTCGGCGGCTACAAGCAGTCGGGCATCGGGCGCGAGACCCACAAGATGATGCTCGAGCACTACCAGCAGACGAAGAACCTCCTCGTCAGCTACAGCCCCGACGCGCTCGGCTTCTTCTGAGCCGATGAGCGTCCCGGCCACCGCGAGCCGGGTCGACGTCACGGGTGGGGCGGCGGAGCTCCTCCGCCGCCTCACCGCGACGCACGGCCCGTTGATGTTCCACCAGTCCGGCGGGTGCTGCGACGGGTCGGCGCCGATGTGCTACCCGGACGGCGACCTCATCATCGGCGACGCCGACGTCCACCTCGGGACGCTCGACGTCGGCCTGGACCGGGCTGTCCCCGTGTGGATCTCGCGGGCGCAGTTCGAGTACTGGCGCTACACGCACCTGACGATCGACGTCGTGCCCGGCCGCGGCGCCGGCTTCTCCCTCGAGGCGCCCGAGGGCGTCCGCTTCGTCATCCGCTCCCGGATGCTCACCGTCGACGAGCTGCATGACCTCGACGACGACTGACCGGCAGGGCCGCGGGACCGTCCGGCCGGGCGGTCCCGTGGCCGGTCCTGGCGTGCTTGGCTGGGGCGATGGACCGCGCCACCCTCCGCCAGATGCAGGCCCCGCTCCGCGAGCGCTACGCCGCCGACCCGTCCGCCGCGCACACGCCGCTGCGGGCCACCGCCGACTTCCGCGACGAGGGAGTCACCTGCACCGTCGACGGGTTCGCGGGACCGGTGCGGGCCGGGCTGCACCGCGCGACCGGCGGTGACGGCACCGACGCGTGCAGCGGCGACATGCTCCTCGAGGCGCTCCTGGCTTGCGCAGGGGTGACGCTGCGCAGCGTCGCGACCGCGATGAACCTCGCGCTGGGCGAGGTACGGGGCGTGGCCGAGAGCTCCTTCGACGCCCGGGGCACCCTCGGCCTGGACCGGGAGGTCCCGGTCGGCATCGGGCCCGTGACCCTCACCTTCACCGTCGCGACGGACGCGGACGACGCCGCCCTCGAGCGCCTGGCGACCTCGACGGAGCGGTACTGCGTCGTCGGGGCGAGCCTCCGCGAGGCCCCCACGGTCGTGGTCCGCCGGGCATAGCCTGTCCCCAGCACGGCGACCCCGCCGCACGAGGAGGACAGCAGGATGAGCGCACCCCCCGGATGGCACCCGCAGCCCGACGGCCGCGACCGCTGGTGGGACGGCCAGCAGTGGACCGACCACTTCCGGGACCCCGTGCAGCCCAGCGCCCCCGACCCGACCGCGGCGTACGGCACGCCGCCGCCGTACACCGGCGACCCGGCCACCGGCTCGTACAGCACGCCGACCTCCTACGGCGCGCCCGGCGGCGCCGAGGGTCAGTGGCCGCCGCCGAAGCAGGGGATGAGCAGCGGCGCCAAGGGCTGCCTCATCGCCGCGGTCGTCGTGGTCGTGCTCGTGGTCGTCGCCGTCGTCGTCGGCGGGATCTTCCTCGCACGCACCGCGAACCGCGTCGCCGACGACATCCGCTCCGCGGTCCCGTCCTCCAGCCTCTTCCCCACGGACCTGCCCGGCGGTGGCGAGCCGGTCGAGGTCTCGGTCGGTGAGGGGTTCGAGCTGGGATCCGCGACCGTCGAGCCCGGCTGGACCCTCGGGAGCCTGGCCGGGGTGGGAGCGACGGTCGACGGCATGACGGTCACGTTCGGCAGCGGTGACGCCGGCCCGGTGCTGTTCTCCATGGACTTCGACAACGGAGCCTCGACGACCTGCACGGCGAGCCCCGCGGACGGGTCCGGCACCGGCGACGTCTCGTGCCTCCCGATGGTCGACGACGCGCCGGACGACGGCGCCCGGGTCACGGTCACACCGCGCTTCTGACGGCGGGGTCACCGCCGCCGGCTCACGACCCGGTGGCGGTGACGACGTCCCGGACGAGCTCGTCGGTGCGCAGGTCGGCGGGGTCGACCTCCGGTGAGAACCCCATCCGGACCACGACGAGGCGCTGCGACGGCACGACGTAGACGCGCTGGCCGTCGTGCCCGCTCATCCAGTAGGCGTCCGCCGGGAGCAGCGGCGTGACGAGGGAGCCGTCGGCCTGACGGTTGACCCACCATCCCGCCGCGTAGCCCTTCTCCTCGCTGCGGTCGACCGGCTCGGCCGTCGTCGAGCGCTCCATCCAGCCCTCCGGCAGGAGGCGCTCGTCCTCCCAGACCCCGTCCTGGAGCGCGAGCTGCCCGAGCACGGCCCAGTCCCGGGGCGTCGCCCACAGGTACGAGCTGCAGACGGGCGTGCCCGCGGCGTCGGTCTCCCAGACCGCCGACGACAGGCCGAGCGGGGCGAAGAGCTCGGTCCGGGGGAAGTCGCGGTCCGGCGTGTCGGCGAGCGAGGACAGCCACGAGCAGACGAGGTTGGTCGAGCCGCTCGAGTACTGCTGGTACGTGCCCGGACGGTGCGCCAGCGGCTGGCTCGCGACGTACTTCGCCATGTCCGGTGCGTCGTAGAGCATCTCGGTGATGGGGGTGCCCAGCGAGTAGGTCTCGTCCCACCGCAGCCCGCTCGTCATCCGCATCAGCTGGTCGACGGTGATGTCGGCGCGCCCGTCGGTCCACTCCGGGCGCAGGTGGTCCTCGTCGAGGTCGAGCTTGCGGTCCAGGACGTAGCGGCCGACGAGCAGGTTCGTCGCGCTCTTGGCCATCGACCAGCCGAGCTGCGGTGTGCCGGGCGTGAACCCGTCGGCGTACCGCTCGGCCACGAGCTCGCCGTTCTTGACGACGACGACGGCGCGCGTGCCCAGCCGCTGCTTGGCCGCCGTCGAGAGGTCGTCGCCGAAGGCCCGTGCCATCGCGCGGCTCAGCTCCTTGTCGGCGCGGGGTGTCTCCGCGCCCTCGAACGGGTTCCCCTCGGGCTCGACCTTCGTCGCGCGGCGCTGGTCGGCCGGCTGCTCGGGCGCGACCGTGCACCCGTACCCCGGCGTGTACCAGGCCTTCTGCTTCGCGAGGACCCAGGCGACGGCGGACCTCGACGACCCACCGGCCTCGTCGACGTAGCCGGTCAGGTAGGGGACGAGGGGGTTGGGCGGCAGGTCGCGCTCGGGGTCCTTGCGCCCGGCGACGAGCTCGACGGCGCAGGCGTTGTGCGCGGCGTAGCCGGTGCCGGTGCGCAGCAGCGGGCGGTACTGGCGGTACCCGAGCACGGCGCCGACGACGACGAGCACGAGCAGGACGGCGAGGATCCGGCGCACGACACGCATGGCGCGACGGTACCGCCCGGGGGGACGCGGTGCGGGGAGGTCGGCCGAGCGGACGGGGTCCGCAGGTCAGGCGGCGGGCAGGGCCTCGAGGCGCAGCCGGAGACGGTCGAGCAGCTGGGTCAGCAGACGCGAGACCTGCATCTGGCTGACGCCGATCGACTCACCGATCTCACGCTGCGTGCGCTCCTCGACGAAGCGCATGCGGATGATGGCCTGCTCGCGCGGGGTGCAGCGGCGGACCTCCTCGCGCAGTGTCGTGGACAGCGCGAGGTCGTCGGCCCAGTCGGCCGACCCGGTCAGCAGGTCGCCGACCCGGCCGCCGCCGGGGAGCGGCGCGTCGAGGGAGTCCGGGGTGAACGCGGATCCGGTGGCGCGGGCGTCGCGGACGTCGACCTCGCTCCGTCCGATGGCCTCGGCCACCTCGCCGGGGGTCGACTCGCGGCCGAGCCGGTGCCGCAGGGCCTCCTCGGCGGCGACGAGCTCGGAGCGCAGCTCCTGGAGGGCACGGGGCGGGCGGACCGCCCAGCCGGCGTCCCGGAAGTGCCGCTTGAGCTCACCACGCACGGACGGCACGGCGTAGGCGACGAAGCCCCGCCCGGCCCCGGGCCGGTAGCGCCGCACGGCGGCGACGAGCGCGGCCCGCGCCACCTGGACGAGGTCGTCCGTCTCGATGCCGCGCCCCGCGTAGCGCAGCGCGAGCGAGTCGGCGAGCGGCAGGGTCTCGGTGACCACCGCGGTCAGGAGCCGGTCGTGCTCGGGGCCGTCCGGTGAGCGGTGGAGCCCGACGAGGAGCGACTCGAGCTTCTCGTCGTGCTCGCGACGCTGCAGGTCGCGGCCGGTGACGTGGCCATGGGTGGGAACCTGCTCGACGGCGACGATCTGGGACATGCCACTACCTCCGGTCCACGACGAAGACCGGTGGCACCTTGCTCGACCACCGCAGACCCCGGTCGGGGTCTGCTCCCGACGCTAGACGGACCTTCGACGCGCGTGGACGCAAGGGTCACGGAAGTTCGACAAAGTCTCGGCAGTGCCGCTCGCGTCACGGCGCGAGTGGGCGCGGACAGCGTTCTCCCGCAACGACTTCGCCCCCTCCCGCGCCGTGGCGGCGGAAGGGGGCGAAGGTTCGACAGCGGGGTGGGCTCAGTCGTCCGACACGTGGATGACGAGCTTGCCCCGGACGTGACCCTCCTGGCTGCGGGCGAAGGCGTCACGCACCTCGTCGAGGCCGTAGCGGCCGGCCACGTCGACGGTCAGGCCGCCGCGGGCCGCGAGGTCGGCGAGCCACTGCAGCTCCTCGCCGTCGGGGCGCACCCACACCCACGAGCCGCCGTGCTCGATGACGGACGGGTCGGCGACCGAGGCGTGCCGGCCGCCCTCACGCAGCACGCCGAGCGTGTCGTCGAGGACCCCGCCGACGAAGTCGGCGACGGCGTCCACACCGTCGGGGGCCAGGGCGCGCACCCGCTGGACGAGGCCGTCGCCGTAGGTCACGGGCTCGACGCCGAGCTCGCGCAGCCGGTCGTGGTTGGACTCCGAGGCGGTCCCGATGACGCGCGCGCCGAGCTCGCGGGCGACCTGCACCGCGAGGAGCCCGACCCCGCCGGCGGCGGCGTGGACGAGCACGGTGTCGCCCTCGCCGACCTCGAGCCTCTTGAGCGTGCGGTACGCGGTCTGGCCGGCGAGTGGGAGGGCGCCCGCGCTGTCCCAGTCCAGGCCGGCCGGCTTCTTCGCCGCCGCGCGCACCGGGACGGTGACCAGCTCGGCGAAGGTGCCGCCGTGGACCCAGTCCTTGCGCGCGTAGGCCAGCACCTCGTCGCCCACGGCCAGCTCGGGGGTGTCCGGCCCGACGGCGCGGACGACGCCGGCGACGTCCCAGCCCGGGACGACGGGGAAGGTGGCCTCCATCATCCCGTCGAGGCCGCCGGACATCAGCTTCCAGTCGACGGGGTTCACCGAGGCGCTGCGCACCTCGACGAGGGCCTCGCCGGGGCCGACCTTGGGGTCGGGGAGGTCGTCGCGGACCTCGAGGACGTCGAGGTCGCCGTAGTGGTCGTAGGTCACTGCTCGCATGGGGGTGTCAGCGTCCGCGACCCCGGGCGGCATTCCCCGCGCGCCGCCGCACCTCGACGGGTCACGCCGCGCGGAAGCTCGTCGATCGGTGTTTGTGCCGGTCACGGGCGGGGTACGGTCGGGTGGCCCCGCCACCGCGGGGAGCACGAACGGACGAGGAGGTCCGGGGGATGACGACCGTTCACGTCGCCGAGGGGGCGACCGGCGCGGGGGACGACCCGCTGCTGGTGGCGCACCTCGCCGAGCTGCGCACCGCGCTCGCCGACCACCCGTTCCCGACCCACCAGGACGACCTCATCGCCTCCTGCCTCGCCCTCGGCACCCCCGCCCGGGTCTGCTGTCGGCTCTCCCTCCTGGACCGCACGCACGAGTACGCCTCGCTCGACGAGGTGCAGGCGGCCATCGTCGCGGCCTGCCCGCCGCCCGGCGCCTGACCGCGGCACGCATCCCGCCCGCGCGGGTCCGGGCCGCGACCGCGACCCACTAGCGTGGCCTCCCACGGGACCCCGGACGGCCGGGGCCACGACCGAGAGGATCCACCCCGATGGCCGGTGGGCTCGTCGCACTGCTCGACGACATCGCCGCGATCGCGAAGCTCGCGGCCGCGTCCGTCGACGACGTGGGAGCCGCCGCCGGGCGGGCCAGCGCCAAGGCCGCCGGCGTCGTCGTCGACGACACCGCCGTCACGCCGCGGTACGTCACGGGGGTCACGCCGGAGCGCGAGCTGCCGATCATCAAGAAGATCGCCATCGGCTCGATCCGCAACAAGCTGCTCATCATCCTGCCGGTCGCCCTGCTGCTCAGCCAGTTCCTCCCGTGGCTGCTCACACCGATCCTCATGCTCGGCGGCACCTACCTCGCGTACGAGGGCGCCGAGAAGATCTGGGAGAAGCTCGCCCACCACGAGGCGCACGCCGAGCCGGTCACCGAGGTCGGGCCCGAGCAGGAGCAGCAGATGGTGTCCGGCGCCATCCGCACCGACCTCATCCTCTCCGCCGAGATCATGGTCATCGCGCTCGACGACGTCGCGTCCGAGTCGTTCCTCACCCGCGCGGCGGTGCTCGTCGTCGTCGCGGTCCTCATCACGGCGCTCGTCTACGGCGTCGTCGGGCTCATCGTCAAGATGGACGACATCGGCCTGCACCTGGCCGGCCGCGAGTCGAGCGGCGCCCGGCGCGTCGGCGAGGGCCTCGTCCGGGCGATGCCCAAGGTCCTCTCGTTCCTCTCGACGCTCGGCATCGTCGCGATGCTCTGGGTCGGCGGCCACATCCTCCTCGTCGGCGCCGACGAGCTCGGGTGGCACGGGCCGTACTCGCTGGTCCACCACGCCGAGGAGGCCGTCCACGACGCCACCGGTGCGCTCGGCGGCCTCCTCGGCTGGCTGACCAACACCCTCGGCTCGGCCGTCGCCGGCGCGGCCGTCGGGGCCGTCGTCGTCGCGGTCGTGCTCGCCGTGCAGCGGGCCCGCGGTGGCGACCAGCAGGACGCCGCGGCGTCGCACTGAGCGCGCTCCCGGCCGCTCAGGCGCGGGTCGCGGTGAGCAGCAGGTACTCCCAGCGCATCCGGCCGTCGGCGTCCGTCCCCTCGCGGGCCACGTCGTCGATGGCGGCCTCGAGGGCGGCCCGCTGCTCGGGGTCGTCCGCGACCGAGCGGTGCACGGCCACCGTCGGCCCGTAGCGCTCGACGAAGAACGTCCGGAACTCCTCCGGGGTCGCGAAGCCGTCGACGACGAGCTCGCGGCGCTCGGCCCGCAGGTCGCGCACGCCGTCGCCGAGCAGGCCCTCGACGTGCTCCTGCCGACCCCACAGCGGCGGCGGCTGGGCCCCGGGCGGCGGGGGCGGCGCCCACGGCCGGATGGCGGCGAGCAGCCGGCCGATGAAGCCCTCGGGCGTCCAGGACAGCAGGGCGAGGCGCCCGCCGGGGCGGCAGACCCGCAGCAGCTCGCCGGCCGAGGCCTCGTGCACCGGGGCGAACATCACGCCGACGCAGGAGAGCACGACGTCGAAGGTCGCGTCCGGGTAGGGCAGGTCCTCGGCGTCGGCGACGTCCCAGAGGACCTCGAGCCCGGCGTCCCGCGACCGCGCGCGCCCGACCTCGACGAGCTCGGGCGTCAGGTCCGACGCGGTGACGTCGGCGCCGGCGCGTGCGGCCGGCAGCGAGGCGTTGCCGGCCCCGGCGGCGACGTCGAGGACGCGCTCGCCCGGCGTGACGGCGGCGGCCTCGACGAGCACCTCGCCGAGGTGCGGGATGACCCGGTCGGCGACGCTCGGGTAGTCCCCGAGCGCCCAGAGGGCGGCGTGGCGCGCCTTGACCTCGGGCGGGGCGGGCGGGGCGTGGTGGACGGTCATGGTGGTCTCCTCTCGTCGGGCGACCAGCGTCGCGCCGCGCGGCAGGGGCCATCCAGTGCGGGATGTGGAGCGCCACCGGTCCACGATCTGTACTGGCGCGCCGGGTCCGGCAGCGGTTCACTGGACGCACCGGCGCCGGCGGCGACCACCTGACCGCCGTCCGGGGGAGGTGTGCGATGGCCTCGACCTACGGCCAGTTCTGCCCCGTCGCCAAGGCGATGGAGGTGCTCGACGAGCGGTGGACGCTGCTCATCGTGCGCGAGCTGCTCTGTGGCAGCACCCACTTCAACGACCTGCGGCGCGGGGTGCCCCGGATGTCGCCGACGCTGCTCTCGAAGCGCCTGCGTCGGCTCGAGCGCGCCGGGGTGGTGGAGCGCCGGGTCGTCGGCGGCCGCACGTCGTACCACCTGACGCGCGGCGGGGAGGAGCTGCGCGGGGTCGTCGAGGCGCTCGGGGCCTGGGGGGTGCGCTGGGTCGGTGACCTCGGCCAGGAGGACCTCGACCCGCACCTGCTCATGTGGGACCTCAAGCGCACGTTGCCCCTCGACCGCTGGCCGCGGGAGCGCACGGTCGTCGCCTTCACCTACACCGACGTCGAGCCGCGCGCCCGGCGCTGGTGGGTCGTCGTCGACGGGGCATCGGTCGACGTGTGCGACGCCGACCCGGGGTTCGAGGTCGATGCGGCGCTCACGACGACGCTGCGCACGATGACCGAGATCTGGCGCGGTGACCGCGCGTGGGAGGAGGCGGTGCGGGGGCGGCTCGTCGCCATCGACGCGCCGGCCGATGTCGTCCGCGCCGTGCCGGGCTGGGTCGGCATCTCCACGCTCGGGGCCGTCCCGCGCCCGGCCTGACGCTGCGGTCGGGCCGGGCGGCGGGCGGCATCCGCCGGGTGGGGCGGGGTGTCAGGACGAGGGGGCGGCGGCGCGCAGCTTCTCGAGGAGCTCGGGGGCGACCTCGTCGAGGAACGGCGTCTGGTGCTCGCCGCCGACCTGGACCAGCGCGATGTCGGTGAAGCCGGCCTCCCAGTAGGGCGCGACGGCCTCGACGATCTTGTCGAGGTCGGGGCCGCACGGGATGGACTCGGCGACGTCCTCCTCGCGGACGAACTGGGTGGCGCCGCTGAAGCCCATCGGGGTCGGCAGGTCGGCGTTGACCTTCCAGCCGCCGGCGAACCAGCGGAACTGCTCGTGGGCGCGGGTGACGGCCGCGGCCTCGTCGCGGTCCCAGCAGATCGGGATCTGGCCGATGGCGCGGGCGCCGGAGCCGATCGTCGAGCCGGCGAGCTCGTTCCACTGCTCGACGAGCTCGGCCTCGGGCTGGACGGCGATGAGGTGGTCGGCGAGCGGGCCGAACTGCTCGATGCCCGCGCGGCCGCTCACCGCCACGCCGATCGGGACGCCCTGCTCGGGCAGGTCCCAGAGGCGGGCGGAGTCGACGTCGAAGTACTCGCCGCGGTAGGTCGTCAGCTCGCCGGTGAAGAGCTCGCGGATGATCTCCATCGCCTCGGCGAGCATGTCCTGGCGCTGGGCGACCGGCGGCCAGCCCTGCCCGATGATGTGCTCGTTGAGGTTCTCGCCGGAGCCGAGGCCGAGGGTGAAGCGGCCGTCGGCGAGGATCTGGAGGGTCGCGGCCTGCTGCGCGACGACCGTCGGGTGGTAGCGCATCGTCGGGCAGGTGACGTACGTCGCGAGGTCGACCGTGCTCGTCGCGTGGGCGACGGCGCCGAGCATCGTCCAGGCGTGCGGGGCGTGCCCCTGCTCGGTCAGCCAGGGCGAGTAGTGGTCGCTGGAGACCAGCAGGTCGAAGCCGGCGGCCTCGGCGCGCACGGCGGCGTCGACGAGCTCCTTGGGGCCGCTCTGCTCGGTCATCAGGGTGAAGCCGAAACGGGTCACGCGTCCTGCTCCTCGGGTCGGGCGGGGGCCGGCGGGTCCGGCCGCTCGCCCGACCTCGTACCCCGCGGCGCCCCGCGCCGAACCTCCCGTTGCCTGCCACCCCCGCGTCCCTCCCGCGAACGCGTGTGAAAACCGTCGGTATGCCGACGTTCTTCACACGCGTTCGCGGTGGTCGGGGGCGTGGATGGCGCCTACCGTCGGGGGATGGGGTACCCACCGCGCCTGTACGACGGGGACGACGGCGAGGTCTCGGCCAGGCTGCACCCGGCCGACCGTCCGCCGGACCTGACCTACCCGAACGGCAACGAGGTGCACTACCTCGCCTCGGGAGCATCGACCGGCGGCCTCTTCGGCCTCTACCGCTGGACCTTCGCGGGGCCGCCGAGCGGGCCGGGGCCGCACTTCCACCGGACGCTCAGCGAGTCCTTCCACGTCCTCGAGGGCGTCGTGCGGATCTTCGACGGGCGCGACTGGGTGCGCGCCGGCGCGGGCGACTTCGTCCACGTGCCGCCGGGCGGCGTCCACGGGTTCCGCAACGAGGACGGCCCGGCGCGGATGCTGCTGCACTTCGCGCCGGGGGCGCCGCGTGAGGGGTACTTCGAGGGCCTCGCCGCGGGCACCGACGGTTGGAGCCGCGAACACTACGACGCCTTCATGGCCGAGCACGACACCATCTGGGTCGACGGCTCCTGACCTCGACCGCCGCCCCTCCATCAGCGAACGCGTGTGAAACCGCCGGGGACCACCGGCGATCTCACACACGTTCGCGAGAGAGGGAGAGAGGGAGGGTCGGGTCAGGGGCGGCGGGGGCCGAGGCGGCGGGCCAGCACCCCGGCGGCGACGAGCAGCAGCACACCGGCGCCACCGGCGAGGAGGATGGTCGTCGCGTCCTGCCCGGCCGAGGCGCCGACGGCGACGTACGCGACCGTCCCCGGCACGACGCCGAGCGCCGTCCCGAGCAGGTAGTCGCGCCGCCCGACCCGGCTCACGCCGGCGCCGTAGTTGACGACCGTGAACGGGACGAGCGGCGTGAGCCGGGCGATGACGACGGCGAGCAGCCCACGCTCGCGCAGCACCCGCCGCACCCGCTCGACCCGGGCTCCCGTGATGCCGTCGACCGCCTCGGCGCCGAGCCGGCCGGCCAGCTCGAAGGTGACCCACGCGCTCGCGACCGCACCGGCCCACGACAGCGCGCTGCCCGCGCCGAGGCCGAAGAGGGCGCCGGCGATGCCGGCGAGGAGGTTCTTCGGGACCGGGACGAGGGTGAGCACGACGTGCAGCACGACGAAGACGAGCGGGCCCCACGCGCCGCTGCCGGCGACGGCACGGCGCACCGTCGCGAGGTCGCCGCCGAGCAGGAGCAGCGCCAGCCCGCCGGCGAGCAGCACCCCGACGACGAGCCCGACGAGGCGCAGGCGGGCGGCGGTCGTGGACGGCATCGCGGTCAGCCTAGGCGTGGGCGGGGACCATCCCGTCGCCGCGAGGACGGGCGGTGCCGGGGGCGCTCAGCGAGCAGGTGCGCAGGTGTCGGCGGTCGCCAGCCGCTGCACGAGGGCGCCGACGCCCAGCACGGCGACCGGCACGAGGGCCCACGTCGTCACGGCGACGCCCGTCATCAGCCAGGCGAGCGCGAGCAGGACGAGCGGGCTCGCGGCGCAGGGGGCGGTGGCGCGGACACGCGTCGGCGGCCACCGGCGGGGCAGGTAGGTGGCCAGCGTGGCGGCGGCCCCGGTCGCGCCGACCCCGAGCAGGGCCCACACGGTCGGCGTCCGCTCGAGGACCTGCGTGGCGGTGTCGAGGAGGAGCCGGAGGAGGGGGGCCAGGAGCAGGAGGGCGGCCAGCGCGCGACCGCGGGTCCACACCCGGGCCGCGGGCGGCGCCGGGGTGAGCGCCGTGAGCGCCTCGACCCGGGGTGGCGACCCCAGGTCGAGGTGCCCTCGGGGCGTGGGTCCGGGGGTCACCGCCGGTCGGCGGCCTGTTCGGCGGGCTCGTCGGCGCAGGTGCAGCGGGCGGGCGGCGGGACGGACGCCATGACCATGTCGGCGTGCATGCCGCAGCCGGCCCAGGTGGTCTTGCCGCAGACGTGGCAGGTGGCGGGGGAGCACATGGGGACCTCCGGGAGGGTCGGGGACGCTGTCGAGCACAGCATGGCAGATACCTAGGGGGGTATCAAGCCGGAGGCGGCGGCCGAGGTCAGGCGAGCCCTGCGGCCCGGGTGCCGGTGGACCGCGAACGGACCGCGACCACCCCGGCGGCGAGCACGACGGCGGTGATCACGCCGAACCCGAGGCGCGGTTCGAGCGGCACGAGGATGCCGATGGTCCCGCCGACGACCCAGAAGGCCTGGAGGATCGTCTCGGACCACGAGAAGACCCGCGCGCGGACGACCTCGGCGACGTCGCGCTGGATGAGGGCGTCGAGGCACAGCTTGGCCAGCTGCCCGAAGACCCCGCCCGCGAGCCCGACGAGGGCGAGCACCCACACCGAGTAGAAGAGCGCCGTGGCGAGGGCGGCGGCCGCCGCGACGACCGCGATGGCCGTGGCCATCACCTCCGGGGCCGGTGTCTCCTTGCGGTTGCCGATGAGCGACCCCACGCCGTTGCCGACGCCCGCGGCCCCGGCGACGACGGCGAGGACGAGCGGGCCGTTCCAGCCGGGGATGGGGTGCTCGCGCATGAGGAAGGTGAGGAACAGGGTGAGGAAGCCGGTGAGCAGGCGCGCGCCCGTCGTCAGCCACAGCACGTAGCGCACGGTGACCGGCAGCGCCCGCAGCCGGCGGGCCCCGCGCTCGGGCGAGCCGATGGGCTCCTCCCCGACCGGCGTGCCGTCGACGTCGAGCTCGCCGAGGCTGGAGTCGACCCTCGCCGGCAGCCGGATGGCCAGGACGGTGGCGGCGACGAAGATCACGAAGGCGACGCGCAGCGACCAGTCGGGCCCGATGCGCGACGCCGCGCCGGCGACCCCGCCGCCGAGGACCATCCCGACGATGCCGGCGATGTTGAGGCGCGAGTTGGCGCTCACGAGACCGATGCCCGCCGGCAGCAGGCGCGGGACGGCGGCGGCGCGCGCCACGGCGTAGGACCGGGACGCGACGAGGCAGCCCAGCGCGGCCGGGAAGAGCCACGGGCTGTCCTCGAGGACGGCCGTCGCCAGCACCCACGCGAGGAAGCCCCGCATCGCGAGGGTCGTGCCGAGCGCCCAGCGGCGGCCGTGGCGGAAGCGGTCGAGCAGCGGCCCGATGAGCGGCGCGAGGAGGAGGAAGGGCGCCATCGTCAGGAGGAGGAAGAGGGCGACCCGGCCGCGGGCCTCGTCCGTCGGCATCGCGAAGACCGTGCCGGCGAGCGAGACGGTGACGGCCGCGTCGCCCGCGACGTTGACGGCGTGCAGCTCGGTGAGCCGCGCGAGGCCGGTGTCGGCGGCGCCGTCGGCCCCCGCGAAGCGCCGGAAGCGCTGCCCGGCGGCGCGGCCCCCGCGACCGACGACCCGTGCGGACGCGGCGCCGCCGCGACCGACCGCCCGCAGGCCCCGGCCACCCCCGCGGCCGACGGCGCGGGCACCGTCGGTGAACCGGCGCGGGCGCGCGGCGCGCGGCTCCTGCTCCGGTGGGGTGGAGGGCGGGACGGTCACGCACCGATCCTGCCTCGTGCCGGGCGGGTCGTGGGGGACCGGGCCGCCGTCGTGTCCGTCCCGTGGGCACCCGCCGGCGCCGCCGCGCCGGAACAGCCGCCGTCGACGTGGCGTTGAGCGACGCATGACCACCTCCGAGACCGGCATGGCCGAGCGCTACCAGAGGGCCCGGGGGCTCTTCGAGCACGGCGAGTACCAGGCCGCCGCGGAGGAGCTCTCGCAGCTCGTCGACACGAGCGCCTACGAGCCGCCGCTGCACGGGACGACCGAGCTGCGGCTGCTCCTCGCGCGCTCCTACTTCCACTCCGCGCAGCTGGGCCGCGCCGAGACCGTGACCCGCGCGATCCTCGTCGACGACCCCGACGAGGCCTACGCGAATCTCCTGCTCGGGCGCACCCTCCAGCGCCAGGGTCGGGCGGCCGAGGCCAAGCCGCACCTCGTGATGGCCGAGCTGCTCGGCGGCTACGGCGACGAGGGCCGGCTGCCCCCGGTCGTCAACGACGAAGGGGTCGGCGGCGTCGTCGACGTCGAGCCCCCGACCGACCGTGCCGACCGCGGCACCGACGAGCCCCGCCCGGACACCCCGTGACCGACTACGGGCACGCGCTCGAGCTCGGGATCTTCCCGACGCCGGATGTCTCCTCGGCCGAGCGCGTGCTCGAGCTCGCGCAGCTCGCCGACGTGCTCGGCCTGGACCTCGTGACCGTCCAGGACCACCCGTACCAGGCGCGCCACCTCGACGCGTGGACCCTCCTGTCGGTCATCGGCGCCCGGACGACCGCGGTGCGGGTCGCGCCGAACGTCGTCAACCTGCCGCTGCGCCCGCCGGCGGTCCTCGCGAAGTCGGTGGCGACGCTCGACGTGCTGACCGGCGGCCGGGTCGAGCTCGGGCTCGGTGCGGGCGCCTTCTGGGACGCCATCGAGGCCGCGGGCGGCACCCGGCTCTCGCCCCGCGAGGCGGTCGACGCGCTCGAGGAGGCGGTCGCGGTGCTGCGCGCGATGTGGTCCGGCGAGGGGACGGTCCGCGTCGACGGCCGGCACCACCGGGTCCACGGCCTCCACGCCGGACCCGCGCCGGCGCACCCGGTCGGCCTCTGGCTCGGCGCGTACAAGCCGCGGATGCTGCGCCTCACCGGACGCGTCGCCGACGGCTGGCTGCCGAGCATGGGCTACGCCGACCCGGACGCACTGGCGGCGATGAACGCGGTCGTCGACGAGGCGGCGCTCGAGGCCGGCCGGGCGCCCGAGGACGTGCGGCGGCTCTACAACGTCTTCCCGGCGCGCTCCGGCGGGAGCAGCGGGCTGCGCGGCCGGCCGTCCGACTGGCCCGAGCAGCTCGCCGCCCTGACGCTCGAGCACGGGATGTCCACCTTCGTCCTCGGCACCGACGACCCCGGGCTGGTGCAGGCGTGGGCGCGGGAGGTCGCGCCGGCGACGCGCGAGCTCGTCGAGGTCGAGCGGGCGCGACGGGCCTCGGGGTCGGTACCGGGGCCGGCCGACTGGCCGGTCGAGGTCCACGACGAGCCGGCTCCCGGCATCGAGACCTCGCGCGGGCAGGCCTCCGCCGCACCGCCGTTCGTGCCGACCCCGGACGACGGCCACCGGCTGACCGGTGAGCTGCCCTGGGACGAGTCGTCGCGCCCGAGGTACCCGGACACCTCCGACTCCTCGGGCTACACCGAGGCGCAGCTGGCCGTGCCGCGCCACCTCGTCGACGTCCACGACCACCTGCGCTCCGAGCTCGCCCAGGTCCGCGACGTCGTCGACCAGGTCGCGCGCGGGATGTTGTCGGTCGGCTCGGCCCGCTCCGCGGTCAACGCGATGACGATGCGTCAGAACCAGTGGACGCTCGGCGCGTACTGCGAGTCGTACTGCCGGGTCGTCACCGGGCACCACACGCTCGAGGACGCCTCGATCTTCCCGCACCTGCGCTGGACCGACCCCGCCGCGGCACCGGTCGTCGCGCGGCTCGAGGAGGAGCACGAGGTCATCCACGACGTCCTCGACGACGTCGACCGCGCACTCGTGGCGCTCGTCGCCGACGAGGACGGGGCGATTGACCGGCTGCGGCACGTCGTCGACGTGCTGACCGACACCCTCCTGTCGCACCTGGCCTACGAGGAGCGCGAGCTGATGCACCCCCTCGCGCGCCACGGCTTCCACTGAGCCCGGAGGGGGTCAGCGGGGGTGGCCGGGGCCGGACGGGTGGCCGACGACCCACCGGCCGGGGGCGGTGAACCGCAGCCACGTGCCGTCCGGGGGCCGCTGGTCGACGCCGCGGCGGTGGTAGTCGCAGACGCCGCCGGCGAAGACCGTCCGCAGCCGCGACCACTGCGCGTCCGACATCTCTGGGTAGGTGGAGCGGACCGGCCGGGTCCGTCGGCAGGTGACGACGTCGCTCGACACCGGCCCCCCGGCGACGATCCGGGGAGAGGCGTACGGCGGGTAGAGCCGGTTGCACCGGGTGTCGCCGCGGTAGACCTGCCGCTCGGCGATCTTCTCGCCGGACGCCGTGAAGCACGCGTCGGTCAGGTCCCTCGGCTTGGAGCGCACGACGCGGGCGTGCTGCGAGCCGGGACGCCGGTCGGCGCGGACGGCGGCGATCCACCGGTCCATCCGGTCGAGCGCCGTCACGAGCACCGGGCTCGAGGGGTCGAACAGGCCGCGGGAGTCGTCCTCGACGAGCATCACCTGGTTGTCGGCGTCGCCGTTGGCCGCGACGAGCCGCGCGCGGGTCGAGAACGACTGGTAGCGCATGTGGATGTCGCCGGTGCCGGCCTCGTCGGTGTAGGCCCGGTAGTCGATGAGCGGCACGTCGCCGAGCCCGTTGCCGCCGTTGAGGAGCCGGCCCGTCCGGTAGGCGTTGGAGCGCGCCACGGGGTCCGCGGACGTGCGCGCCGCCGTGGGGTTCGCGTCGACGTCGAGCCCGCCGACCTCCGCGTTGAGGTCGAGGAACTGGCGGGCGGTGATCGTGCCGTCGCGCCAGGCCCCGAGCCCGTACTGGACGCCGACGTTGTCGCTCGGGACGCGGGCGAAGCCGGTGCGGGGGTCCACGCCGTAGGCGTTGCGGCCGTGGTCCCAGACGGTGCCGCGGGCGCCGCGGGGGTTCGAGACCGCGTCGTAGCGCGCGGCGACGGGGACGCTCGGGTCGAACTCGGCGTCGGGGTCGAGGCGCTTGGCCCCGTCGCTCTGGGCGGCCAGTGCCGCGCGGTCGCCGAACCCGGCCACCGCCTGCTGCTGGGCCGGTGTGAGCGCCTCCGGGTGCGCGGTGACGTAGTTCTGGATGACGCGGGCGTCGAAGAGCATCTGCGAGGTGCCGAAGCCGACGTCGGGGAAGCTGCAGCCCGCGATGACGCCGTCGAGGAGGCCGGGGTAGCTGTCGGCGATCTGGTGGCCCTGGTAGCTGCCGCCGGAGCAGCCCCACCCGATGGTCCACCGCGGGGTGCCGTAGGCGCGGGAGAAGGCACGCTTGGTCTGGGCCATCACCTCGGCCGAGAGCAGGTCGTCGCAGTTCTGGCCGAAGACGTTGAGCGAGGACGAGGCCACCGCGAACCCGCGCGCGAGCATCGGGTCCACGAGGACGCCACCGGTCGAGGTGCCCTGCCGGTACCAGCCACCGCGACAGCCGCCCCCGAAGGTGTAGACGAGGCGGCCGTTCCACCCCGGTGAGCGGTGGCGGGCCGACGGCGTGACCCGGTCGGCGGGGTCGTCGAGCATCGCGAACTCGTGGATGCCCCGGTCGGTCGTGCCGGTCTCGACGCGGACGATGTACGGGACGCGCCGGCCGTCCACGCGGGTCCAGGTGAGGTCGTCGGGGCGGCTGTCGTCGGCGGGAAGGGGGGCGAAGGTGCCGGCCGTCGTCCGGTAGACGTGGTCGACCTCCGACGGCACGGCGCAGTCAGGCGCGACGGACGCCGGGAGGAACGAGCCGTCGGCGGTGCGGAACTCGCTGGTCTCGCAGGCGAAGGGGGTCTCGCGGGGGCCGGCGAACCGGAGCGGGTCGGACCCACCGGGATGCGCCGCGCTCGGGCCTCCGGTGGCCAGCGGGATGACGAGGAGGAGCGGCAGGACGGCGGCGGCCGTCCGGGCGGCCCGGCGGCGAGCGGTGGTGTGGACGGCCATGTGACTATCTCCCCATCGAGGCAACATCGGCGTTAATCCTTGCCACTTCCTACCCCGCTCGGGCCCTCGCGACAACCGGAGCGACCCGGCTCGGGCGACCGCGACCCGGACCCAGAGCCCGACTTCTTGCGAGTTGAGCCGCTCGACACGCCGCTGGGCGGCGTGTCGAGCGGCTCAACTCGCAAGAAGTGCGGAAGGCGTCGCGGGATGGGCGGTCAGGGGGTGGGGTGGGCGGCCTCGAGGGCGAGGAGGTGCTCCTTGGCCGCCGGCCCGCCGGCGTACCCGCCGACCCCGCCGGCCGCCGGCAGCACGCGGTGGCAGGGCAGCGTGACGCACAGCGGGTTGCCGCCGAGGGCGGTGCCGACCGCCCGCGCGGCGCCCGGGTGGTCGACCGCGGCGGCGAGGGCCGCGTACGTCGTCCGCTCGCCGTAGCCGACCCGCGCCGCGAGGCCGGTCAGCACCTCGCGCTGGAAGGGTGACGCGAGGGCGAGGTCGGCCTCGACCTCGACCCGGCGCGTGCGTCCGGCGAGGAAGTCGGCCAGGGCACGGCGCGCGGCGTCCGTCGGGGCGGGAAGGCGCAACACCCGCGGGCTGACGGACGCGGCGAGGCGGGCGAGCCAGCGCTCCTCGGCCGCGTCGTCCGGGGCGAAGGCCGTTGCGAGCACCCGGCCGTCGTCGCGGACGGCGACGAGCATCCGGCCGACCGCGGTGTCGTCGAGGACGTACGAGACGTCGGTCGGGCCCAGGCGGGGCGGTCCGGAGAGCGGCGGGTCGAAGGAGGTGAGGGCGGAGAGGGGAGCAGGAGCGGTGGTGGGGTCGGTCATCGGAGGTCCTCCGGGTCGGTGAGGTCGAGGCGCAGGGCGGCGAGGGCGTCGCTGACGAGCCGCCGGCTCATCCCGGGCGTCGTGTCGAGGGCGGCCGCGACCGCGCGGTGGTCGAGGTCGCCGACGTAGCGCAGGACGACGGCCTCGCGCTGCCGGGGCGGCAGGGCGGCCACCCGGGCCCAGAGCGTGTCGTCGGGGGTGGCCGGCGGGTCGAGGACGGGGGCGTCGGCGAGGACGGCCGGGTCCTCGTGCGGCGTCGTGCGCCGGGCGGCGCGGTGGTGGTCCATCGCGCAGCGGTGCGTGACGGTGAGCAGCCACGAGCGCAGGTTGCGCGCGTGGGTGAGCCGTGGGTAGGCGGCGAGTGCCTGGGTCCAGGCCTGCTGCGCGACGTCGTCGGCGTGCACCGGGCCGACGAGGCCGTGGGCGAGGCGGGCGACGTCGCGCCAGTGCTCGTCGACGAGGTGCTGGAAGGGCGGGAGGCTCACGATGGTCCAACGGTAGGGCGGCCGCGAGTGTGAGTGGCACGACCGCAGGCCGCTCGGAGCACCCGCGGGTCGGCCGAACGGCGCGTCCTCGGCCCCGAGATGCCTCGCACCGCCCTGACCGGCCATGATGGTTCCCGTGACCGTCGAGCAGCAGACGACCACCCGCCCCCTCGTCGTGGCCCACCGCGGCGCCAGCGAGGAGGAGGCCGAGCACACGCTCCGGGCCTACCGCAAGGCGTTCGCGCACGGCGCCGACGGCGTGGAGTGCGACGTCCGCCTCACCGCCGACCACCACCTCGTCTGCGTCCACGACCGACGCGTCGAGCGGACGTCGAACGGCTCCGGGGTCGTCTCCACCCTCGAGCTCGCCCGGCTCGAGCAGCTCGACTGGGCGTCGTGGAAGAGCGGGCCGGGTGAGTCCGAGCGCCCCGAGTCCGACCCCGAGCGTGGGCACCTGCTGACCCTCCGGCGCCTCCTCGACACCCTCGTCGACACCGGGGACGAGGTCCTCACGCTCATCGAGACCAAGCACCCGACGCGGCACGGGGACGACGTCGAGAAGACGCTCGTCCAGGTCCTGCGGTTCTTCGAGCTCGACCGTGGCGACCGGCCCGGCCGCCCGCACGTCCGGGTCATGTCGTTCTCGGCGCGCGCCCTCCAGCGGGTGCACCGCCTCTCGCCCGAGATCCCGCTCGTCCACCTCATCTCGGCGCGGGGGCGCTCGCTGCCGCTCGACGGCGAGCTGCCCAAGGGGGTGGGCATCGTGGGGCTCGACATCGCCTTCCTGCGCAAGAAGCCGTCCGTCGTCGAGAAGTACCGACGCCACGGCCACCAGGTGTTCGTGTGGACGGTCGACGCCGAGGTCGACATGGACCTGTGCCGCGAGCTCGGCGTCGACGTCGTCATCACCAACCGCCCCGGGACGGCCGTCGACCGGTTCGGGAGCAGGTTGTAGCGTGACGCCGTGACCTCGGAGAACACACCCCTGACTCCCGACGTCGAGGAGGAGGCGCTCGGCGTCGTCGAGTCCTCCGGGCCCGGTGCCGACAGCATCATCTGCACCGTGCGCGTCCCGTCGGACGCCTCGTCGGTCGGCCGCGTCCGCCGCGCCATCGTCACCGACCTCACCGAGCGCGACCTCGACGAGGACCTCGTCGGCGAGGCCGAGATCGTGACCTCGGAGCTGCTGACCAACGCCGTGCGCCACGCCCGCCCGCTCTCGGACGGCACGATCCGGGTGCGCTGGAAGATCCGCGGCGACGTCGTCGAGGTCGAGGTGACCGACGGCGGCGGTGCCACCGTCCCCAAGCCGGCGCCGCGCACGGTCTGGCTCTCGTCGGGCCGCGGGCTGCGCATCGTGCGCTCGATGGCGCACGAGTGGGGGGTCACCGAGGACCGCACGGGCAACGTCGTGTGGGCCACGCTCGGCGGGCCCAGCCGCCGCCGCGCCACCTGACCGACGTCCCTTAGGGTGCTCGCATGGGCAAGGCATCCCGACGTCAGCGCGGTTCGGACCGCACCCCGAAGGCCGCGCGTCCGGCGCCGGCCCCGTTCGAGGCGCGGCCCTTCGCGGGCCTGCCCGGCGAGACCGACTGGGTCGCGATGCGCGAGATCCTGCCGGCGGCCACCGCGGTCGTCCGGGTGCGCCCCGAGCACGTGCCCGACGGCGCGCCGTCGGAGGTGACCGTCGCCACGGTCCTGCCGATGGCGTGGCCGGCGCTGCACCGGACCGACGGCACGGTGCTCATCGGCACGCAGTCGGGCAACGCGAGCGGCGACGCCTCCCGCGACCTCGCCGCGCAGCTGCTCGCCGGTCTCGCCGCCGAACGGGGCACCCCGGTCACGAGCACCCCGCAGGTCACCGCCGACAGCCCCCGCCTCCAGGACGTCCTCACCGAGGACACGACCTTCGAGGTCACCGTCCACGAGGGCTTCGACTTCTGGGTCGAGGGCCAGGAGCTCGAGGGCGAGGCGCAGGAGTCGCTCGAGCGGGCCAACTCCTCCGTCGTCCCGACCGTCGCGATGACGTCGCTGCCCTCGGCCTACTGGGTCCGCATCGGCGACCGCGCGCACGTGCGGCTCGTCCTGCCCGAGGACGAGGACGTCGCCACCGACGCGCTGGCCCGGCTCCACGCCGCCGGTGACGACGGGCTCGGCGAGGGGACCCGCCTCCTCGGCGCCTTCCGGACCGGCGGCCTGCTCGTCCCCGTCTGGGACCTCGACCCCGAGCTCGAGGCCGGTGACCACGAGTCCGAGCTCGCCGCGTTCGGCGAGCGCTACCGGGCCGCGCTGGCCGCGGACGCGCCCCTGACGCCCGAGGAGCGGCGCGCCCGCTCGGGGCTGCTCAGCCGCCAGGTCACGCTCCGCTGATGGCCGGGGTCGCGGCGGTCGTCCCCTGCAAGGACGAGGCCGACCGCATCGGCGCCACCGTCGCGGCGGTGGCGGCGCTCGACGTCGTGACCCGGGTCGTCGTCGTCGACGACGGCAGCTCCGACGGTACGACCGCCGCGGCCGAGGCCGCCGGCGCCGACGTCGTGCGCCACCCGGTGAACCGCGGCAAGGCCGCGGCGCTGCGGACCGGTGTGGCCCGGGTCCGCGAGCTGGAGGCCGCGGCCGGCGAGGAGCCGGCCGCGCTGCTCTTCGTCGACGGCGACCTGCAGGAGACCGCGTCCGCCCTCGGCGTCCTCACCGACGCGGTGCTCGACGGCAGCGCGGACATGACCATCGCGACGCTCCCCGCGCAGATCACCGCCGGTGGTGGCCGCGGGCTCGTCGTCGGCCTCGCCCGGCGAGGCATCCAGCACCTCACGGGTTTCCGTGCGGTGCAGCCGCTCTCGGGGATGCGCTGCCTGTCCCCGAGGGCCTACGAGGCCGCGTCGCCGCTCGCGCGCGGCTGGGGGGTCGAGACGGCGCTGACCGTGGACGTGCTCCGTGCGGGGCTGCGCGTCCTCGAGGTGCCCTGCGAGCTCCAGCACCGGGTGAGCGGCAGCGACTGGCGCGGCCAGCTGCACCGGGCCGGCCAGTACCGCGACGTGTGGCTGGCCCTGGTCCGGCGCGGTTGGCGACCGTGGCAGCGGGGCTGAGCGCCGCCCGGCACGACCCCCCGACCGTCGCGTCGGACGGGCCGGTGCGCACCGACGCGGTGCGCCGGCTGCTGCTCGGCGCCTCTGTGGCGCTGCTCCTCGTCGTCGGCCTCGCCCGGCCGAACGCCGCCCAGCCCGACCTGTCGCCGCGCGGCTGGGCGCCGGGCACCCTGCTGCCGCTCGAACTCTCGCCCGCCCTCGTCACCGTCTTGCTGTGGGCCGCGTACCTCGTCGGTGCCGCCGCCGTCGTGCTCGGGCTGCGGTCGGGCACAAAGGCCCTGCGGGGATGGAGGGTGCCGGGAGCCCTGGCCGTCGCCGCGCTGCTCACCGCGCCCTTCGGCTCCGCCGACCACGTCAGCTACGTTGCGTACGGGCGCATCCTCGCCACCGGGGGCAACCCGTGGGTCGAGTCGCCGACCGACTGGATGAACGGCGCCGACCCCGTGACGAGCCGGGTCGAGGCGCCGTGGACCGAGGAGCCGAGCGTCTACGGGCCCTTCGCCACGCTGCTGCACGGCCTGTCGGCCCTCGTCGGCGGACCCCAGCTGCGGCAGGAGGTCTGGGTCTGGCAGCTGCTCGTCGTCCTCTCCTGGCTCGGTGCGCGCTGGGCGCTGCGGTCGGCCCTCCCCGCGCGGCTGCACGGCCGGGTGGACGCGGCGTGGACGCTCAACCCGCTCGTCCTCGGGGCCGGGGTGCTCGGGGCGCACGTCGACGTCGTCGCCGCGGCGCTCCTCGTCGCGGCCGTCGCGCTGCTGGTCCGCCTGCCCGGCCCGGTCGGGCTCGCCTGCGCCGGTGGGGTGCTCGGGCTCGCGGCCTCGACGAAGGTGACGTACGGGGTCGGCCTGCTCGCCGTCGTGGCGGCCCTGTGGCTCGTGCGCGACCGGTCCGCGCCGGTCGCTCCGGTGCTGGGCCGCGTCGCGGTGCTCGTCGGCGGCTTCGTCGTCGTGGCCGGGCTGCTCCAGCTCTGGGGCGGGTCGCACGTCTACGACCAGCTGCTGCGCTCGCGGCAGGCGGTCTCGCTCGCGACGCCGTGGCGCCCGCTGCTCGAGGCGATGCGCCCGTCGATCGGCAACGCCGACGCCCGGACGCTCGTCAGCGCCGGGGCCGCGGTGCTCGCGGTGCTGCTCGCGGTCCTCCTGGGGCGCGCGACGCGTGGAGCCGTCCGCAGCAGCGACCCCGCGCCGCAGCGCCTCGCGGCGACGGCCCTGCGCTGGACCGCCGTCCTCTCGCTGGCCTACTCGCTCGCCGCGCCCTACTCGCTGCCCTGGTACGACGTCCTCGTCTGGGCCGCGCTGCCGGCGCTCGCCGCCGGCTGGGTCGACCGGCTCGCCCTCGCCCGGCTGCTGCTCATGTGCCTCGCCTACGTCCCGGGCCGGGTCCTCGGGATGACGCCCGGCGTCGAGTCGGTGACGCTCGGGTTCCGGCGCGAGGTCGCGCCGTGGCTCGCCCTGCTCGTGTGGCTCGCGGCGGTCGGGGTCAGCGTCGCCGTCGGCCGGCGCGGGTCGGGGCCGTCGTCCGCGCCTCCTCGAGCAGGTACCCCACCGACACCGACACGATGAGCGGAACGGCGAGCGTCGCCCCGACCGCGGGGATGGCCACGCCGGAGTCGTTGACCGCGAACCCGATCGCCAGGACGAGGAACAGCGCGACGAGGCCGGGGCGGAAGGTCGGCGCCGCGTCGAACGAGCGCTGCAGGGAGCGCGAGCCCCACGACGTCGGGCGCGCGAGGACGTAGGCGACGAAGAGCAGGGCCGCCGGCACGAGGAGCGTCAGGGGCGCGTTCTCGCGGAGGATTTCGAGGTTCTGCTCGGCCTTGCGCACGACGATGTCGTCGGCCGTGCCGTCGATGATCGCCTGGACGAAGCGGCCGAGGTGCGTGCGGCTGCCCGGCGGCCGCAGCCAGTCGGCGCCCGCCGCCGCGAAGAACACGACGACGACGGAGATGACGACCAACCCCCAGCGCTTCCAGGTGAGGCGGATGCCGAGGATCGTCAGGACGAGGTAGACGACCGCGGGCAGGAGCGCCGGCGGGCCGCCGAGATCGGCCCCCCAGAACGGCGCGGCGTCGACGAGGAGCGCGACGAACCCGATGACCCCGACGGTGACGGCGGCCGCGACGCGCGCCCCGCGCAGGACGAGGACCGACGAGACCGCCGTGGCGAGGAGGACCGCCGCCGTCGCGAAGAGGGCGAAGGTCGGGTTGCCCATCCCGTAGAAGCGCCCGGCGACCACCGGCTGCAGGCCCATGAGCGACGACAGCTGGAGGCGGGAGCCGGTCATGACGTCGACGGCGAGGACGACCGCGGTGACCGCCGAGACGAAGGCCATCGGCCCGAGGGGGCGCCGGCCCCACGGCCCGCGGAGCGCGACGCCCGCGATGATGGCGACGAAGGCCAGCACCGTCGCGACGACCGCGAGCATCTCGACGGGGAAGCGCCACCACGGGACGAGGTTGGCGAGGAAGGTCGAGACGGGGACGGCGGCCGCGGCCACCGACAGCACGCGCACGCGGGTCAGCACGGTCGTCCGGGTGGCCTCCGAGCCGATCCGGCCCTTCCAGACGAGGAGCACGAGGAGGTAGACGACGAGCTGGCCGTACGCGAAGACCTGGAAGAACGGCTCGACGAGGCCGTGGACGTCGTGGCTCGCCTCGTCGAGGTCGCGCAGGTGGGTGAGGCGTTCGGCGGCCCGGCGCTCGGAGCCGTCCGGTGCCGGGTCGGTCGTCAGCGGCGAGCCGGCGACGGAGTCGGGGACGGGCAGGCCGACCCCGGCGAGCACCGTCGCCGTCAGGTCGGGGGCCTGGGCGAGGCCGTCCTGCCGGGTCGAGCCGGAGACGAGCGTGCCGGGCCCGAAGTCCGGGCCTCGGGCGAGGACCATCCGCAGCCGTTCGGAGAGACCGGCGTCCGACAGGCTGGCGACGACGAAGTCGGCGCCGTTCGGGCCGGCGTCGAGGACCTGCCCGATGCGCTGGTCGACCGCGCGCACCTGCTCGACGCGCGAGCCGGTGGCCTGCTCACCGGGTGCGAGGTCGTCGGGGTCGCGGACCGTGCCGACGTCGACGAGCGTGACGGGGCAGGTGTTGAGGTCGACGAGCAGGTCGTCCGGGACGAAGTCCATCTGCTGGGTCACGCGGCCGTCGGGCAGGGCGCCGCCCAGCGCGGCGTACGGGCCGACCGTCGCGACGCACATCCTCTCCGCGTCGACCTGCTGGGCGAGCAGCCCCAGCCGGGTGTCGAACTTCTGCTCCGCCGCGGCTGCCTCGTACTGCGGCCACTCGGTGACGCGTCCGTCCTGCACGGTCGGCGGGCCGGGGCACGGGCGGTCGGCGGGGTTGGCGGCGTCGCCGGTGCGCGGCGCGGCGGCCCGCGAGCCGGCGGACAGCCCGAGCCACCCGTCGGCGGGGCAGGTGTTGGACCACACCGAGCGCACCGACAGCGTCGCGCCGGAGCCGCTGCGCAGCATCGACCAGAGGGTCGGGGTGTCGCGGGCGTTGACGTCGGACCACGACAGGCCGCCGGTGCCGACGAGGACGACGGCGCCCGTGGGCTCGCGCGCGGCGGTGGCCGAGGACCCCGGGACCGCGAGCAGGAGCCCGCCGACGACGGCCGCCAGGGCCACGGCGACGGCGAGGGCTCTGCGGGTCACGCGGCCCAAGGGTAACGACCCGTGGTGAGAATGGTGTCGTGACCTCCCCGCCCGCCCGACGCCCCGCCGTGCCCCGGCACCGCTGGATCCTCGCGGTGGTCCTCGTCGCGCTCGCCGCCTCACCGGTGGCCCTGCGCTACCTCGTCTTCTGGCCGCTCGACCAGTGGCAGGTCGACGTCGACGTGTACCGGCAGGCGGGGGTCTCGATCCTCACCGGGCGGCCCGTCTACTCGGCGATGACCGAGGCGCCGCAGCTGCTGCCGTTCACGTACCCGCCCTTCGCGGCGTTCCTCGGGATCCCGTTGGCGCTCATCCCGTTCGGTGTCGTCGGCTGGCTGTGGACGGCGATGCAGGTCGTCGCGACGACGGCCATCGTCTGGTACGCCGGCCGGGCGCTGCTGGCCCGCTCCGGGTCGTGGCTGCCGCTGGCGCTCGCGGCCCTCACGGCGCCGATGCTCTGGCTGCACCCCGTCGGCGACGGCATCCGGTTCGGGCAGGTCAACGCCTTCATCGTCCTCGCGTGCGTCATGGACCTCGTCGAGCCCCGGCCGCGCCTCGCGCGCTGGCTGCCCAAGGGCGCGCTCATCGGGCTGGCCATGGCGGTCAAGCTGACGCCGGGGGTCTTCGTCGTCCACTTCCTCCTCACCCGGCGCTGGAAGGAGGCGGCGACCGCGGTCGCGTCCGCCGCCGTCGCGACACTGCTCGCCGCCGCCGTCCTGCCCGGCACCTCGTGGACGTACTGGACCTTCGCGCTGCGGGACCCCACGCGCCTCGGGCCGAACGCGGGGACGGCCAACCAGTCGGTGCGCGGCTTCCTGCTGCGCCTCGGACCGGAGGGGCTGCCCGGCACGGTGATCTGGCTGGTCGTCGTGGCCGCCATCGCGTGGGTGGGGTTCCGGCTGGCCGCCCGGATGTACCGGGCCGGCGACCCCGTCGGCGAGCTCGCGGTGGTCGGCATCGTCGCGTGCCTCGTGTCGCCGGTGTCGTGGGTGCACCACTACCACTGGGTCGTCGTCGTCGTGCTGGCGCTGCTCGGGGCCCGGCCGTGGGAGGAGCGGCACCGGCTGTGGGCCGCGGCGGCCGTCACGGTCTTCTTCACGCTGCGCCTGCCGTGGTGGGGCATCGACTGGCTCGCGCAGCGGGACTGGCCGCAGTGGCCGGGGCGGGTGCTGCAGAACGCCGACGTCGCCGGGGGGTTGGCCTGCCTGGCGCTGCTGTGGTGGACCGCGCGTCGGCGGGACCGGGACGCAGGAGCGCCCGGCGCCGGTGCGGACCCGGACGTCGAGGCGCGGCCCTCGTCCGCGGCCCTAGCCTGAGGGCATGCTCGACATCGGACCGGCGGAGGCGCTGCTGCTCGCGGTCCCCGCGCTGCTGCTGCTCGCCGCGGCCGGGCTCGTCGTGCTCCTCCTCGTGCGGACGGCCGGGCTGCGCCGGCGGGTGGACGCCCTCGAGGCGCACCGGCCGGCCGGTGACACCGACGTCAGCGCGCTGCGGGCCGAGGTCGCCCAGGCGCTGCGGCACGTGGCGGTCGTCCGCTACGACGCGTTCGGCGACATGGGGGGCCGGTTGAGCTTCAGCGCGGCCGTCGTCGACGACCGGGGCGACGGCCTCGTCATCAGCTCGATCCACGCGCGCGGCGAGTCGCGCACCTACGCGAAGGGGGTCGTCGGCGGCGCGTCCGAGGCGACGCTCTCGCCCGAGGAGCAGCAGGCCCTCGCCGCCGCCCGTACCGGCAAGGAGCAGCCATGACCACCCGCTTCGGCTACCTCGGACCCGAGGGCACCTTCACGTCGATGGCGCTGGACGCCTGGCCGGCCGCGGGTGACGGGGTGGAGCGCGTCGCGTTCGGGTCGGTCGGTGCGGCGCTGTCGGCGTTGCGGGCCGGTGACGTCGACGGGGCGATGGTGCCCATCGAGAACTCCGTCGAGGGAGGAGTGTCGGCGACGCTCGACGCCCTGGCCAGCGGCGACCCCCTCGTCGTGACGGGCGAGGTGCTCGTGCCGGTGCGGTTCGTCCTCGCGGCGCGCGGCGGGGTGTCGCTCGCCGACGTCCGCGCCGTCGGGACGCACTCGCACGCGTGGGCCCAGGTGCGCGGCTGGATGGCGACGCACCTGCCCGAGGCCGTGTACGTGCCGACGCTGTCGACGGCGTCGGCTGCCGAGACGCTCGGGGCGGTGCACGAGGGGCGCGCCGGTGCGGTGGACCAGGCGGGCGCGGGCTCGCCGCAGTTCGACGCGGCGGTGTGTGCGCCGGCCGCGGCGTCGCTGCACGGGCTGTCGGTGCTCGCCGAGGGCATCGGCGACATGCAGTCGGCGGTTACCCGCTTCGTGCTCGTCGCGCGACCGGGTGCGATGCCGGCGCCGACGGGGGCCGACAAGACGACGGTCGTGCTCTACCAGCGCGAGGACCACGCCGGTGGGCTGCTGGAGCTGCTCGAGCAGTTCGCGGCGCGGGGCATCAACATGACGCGGCTGGAGTCGCGGCCGACCAAGGAGTCGATGGGGGCGTACTGCTTCTCCGTCGACGTCGAGGGGCACGTGCTCGACGAGCGGCTCGGTGAGGCCCTCATGGGGCTCAAGCGGATCTGTGCCGAGGTGCGCTTCCTCGGGTCCTACCCCCGGGCGGACCGGCAGCCCGCGACCGTCGGGCCGCGCGCGAGCGACGCCGACTTCGCCGCGGCCCGGGAGTGGATCCGGGGGCTGCGCGCCGGGGGCGCCTGACCCTGCGAGGGACGCACCCCCGACCTCCCGACCCCGCCTCGGTCGTGCCCACCGCCGCCGATCCTGAGAGCGGGCCCCGGTATGGACTACTCCCAGCCTCCATGCTCACCGGAAGGTTTACCTTCCACCCGCAACCACCTGGTTGCCACGGCAAGGTTTCCCTTCCGCGCGGCAGGCACATGATTCCACGGCAAGGTTTCCCTTCCGCGCGGCAGGCGTGTGGTTGCGCCGGCAAGGTTTCCCTTACGCCCGGCAAGGATGTGGTTGCGTGGGGAAGGTTGACCTTGCGGCGGGAAGCAGATGGTTGCGAGGTGGAAGGTAACCCTTCCGGGGAGACAGGAGGCTGGGAGGGCACACCTCGACCGGCCGCTCTCAGGATCGCGGTCGCCGCGCCCCCGGTGCTCGGGTCGGGGCGCGAGGGACGCCAGGGGGCCCGGGCTCACGCGCCGGCGGGCTGTCGCTCCGTGCCGAGCCACCAGCGTTCGCCATCGCCCCAGTGGAGGTAGAGGTACGGGCCCGAGATCTCGAGTCGCGGCCGGGACGACAGCATCTCGAGGACCCACGCCTCCTGCGCCATCCGATCGGCGTCCAGGCACGCCATCTCGGTCACGGCGAGGCCGTCCGGCACGACCAGCCGCGAGTCCTCCACCGCCACGCGCCCCCCGCCGGAGTTGCACCCCGGCTGCACCGAGAGCCGGTCGCCGTCGACGGAGAACGACAGGGTCCGCGGGACGACGGGGGCCGGCGCCCCGGTGGTGTTCACCGCCACCCACCGCCCCGCGAGGTCCTCCACCGACGCCACCGTGCGCGACCCGTTCGTCGAGTCGTCGCCCCCACCGCCCACCACCTGCAGGCGCAGCGCCGCCGCCCCCGCGACGACGAGCAGGACGACGGCGAGGGCGGCGGTCACGCGACCGGACAGGCGGTGCATGCCCGTGCGACGCCCGTCAGGGCGAGACGGTTCCGCCGTCGCTGCCGCCGGACGCAGCGCTCGGGACGTCCCGCGACGCGTCCGGGGACGCGTCCGGCGACGCCGCGGACCCCGCCGCGGGCCGCCGCTCGGGGATGCCCCCGGCGTCCGTGTGGGCCGTCACCCACGCGTCCACCTCGTCCCACCGGGCGTCCAGCCACGCCGCGAACGCGATCGGGTCGGACGGCACGTCCTCGCTGCGCCAGGTCCAGGTCCGCACGAGGAACGGGCGGTCGCGGAACGGCATCGCGTCCCAGATGAGCCGCGGGCTCGAGAGCTGCCCGTACCCCGCGTGCGCGACAACCATGACGTCGGCCTCGGGACGGGCCTCGCGCGCCGCCCACGCCCCCCGCGTCTTCGGCGGGAGCACGTTGACCAGCGCCTCGGCCCTGGCGGCCCGGCGGTGCTCGCCACGCCGCCGCAGCCGCTCGATGAGGTGCGCCCGGCGTGACGGGGTCCAGTTCTGGCCCTCCGGGAAGATGAGCAGGACGTCGTCGTCGTCGAGGCTGCCCGCCATCCCACGCACCCCGGCGAGCCGGTCCTCGCCGGCCGACGGCACGAAGAACGAGTCGAGCCGGGTGAGGATCGTGTCGACCCCGGGGTCCCACCGCAGCGCCTCGGCGAGGACGATCCGCGGCAGCCGGCCGGCGGTCCGGGCCAGCAGCCAGGCGACGGCGAGCGAGTCGAACGGGCCCGCGTGCCGCGCGAGGGCGAGGAGCGGGCGCCCCTGCGTGCCGAAGTGCATCCGGTCGGTCAGCCGGACCTCTAGCCCCAGCCAGCGCCGCGTGTAGAACATCAGGGAGTCGAGCGCGTCGGCCAGCAGCCGCTCGTGCGCCTCGCGCCACTCCGGGGCCCGGTCGTCGTGGGGCTCGGCCCCGAGCACCCAGCAGCGCACGAGCATCCGGATGTCGACCCACATGAGCAGGACGGCCAGGCAGGCGCAGCGGAACAGCCGCGCGCGCCGGTCGACGAGCGAGTGCAGGGCCCCGACCACGACGACCGGCACCATCAGCCCGGTGACGACGAGGCCGACGAACGGCCAGAGCGGCGCCAGCACGCGGCGGACCGCCCGTGGCGGCGGGGGGATGCCTCGAGCGCCCATGCCCGCGAGCCTAGGGCCAGGTCCGGCTGCGGCACAGGGCCCCCGGCGGGTGCGCCGTCAGAGCGCGACCAGGTAGGCCGCCGACGCCTCGTAGGCCTGCCGTTCCCGCTCGCGCATCCGGGAGGACCGGGCCGCGCGCAGCGACACGCTCGGGGTCGACTCGGCCCC
Organism: Phycicoccus mangrovi; assembly: GCF_018729305.1. NCBI lineage: Bacteria > Bacillati > Actinomycetota > Actinomycetes > Micrococcales > Intrasporangiaceae > Phycicoccus > Phycicoccus mangrovi. The sequence continues at coordinate 224,287 of NZ_JAHHWP010000009.1, read as the reverse complement.
GCTCGGCAGCACGTGGGTCTCGACCTCGGCCGGGACCGACGCCATCTCGTGGACGTACCGGTGGCGCCGGGCGATCTCGAACGCCACCGTCCCGACCTCCCACGGCCGACGTGGCGGCGCCAGCGGCTGCTCGACGCGTCCGACCTGGAGGACGAACACCCGGGTCGCCCCGAGCGCCAGCGCCCGACCCACCGGGATCGAGTGCACGAGACCGCCGTCGAGGTGCGACCACCCGTCGATGACGACCGGCGGGAAGAGCCCCGGCACCGAGCACGACGCGACGACCGGCCAGGTCAGCGGCCCGGCGTCGAACCACGCCGCACTCGCGTCCTCGATGCGGGCCGCGACGCACTGGAACGGCACCGCGAGCTCCTCGAACGTCGACACCGGCAGGTAGGTGTCGATGACGTGGCGCAGCGGGGCGTTCGACAGCAGGTGGGTGCGCGACCGGGCGGCGCGCGCCGCCTGGCGCACCGGGTTCTCGACGAACACCCCCTCGCGGACGACCGCCTCCCAGACCTCGGCCAGCCGGCCCGCCCCGGCGGGTGTCGGGTCGGCGGCGACGAACGCCCCGTTGAGCGCCCCGATGCTCGTGCCGAGGACGAGGTCGGGGACGACACCGGCCTCGGCCAGCGCGCGCACCATCCCGACCTGCGTGGCGCCCAGGACGCCGCCCCCGCCGAGGACGAACGCCGTGAGCCCCTCGCCGTCCGCCATCCCCCCATGATGCCGCCCGGTAGCCTGCGACCATGGCTGGCGCGGCGATCTTCGACCTCGACCGCACCCTCCTGCAGGGCGGCACCGGGCCGCTGCTCTCGCGGGCGATGTACGACCTGGGCGTCGTCAGCCGGCGCCTGCCCGGTGAGGGCCTGCTGTACAAGGCGTTCGACCTCATCGGCGAGACGCTGCCGAGCATCGCCCTCGCCCGCCAGGCCACGCTCGTCGCGCGCGGCCGGGCCGGGGACGCGTTCGACGCGGCGGCCACCGCCGCCGCGGAGACGATCTCGGCGGTCATCCACCCCTTCGCGCTCGCGCTCATCGAGCAGCACCGGGCCGCGGGCCGCCCCGTCGTCCTCGCCACGACGACGCCGGAGCACCTCGTCCGCCCGCTCGCCGACCGCCTCGGCGTCGACCACGTCGTCGCGACCCGGTACGCCCTGACCGAGGACGGGCGCTTCAGCGGCGACCTCGAGGGGCCGTTCGTCTGGTCGCGCGGCAAGCTCGACGCGGTGCGCGCGTGGGCCGCGCGCGAGGGCATCGACCTCGCCGAGTCCTTCGCCTACTCCGACTCGATCTACGACCTGCCGCTGCTCTCGGCGGTCGGCACGCCGGCCGCGGTCAACCCCGACCCGCGGCTCACCGTCTACGCGCTCGCCCGGGGGTGGCCCATCGTGCACTTCGACGTCTCGCCCGGAGTCGTCAAGATCCCGGTCCTCGGGGTCGAGCTCCAGCGGCTGCTGTTCCTCGCGAGCCCCCCGCTGCTCACGCCGTACGCGCGCTTCGACGTCGGCGGCACGGAGCACGTCCCGCGCACCGGGCCGGCGATCCTCGTCGGCAACCACCGCAGCTACTTCGACATCCCCGCGATGATCCAGATGATGCGCCGCACCGGACGCACGGGGCGCATCCTCGCGAAGAAGGAGCTCTTCGACGTCCCGGTCGTCGGGGCGCTCGCGACCGCCCTCGGCGGCATCCCCGTCGACCGCGCCGGCGGTGGTCAGGAGTCCTTCGAGACCGCGGCCGTCGCCCTCGAGGCCGGCGAGCTCGTCTGCCTCCTGCCGCAGGGCACGATCCCGCGCGGCGAGCGGTTCTACGACCCGGTCCTCAAGGGACGCACCGGCGCCGCCCGGCTCGCCGCAGCGACCGGCGCCCCCGTCATCCCCTTCGGGATCTGGGGCAGCGAGAAGGTCTGGCCGCGCAGCTCGGCGACCCCCCGGATGCTTGCGCTCACCGACCCCCCGACGGTCCGGGTGCGGGTCGGCGAGCCGGTCGAGGGGCTGGGGGGCACCCCCGCGGCCGACACGAGGAGGATCATGGCGGCGATCGTCGACTGCCTCCCGCCGGAGGCCCGCGAGCAGCGCACCCCGACGGCCGAGGAGATCGCGCTCGCGACACCGCGCGGCCGCTGACGACGCGTCGGGAGGGCCGGCGCCGACCGGTCCGCGAGCGCCTGACGCGGGAGGCGAGGCCACGCGGGCCCCTGCGCCGGCGCGGACCCGCCTCCGGTCAGGACGCCACCGACGGTCACCGCCGGCGGCGATGGGGACAACTCCCCTGGTGACGAAATATATTCCGCACCAATGGAAATGCGCAAACGCTGGTGTCGGGCGGCCTCGGGCGACAGGGTGGGACCATGACCGCGCCCACGACCGTCATCCTCTTCGGCGCCACCGGGGACCTCGCGCAGCGCAAGCTCATCCCCGGGCTGCTGCACCTCTTCCAGTCGCGCCTGCTCGACGACCTGCGCGTCGTCGGGACCTCGCTCGACGACAAGACGCCGGAGGAGTTCCGCGACTTCGCCCACACCGCGATCCGCGAGCACAGCACCCGCGAGATCGACGAGGCCGACTGGCGCGAGTTCGTCCAGCGGCTCGACTACGTCCCGCTGTCGGCCGGACCGGACGCGCTCGCCGATGCGGTCGGGCGGGCCGAGAAGGAGCTGCCCGGCGAGGTCGAGCTGCGGCTGCACTACCTCGCGGTCCCGCCCAAGGCGGCGCTCGCGGCCGTGCAGACCATCGCCGACGCCCGGCTCGTCGAGCGCAGCCGCGTCGTCATGGAGAAGCCGTTCGGCCACGACCACGCGAGCGCCGTCGCGCTCAACGCCCAGCTGCACGAGGTGTTCGACGAGGACCAGATCTTCCGGATCGACCACTTCCTCGGCAAGGAGCCGGCGCAGAACATCCTCGCGTTCCGTTTCGCCAACGGCCTCTTCGAGCCCATCTGGCACCGGAACAACATCTCCCACATCCAGATCGACGTCCCCGAGACGCTCGGCCTCAGCCAGCGCGCCGACTTCTACGAGGCGACGGGTGCCTACCGCGACATGGTCGTCACGCACCTCTTCCAGATCCTCGCCTTCACCGCGATGGAGCCGCCGACGGCGCTGGAGCCGCTGGCCATCAGCCGCGAGAAGAACAAGGTCTTCCGCTCGATGCAGCCGATCATGCCGTCCGACGTCGTGCGCGGGCAGTACACCGGCTACCACCAGGAGCCCGGGGTGGCGGCGGACTCCGACACCGAGACCTTCGTCGCGCTCAAGTGCTACGTCGACAACTGGCGCTGGGCCGGCGTCCCGTTCTACCTGCGCACCGGCAAGCGGATGGCCGAGGGCGCGCGCATCATCTCCATCGCCTTCAAGGAGCCGCCGCAGTCGATGTTCCCGAAGGGCTCGGGCGTCGGCGACCAGGGGCCGGACCACCTGACCTTCGACCTCGCGGACCGGTCCCGGATGTCCCTGTCCTTCTACGGCAAGCGCCCCGGGCCGGGCTTCCGGCTCGACAAGCTCTCCATGCAGTTCTCGATGCAGGAGACGAGCTGGGCCGGGGCGGTGCTCGAGGCGTACGAGCGGCTCATCTACGACGCGGCCCGCGGCGACCGGACCCTCTTCACGTCGGCGACCGGCATCGAGCGGCTCTGGGAGATCAGCCAGCCGATCCTCGACAACCCGCCGCCGGTGCACCCGTACGCGCAGGGGACGTGGGGCCCGAACCAGATCCACCAGCTCATCGCGCCGTTCACGTGGCGGCTGCCGTTCGAGCGCACCTGGCGCGAGCACACGAAGGGCTGAGCGCCGGCCGGCGCGGCCGGCGCCGGCGACCTCGGGTCAGGCGCCGGCCGGCCGCCCGTTCTCGGTGCGGACGACGAGCACACGCGGCTGCACCTCGACCGAGAGGCGGCTCGCCTCGCCGATGATGTCGCCGTCGACCTGGACCCGCTGCGGCTCGTCGACCTGCACGGTCGCCGTCTGGCACTTGTGCCGCGCGAGGTTGGCGTTGGTCCGGTCGCTACGGGTGATGACGCGCGCCGCGACCGACGCCCACGCGGCCACCCCGCGGGGCGCGAGGACGATGACGTCGAGCATGCCGTCGTCGGGCTCGGCGTCGGGGAGCAGGTCGATGCCGCCGGTGATCTTGCCGCAGTTGCCGATGACGACCATCCGCGCGCGCTGCGTGGCCGGCGGGCCGCCGTCGACGGTCAGCGTGACCTTGAAGCGCTCGGTGAGCATGTGGCGCAGGCCCGCCGGGACGTAGGCGCCCCAGCCGATGCGTGACTTCAGCTGCTCGGAGGTCGAGTCCATGATCGCGGCGTCGAGGCCCATCCCGGCCATGACGAAGAAGGCGTGCCGCTGCGCGCCGGCGCTCGAGCCCTCGCCGGCGCCCTCCTCCAGCTCGAGGTCCTCGGGGTCGAGGGTCAGCCAGGCGGCGTCGACGTGCCGGTTGCGCCCGGTGAGGGCAACGACCATCGCGCGCTCGAGGTCGTCGACGGGCATCTCGAGGTTGCGGGCCAGGAGGTTGCCGGTGCCGCCGGGCAGCAGCCCGAGCGGGACGCCGGAGCCGACCATCTCCTGGGCGACGGCGCGGACGGTGCCGTCGCCGCCCAGCGCGCAGACGAGGTCGACGCCGCTGTCGAGGGCCTCGCGGGTCTGGCCGAACCCGACGTCGTGGACGGTCGTCTCGTGCAGCTCCGGCGGGGCCCAGTCCTGCGCCTCGCAGACGCGGGCGAGGGTGGCGCGGACGGCGTCGAGGTCGTCGAACTTCGTCGGGTTGACGACGACGGCCACCCGCTTGCGCGGCGGCGGGGCGTCGTCGACCCCGCGGAAGCTGTCACGCGAGGGGCGCTGGGCCGCGACGTGCCGCCCCGGCTCGCGCGCGGACAGCACGAGGTAGACGCCGACGACGGCGAAGAGCACCGCCACCGCGACGCCGACCCAGGTCCACGCTTCGCCAGACACACACCGGAAGGTACAGGAGGCCCGGCACGCCCGTAGTCTGCGGGGATGACCGAGAACGCCGACGCCGCCCTGGTGCCCGACACCAAGGACTGGACGTGGGTGCTCGAGCGCCCGTGCCCCGACTGCGGCTTCGACCCGCGGGCCGTCGCCTCCGACGACATCGCCCGGCTCGTGACCGCCTTCACGGACCCGTGGGCGTCGGTGCTCGAGCGTCCCGACGCCGCCGTCCGGCCGGACCCGGCCACGTGGTCGCCGCTCGAGTACGCCTGCCACGTGCGCGACGTCTGCCGCCTCTTCGACCAGCGGTTGGAGGCCATCCTCGCGCAGGACGACCCGACGTTCGACAACTGGGACCAGGACGCCACTGCCGTCGCCGAGCGCTACGGCGAGCAGGAGCCGGCCCCCGTCTCCGCGGAGCTGCGGGAGGCCGCCGCCGGCCTCGCCGACCGGTTCGCCGGCGTCGAGGACGTCGCGTGGTCACGCACCGCCACCCGCTCGGACGGCGCCCGGTTCACGACCCTGTCCTTCGGCCGCTACGGCCTGCACGACCTCGCGCACCACCTCGTGGACGTCGGGGTCGCCCTCCCGTGAGTCCCGAGCTCGTCTACGTCCTGCTGGGTGGGGCGCTCCTCCTCGCGGCCGTCCTCCCGCAGGCCCTGCACCGCTGGGCCCTCTCGGCCCCGATGGTCCTCGTGGCGGTCGGGCTCCTCGTGGGGACGACCGCGGTCTCCGGCGACGTCGTCATCGACCCCGTCGCGCTGCGCCCGTGGATCGAGCACCTCGCCGAGTTCACCGTGCTCGTCGCGCTCATGGGTGTCGGCCTCGCCCTCGACCGCCCGCTGCGGCCGCGGCTGCGCGCGTCCTGGGCCTCCTGGGAGCCGACCTGGCGGCTGCTCGGCATCGCGATGCCGCTGACCATCGGCGCGGTCGCCCTCCTGGCCTTCGGTCCGCTCGGGGTGGCGTTCCCCGCGGCCCTGCTGCTCGGGGCGGCGCTGGCGCCGACCGACCCCGTCCTCGCCTCGGACGTCCAGGTCGAGGGGCCCACCCTCGAGGGGGACGACGACGACCTCGACGAGGACGACGAGGTGCGGTTCGCGCTGACGAGCGAGGCCGGCCTCAACGACGGCCTCGCGTTCCCGTTCGTCTGGGCGGCGGTCTTCCTCGCCGGCGCGGCCCCGGCCGGCGGCGTGCTGCGCTGGGTCGGCTGGGAGCTCGTGGGGAAGGTCGTCGTCGGCGTCGCGGTCGGCTGCCTCGTCGGCTGGGTGCTGGCCCGCCTGGCCTTCCGGGCGTCGCGGCGCTCGCTGCGGCTGGCCGAGGTCGGCGAGCCGCTCCTCGCCCTCTCGGCCCTCCTGCTCGCCTACGGCGCGGCCGAGTTCGCGCACGGCTACGGCTTCCTCGCGGTGTTCGCGTGCGCGATGACCATCCGCTCCTTCGAGCGTCACGACCAGTACCACCGGCACATGCACGACGTCGTCGAGCGGCTGGAGACCCTGCTGACCCTCGTCATGCTGCTCGGGCTCGGCTTCGCCATCACGACCGGGCTGCTCGCCAACCTCGACTGGCGGGGCGTCCTCGTCGGGCTGCTCCTCGTCTTCGTCATCCGGCCGGTCGCCGGCTACGTGTCCTTCCTCGGCCACCGCAAGGGCACCCGCACCGCGTGCCTCAGCGTGCCGGAGCGACTCGTCATCGGCTTCTTCGGCGTCCGGGGCATCGGCTCCCTCTACTACCTTGCCTTCGCCCTCGGCCACGCGCGCTTCACCGAGGAGCGCTGGCTGTGGTCGGCCGTCGGGTTCACCGTGGCCCTCTCGGTCGTCGTCCACGGCGTCCTCGCCACCCCCGCCATGCGCTGGCTGGAGCGCCGGCGCGACGAGGCGGCCACCGAGGCCGGGGGGAGCCCCCGCGGGCCGGGCGGACCGGACGGGATGGCCCGTGCCGCCTGAGGTCCGTGACGGCCCGCTCGTCCTCGTCGTCGTCAACGACCCCGACAGCGGCCCCGGGCGCTTCGGGGCGTGGCTCGAGGAGGCCGGGGTGCGGCTGCGGGTCGTCGACGGCCCGTCCGTGCCGGCGACGACGGAGGGTCTCGACGGCGTGCTGCTGCTCGGCGGCGGCTTCATGCCGGACGCCGACGAGCGCGCCCCCTGGCTGCCGGCCGAGCGCCGGCTCGCGCAGGCGTGCCTCGACGACGGCACGCCGCTGCTCGGCATCTGCCTCGGCGCCCAGCTCCTCGCGCTCGTCGCCGGCGGCCGGGTCACCGCCGACTCGGGGCGCACCGAGCGGGGGTCGGTCGTCGTCCGGCGCACGCCCGAGGCCACCGGTGACGCGCTGCTCGGCGGCCTCCCGGACGCGTTCCCGGCGATCCAGAACCACCGGGACGAGGTGACGACGCTGCCCGAGGCGGCCGTGCACCTCGCCTCCTCCGACACCTGCCCGCACCAGGCCTTCCGGGTCGGCGCGGCCGCGTGGGGCGTGCAGTTCCACCCGGAGGCCTCGGCCGAGCGCCTCGAGCGCTGGGACGCCGGCCGGGTCGCGGCCGAGGGGTTCGACCTCGACGCGCTGCGGGTCGCCGCCCGCGCCGCCGAGCCCGCGTCCGAGGCGGCCGCGCGGGCACTGCTCGACGCCTTCGTGCGGGTCGTCGGGGGACGCCGCTGCTGACCGCCCGTCGTCGCGGAACACGGGTGCGTCCGTCGACCGGCAGCGCCACACTGGGCGCGTGCCGTCCGCCGCCACCGTCCTCGCCTTCGCCCTCGCCTCGGTCGTCATCGTCGCGATCCCGGGGCCGTCGGTGCTCTTCACCATCGGCCGCGCCCTCTCGGCGGGGCGCCGGGCCGCGCTGCTCACCGTGCTGGGGAACGCGGGCGGCATCCTCACCCAGATCGTCGCGATCGCCGTCGGCCTCGGTCCCCTCGTCGCCTCGAGCGCGGCCGTCTACACCGGGCTCAAGCTCGTCGGTGCCGGCTACCTCGTGTACCTCGGTGTCCAGTCGGTCCGCCACCGCCGCGACCTCGCGACGGCGCTGTCCTCCGGGCTGCCGGCCGCGCCGGCCTCGCACGCGGTCCGGGCCGGCTACGTCGTCGGCGTGACCAACCCCAAGTCGCTCGTGTTCTTCATGGCGCTGCTGCCGCAGTTCGTCGACCGCACGGGGCCGGTCGCGCTCCAGCTCCTCGTCCTCGGGGCGGTGTTCGCGGTCGTCGCCCTGGCGGGAGACGGCGCGGTGGCGCTCGCCGCCTCGCGGTTCCGCGAGTGGTTCGCCTCGTCCCCGCGCCGGATGGAGCGGGTCGGTGGCGTCGGCGGGCTCATGATGGTCGGCCTCGGCACCGGCCTGCTCGTCACCGGCCGCCCCGACTGAGCCGGGCGCGGCCGGTACCGGGAAACACGGAGGAGGCGGCCCCGACCGCGTCGTTAGACTCGCCGCGTGATCGACATCAGGCTGCTCCGGGAGGACCCCGACACGGTGCGCGCGAGCCAGCGCGCCCGCGGTGAGGACGACGGCGTCGTCGACGCCGTGCTCGCCGCCGACGAGCGCCGCCGTTCCTCGCTCACCGCCTACGAACGGCTGCGCGCCGAGCAGAAGTCGATGGGCAAGGACGTCGCCCGCGCCCAGGGCGACGAGAAGCAGGCGCTCCTGGCCCGCACCAAGGAGATCGCCGCCGAGGTCAAGGCGCTCTCGGCCGCGGCCGACGACGCCCAGACCGAGCTCGACGCGCTCATGCGCACGATGGGCAACGTCGTCGAGCCCGAGGTGCCGGCCGGCGGCGAGGACGACTACGTCGTGCTCGAGGAGGTCGGGACCCCGCGCGACTTCGCGGCCGAGGGCTTCGAGCCGAAGGACCACCTCGCGCTCGCCGAGGGCCTCGACGCGCTCGACATGGAGCGCGGCGCCAAGGTCGCCGGCTCGCGCTTCTACTTCCTCAAGGGCGTCGGCGCCCGGCTCGAGATGGGTCTGCTGCACCTCGCGATGCAGAAGGCGATCGGCCTCGGATTCGTCCCCCTCATCACCCCGACGCTCGTCAAGCCCGAGGTGATGGCCGGCGCCGGCTTCCTCGACCACCACGCCGACGAGGTCTACCGGCTCGAGGCCGACGACCTCTACCTGACCGGAACCTCGGAGGTCGCGCTCGCGGGCTTCCACGCCGACGAGGTCGTCGACCTCTCGGCCGGCCCGGTCCGCTACGCCGGCCAGTCGACGTGCTACCGCCGCGAGGCCGGCTCGTACGGCAAGGACACCCGCGGCATCATCCGCGTGCACCAGTTCAACAAGATCGAGATGTTCGTCTACTGCCGTCCCGAGGACGCCGCCGCCGAGCACGAGCGCCTGCTCGCCCTCGAGAAGGAGATGCTCGCGCTCGTCGAGGTGCCCTACCGGGTCATCGACACCGCCGCGGGCGACCTCGGCGGGCCGGCCGCGCGCAAGTTCGACTGCGAGGGATGGGTGCCCACGCAGGGCCGCTACCGCGAGCTGACCTCGACCTCGAACTGCACGACCTTCCAGGCGCGGCGGCTCAACACCCGCTTCAAGGGCGAGGCGGGCAACGAGGTGGCGGCCACGCTCAACGGCACGCTCGCCACGACGCGCTGGCTCGTCGCCATCCTCGAGAACCACCAGCAGGCCGACGGGTCGGTCGTCGTCCCCGAGGCGCTGCGGCCGGTCGTCGGCCTCGACGTCCTGACGCCCGTCCGCTGACCCGCCCCGCCCCGGCCACCCCGGCCGGTCAGGTCGGGAGGTCCGGGTTCCTGCCGAACCGCCGGATCTCGTGCGGCCAGCCGCAGGCCGCGGAGATGCGGGCGCCCCACTCCCGGGCGGCCGCGTCGTCGGGCACGTCGACGACCGCGAACCCGCCGAGGAACTCCTGCGTCTCGACGTACGGGCCGTCGGTGACGACCACCTCGTCGCCGATTGTCGGGTCCACGGAGTAGACCGGGGCGTCCTCCTCGAGGCCGCCGGCGAAGACGTAGACGCCGGCGGCGCGCATCTCGTCGACGACGGCCAGCGCGAGGGGCGCCCTCGACGCGAACCACTCGGCGGGGTGCTCCCCGACCCACTGCTGGTTGAAGTACAGGAGGTACTCGGCCATCACTCGTCCTTCCGTCACGGCGGCCCGCCGTCGAGCCGCCCCACGTCCCGATGACGAGCGGGGGCCGGCGGAATCGACACGCTAGCGGCCGGGGTCCCGCCGACGGCGGCACCGGCGTCAGCGCACGGGCAGCCCGGCGGCGGCGAAGGCCCGGCGCGCGATGTCGCGCAACACCTCCTGCTTGCGGGCGTTGTACTGCATCGCGTGCTCGCCGGCCCCGACCGCGGCGTCGGACGCCTCGCGCTTGGCGGCGGCGTAGCGGTCGCGGTCGTCGTCGTGCGTGCGCAGCCAGTCGCGGAAGACGCGGTCGCGCCACGGACCGGCGCTGTCGGGCCCGAACACGTGGAGGTTGGCCGCCGGGTCCGCGTGCCGCAGCAGGCGGTGGCCGTCCCACCACGGCTCGCGCACCCAGAGGACGAAGCCCACTGCCTCGAGCGCGGGCACGTAGTGGTCCTCGTCGTCGGGGTCCGCGACGACGAGGTCGAGGTCGATGACGGGCTTGGCGGGCAGGCCGGGGACCGACGTCGAGCCGATGTGGTCCAGCTGCAGGACCCGGGGCCCGAGGGCGTCGCGGACGAGCCCGTCGAGGCGCTCGAACCAGGTCGGCCACGCCGGGTCCGCGTCGACCACGGCGACCATCGGGGAGGGTCCGCCGGCGACCCACGGGGAGGCGCCGGGGGGCGGGGTGTCGTCGGGGAAGGAGGCGATCTCCTCGGCGGTGGCCACCGTCGCACCCTAGTCCGGTGGGCCGGGGACGGCTCCGCCTCGCGGGGGAGGCCGCGCGCGGCGGTCCCGACCTAGGCTGGTCGCCATGCCCAGCCCCGTGCGCCCCGCGCAGCCCGCGCGACCCGTCCTCGCCCGCGTCGCCGGGTGGTTCGGGGCCGACGAGACCTGGCAGCGGCCGCGACCGCCGGTCGGCCGCGCCGACGTCGTCTGGGCGGTCGCCATCGGGGTCTTCGGCCTCGTCGCGCTCGAGCTCGTCCGCAGCGTCGGCGTGCTCCGCGAGACCGGCGCCCCGTGGTGGGTGCAGTGGCTCGCCGTCGCCACCGGCGCCGGGCTGCTCGTCGGCCGGCGCCGGTGGCCGGTCACCGTCGCCGCGCTCGCCGCCGTCCACATGATCGTCGTCGGCGTGACGATGCCGATGGTCATGGGCCAGTTCACGATGCAGGTCATCTACTTCGTCGCCCTCATGTCGGGGGTGGCGTGGGCGCGCGACCGCCGCTGGATGCTCGTCGTCGTCGGGGTCATCGTCGTCGTGATGTTCACGTGGATCGCGCTCCAGTTCGCCCTCGGCAACGCGGCGCAGGACTACGTCGACGAGACCACTGCGGGCGAGCGCTACGGGGTCCTCGGGCAGATCCCCGCGGCGGTCCTGCTCACCCTCGTCATCAACGTCGTGTACTTCGGCGGGGCGGTCGTCATCGGCCAGCTGCAGTGGCGCTCGGCGCGCGACCGCGCGGTGCTCGAGCGGCAGGCGGCGACCATCACGGCCCAGACCGAGGCGCTGCGCCAGCGCGCCGTCACCGAGGAGCGGCTGCGCATCGCGCGCGAGCTGCACGACGTCGTCGCCCACCACGTGTCGGTCATCGGCATCCAGGCCGCGGCCGCCCGGCGGGTCATGGACCGCGACCCGGAGGCGACGCGGACGGCGCTCGCCGGCATCGAGGGGTCCTCGCGGGAGGCGGTGACGTCGATGCGCGGCCTCCTCGGCACCCTGCGCGAGGTCGAGCGGCCGAGCACCACGTCGGACGACGCCGGACCCGGGCGTGCGCCCCAGCCGGGCCTCGCCCAGCTGCCCGACCTCGTCGCGGCCTGCACGACACCGGGTCGCCGGGTGGCGCTCGACGTCGTCGAGGCCCGGCCCGGGGCCGCGTCCCGGCTCGGCACGCCGCTGGCCCACTCCATCCACCGCACGGTGCAGGAGGCGCTGACCAACGTCGAGAAGCACTCGACGGCCACCCGCGTCTCGGTCGTCGTCCGGCTCGACGACGTCGCCGGGTTCGCCGAGGTCGAGGTCGTCGACGACGGCCGCCCGCGCGCCGGCACCTCCGGCAGCGGCCTCGGGCAGCTCGGCATCCGCGAGCGGACGGCCTCGCACCGCGGCACCGTCGAGATCGGACCCCGACCGACCGGCGGCTACCGGGTCCGGGCCCGCTACCCGTGGCGCGAGGCCGCGCCCGGCGTCCCCGACAGCCCGGACGGCCTGCCCGACGCCGAGGTGGTGGAGCAGTGACCGGCGAGAGCGGCGCGACCGCGGCTGCCGCACCGCTGCGGGTGCTCCTCGTCGACGACCACGCGATGGTCCGCTCGGGCTTCACGATGATGCTCTCGGTCGAGGACGACCTCGAGGTGGTCGGCCAGGCCGCGAACGGGGCCGAGGCCGTCGTCGTCGCCCGCGAGACCCGGCCCGACGTCGTCCTCATGGACGTGCAGATGCCCGTGCTCGACGGCATCGAGGCGACACGGCGGATCGTCGCCGAGGACCTCGGCCGGGTCGTCGTCCTCACGACCTTCGACCGCGACGACTACCTCTTCGACGCGCTCGACGCCGGGGCCAGCGGCTTCCTCCTCAAGAACGCCGAACCGGAGCAGCTCGTCGAGGCCGTCCGCGTCGTCGGCTCCGGCTCGGGCATCCTCGCGCCGGAGGTGACGCGCCGGGTCATCGAGCGGATGACGAGCGAGCGCCCGGCCCCGCGCCGCCCCGACCCGCCCGGCCTGGACCGGCTGACCGAGCGCGAGCGCGAGGTGCTCGTCCTCGTCGGGCGCGGCCTGTCGAACGGCGAGATCGCGCGCACGCTCTTCCTCGGGGAGGCGACGGTCAAGACGCACGTGTCGAACTGCCTCGCCAAGCTCCAGCTGCGCGACCGCGTGCAGGCCGTCGTCCTCGCGCACGAGGCCGGCCTCATCACCCCGGCGGAGGGCTGAACCCACCCACGGGGGGATCCGCCGACGGCCGCGGGCGCCTAGCGTCGGAGGCATGTTGGAGATCAAGGGACTCACCCGGCGCTTCGGTGACACGACCGCCGTCGACGGCGTTAGCTTCGACGTCCGCGACGGCATCCTCACCGGCTTCGTCGGCGGCAACGGGGCGGGCAAGACGACGACCATGCGGATGGTCATGGGCGTCCTCGGCATCGACGGGGGGGAGGTGCGCTGGCGCGGCCGACCGGTGACCGCGCAGGACCAGCGGCGCTTCGGCTACATGCCGGAGGAGCGCGGCCTCTACCCGAAGCAGCGCGTCCTCGACCAGCTCGTCTACCTCGCCCAGCTCAAGGGGATGGAGGCGGCGGCGGCGCGCAGTGCGGCGCAGGAGCACCTCGAGCGGTTCGGGCTGGACGGCCGTGCGGGCGACCGGCTCCAGGAGCTGAGCCTCGGCAACCAGCAGAAGGTGCAGGTCGTCGCCGCACTGCTGCACCGGCCGACGGCGCTCATCCTCGACGAGCCGTTCTCCGGCCTCGACCCGACGGCCGTCGACTCGATGGCCGACATGCTGCGTGAGCACGCGAGCACCGGTGTGCCGGTGCTGTTCTCGAGCCACCAGCTCGACCTCGTCGAGCGCCTCTGCGACCGCCTCGTCATCCTCTCGCGGGGGCGCGTCGTCGCCTCGGGCGGCGCCGACGAGCTGCGCTCGCGCGGTCCCGTCCGCTACCGCCTGACCCTCGACCGTGACGCCGGCTGGGTGCGCGAGGTGCGCGGCATCCACGTCGTCGACGTCGACGGACGCACCGCCCTCGTCGAGGTCCTCGAGGAGGGCGCCGAGCAGGCGGTCCTGCGCGAGGCGGCGGGACGCGGCGCCGTCCACGAGTTCGCCCCCGTCCGACCGGCCCTGGCCGACATCTACCGAGAGGTGGCCGCCTGATGACCACGACGCTGACGCCCCCCCAGACCTCCGTCACCGACGAGCCGGTCGCCGGCCGCGCGGCGTGGACGCTCGTCGCCCGCCGCGAGGTCGTCGTCAAGCTGACCGACCGCGCGTTCGTCATCGGCACCGTCGTGACCCTCGTGCTCATCGCCGCGTTCATGGGCTGGCAGGCCTGGAGCGCCGAGCGCACGAGCACCTACACGGTCGCCGCGACGAGCGCCGACCGGGCGATGGCCGACCGGCTCGCGTCGTCCGCGACCGGCATCGACGACGGCGTGGAGGTGAGCGTCGACCCCGTGGCCGACGACGCCGCCGCCCGCGCGCTCGTGACGTCCGGTGACGCCGACGCGTGGCTGCACCGCGTCGGCGGCGGGTGGGTGCTGACCTCCGACACCGAGTCGCAGGACGGCCTGACGCGGGTCACGCAGGAAGTGGTCCGGCAGGCGACGCTCGAGCAGCAGGCCGGCGAGCTCGGGACGAGCGTCGAGCGGCTCGAGGCCGGCAGCCGGGTGACGACCTCGCTGCTCACCGGCGACGCCGAGAAGGCCGGCCTCGCGCAGGGCGTGGCCTTCGCGTTCGCCTTCCTCTTCTACATCGCGACGCTGACCTTCGGCATCACGCTGGCCAACAGCGTCGTCGAGGAGAAGCAGTCGCGCATCGTCGAGATCATCGCGACCTCGATCCCGGTGCGGCAGCTGCTCATCGGCAAGATCGTCGGCAACAGCGTGCTCGCCATCGCCCAGATGCTCCTCTACGCCGGGGTCGGGCTCGTCGGGCTGTCGCTCACGCCGTACGCGTCGCTCGTGACGGCGGTCAGCGGGCCGGTCGTCTGGTTCCTCGTGTTCTTCGTCGCCGGCTTCGTCGCCCTCGCCGCGCTGTGGGCCGTCGCCGGGGCGCTCGCCTCGCGGACCGAGGAGGTCCAGAGCACCGCGACCCCGCTGACCATGCTCGTCATGGCGGTGTTCTTCGGGTCGCTCTTCCTCGACGGGACGGCGAAGGTCGTCGCCTCGTACGTGCCGCCGTTCTCGGCCGTGCTCATGCCGACGCGCGTCCTCGAGGGGACGGCGCAGTGGTGGGAGGCCGTCGTCGCCCTCGCCGTGCTCGTGGCCACGGCGGTGCTCGTCCTCCGGGTGGCCGAGCGCCTCTACCGACGGGCGTTGCTCCAGACGAGCGGCAAGCTCTCGATGAAGCAGGCCTGGGTGGCCCCCGCGTCGCCCCCCCCCCCGTCGCGTCACCAGACCCCGCCGTCCGTGGTCCGCCGCGCACGGCGTGTTCTGTTCACTCGACGGGGTCACTGCCGGGGAGGGGCGCATGCGCGGTCCCGATGGCGGGGGAGGTTGACGGCGGCACAGCGCCGGCCGCTAAGGTGAGGCTCACCTAAGTAAGGCAAGCCTCACCCGACTGGAGTCCATCGTGCCCTCGCGTCGCCGGCTGCTCACCGCCGCCCCCCTCGCCGCAGCCGCCCTCGTCCTCGCCGCCTGCTCGACCGGCCCGACCGGGGCCTCGGCCCCGAGCGCGTCGACCGCCGCCACCGCCGACGCGGCCGCCTTCCCCGTGACGATCGAGCACGCCTACGGCTCGACGACGGTGACGAAGGCCCCGACCCGCATCGCGACCGTCGGGTGGGCCGACGCCGACACCCTCGCCGCCCTCGGCATCGTCCCGGTCGGCGCCCCGAAGATCACGTGGGGAGGCAACGACGCCGGCTCGACCGACTGGTTCGACGAGCAGGTCGAGGAGATCGGCGCCGACACCTCCGGGATGACCCGCTACGACGACTCCGCCGGCCTCCCGTTCGACGACATCGCGGCCACCACCCCGGACCTCATCCTCGGCCTCAGCTCCGGTGTGACGCAGGAGGACTACGACAAGCTCTCCAAGATCGCCCCGACCGTGCCGTGGACCGAGAAGGCGTGGGGGACGCCGTGGCAGGACCAGGTGGCGGCGATCGGTCAGGCGGTCGGCAAGCCGTCGGAGGCGGCCGCGCTGACCGCGAGCACCGAGAAGACCATCGCCGACGCCGTCGCCGCCAACCCCGAGATCAAGGGCAAGACCGCCGCCTGGGCCTGGTTCACGCCCACCGACCTCAGCACGATCGGCCTCTACACGACCTCCGACCTGCGCCCGCAGATGCTGCGCGAGTTCGGGTTCGCCGACTCCCCGACGGTCGCCGAGCTCAGCGCGAAGGACCCCTCCGCGTTCACCGCCAACCTCAGCGCCGAGAAGGCGTCGAGCCTGCAGGCCGACGTCGTCGTCTTCTACGCCGAGCAGGGCGCCGGCGCCGATGAGCTGCGCAAGAACGCGCTCATCGGCCGCATCCCGGCGCTCGAGGACGGCCACTACGTGGCGAGCGCCGACAACGAGGTCGCCCTCTCGATGTCGCTGCCCAGCCCGCTGTCGGTCCGCACGGCCGTCGAGGACTTCCTGCCCAAGCTCGTCTCCGCGGTCAAGGGCGAGCCGTCCGCGTGACCACCACCGCCGCGCCGCCGACCCGGCCCGCCCCCGCAGGGGGGTCGCGGGGCGGGTCGGCACGCGTCGCGCTCCCGTGGGCCCTGGCGGGGTCGGCGCTCGTCGTCCTCGCGGCGGTCGCGGCCTCGCTCCTCCTCGGGGTGCAGCACCTCGCGCCCGGTGCCGTCCTCGAGGCGCTGACCGGGGGTGGTGCCGACCCCGAGACGGCCGCGATCGTCGACTCGCGCGTCTCCCGCACCGTCATCGGCCTCGTCGTCGGTGCGGCCGTCGCGCTCTCGGGCGTCGTCCTCCAGGGCCTGAGCCGCAACCCGATCGCCGAACCGGGCATCCTCGGCCTCAACTCCGGGGCCGCGCTGGCGGTCGTCCTCGGCATCCGCTTCCTCGGCCTCGACTCCGTCGGCGGCTACGTCGTCGCCGCGATCGTCGGCACCCTCGTCGTCGCCGTGCTCGTGCAGTCGCTCACCCTCATGGCGCCGCGGGCCGGCGCACCGGTCTCGATGGCGCTCGCCGGTGCGGCGGTGATGGCCTTGGCGCAAAGCCTCATCGGCGCCGTGCTCGTCACCGACCGCGGCTCGCTCGACAGCTTCCGGTTCTGGCAGGTCGGCTCGGTCGCCGGCCGGGACGCCGGCCAGGTGCTCGACGTCCTGCCGTTCCTCCTCGTCGGTGCCGTGCTCGCCCTGACCTCCGGGCCGACCCTCGACGCCGTGGCGCTCGGCGACGACCTCGCCCGCGGTCTCGGCCAGAACGTCGTGCTGCACCGCGGGCTCGCCGCGGCCGGCGCGGTGCTGCTCGCCGCCACCGCCACGGCCCTCGCCGGGCCGATCGCCTTCGTCGGGCTCGTCGTGCCCCACCTGGTCCGCGTCCTCGTCGGGGTCGGGCACCGGCGCGTGCTCCTCGTCTCGGCCCTGCTCGGCCCGACCTTCGTCGTCCTCGCCGACGTCGTGGGGCGCCTGGTGGCCCCGCCGTCGGAGGTCCAGGTCGGCATCGTCTGCGCGGTGCTCGGCGCGCCCGTCCTCGTTCTCGTCGTCCGCCGCGTCAGGGGGCTCTGATGTCGACCGCTCTGCGCGAGAACGAGGTCCGTGACCCCGCCGCGACCGCCGGCGCCCTGGCCCGGGCCCGTCGCGGCCCCCGGCGTCGCCGTCGTCTCGTCGTCGGCGTCCTCCTCCTGCTCGTCGTCGCGCTCGTCCTCGTCCGGGCCCTGCTCGGCGACTACCGTGTGTCGTTCGTCGACGCCGTCCGCATCATCGGCGGCGAGCCGATCCCCGGGGCGTCCTTCGTCCTCCTCGAGTCCACGCTGCCCCGCGCCCTCATGGCGGTCCTCGCCGGCGCGGCCTTCGGGTCCGCCGGCGCCGCGTTCCAGACGATGCTGCGCAACCCGCTGGCCAGCCCGGACGTCCTCGGCATCACCCTCGGTGCCAGCGCGGGCGCGGTGCTCGTCGTCGTCGCCTTCGGGGTGCGCGGTACGCCCGTCACGCTCGCGGCCCTCGCCGGGTCGGTCCTCGCGGCGCTGCTCATCCTGTCCCAGGCCGGGGGGCGTGGCGGGGCCACCGGCCGGATGGTCCTCGTCGGCGTCGCCCTCGCGGCGGGCCTGTCGGCGCTCGTGCACTGGCTGCTCGTGCGCGCCAGCATCTACCAGGCGCAGGACGCCCTGGTCTGGCTCAGCGGCAGCCTCAACACCGTCACGTGGGCCGACATCCTGCGCCTGCTCGCCGTCGACGCCGTGCTCCTGCCCCTGCTCCTCGTCGCCACCGGGCGGCTGCCGGTGCTCGGCCTCGGCGACGACCTCGCCGCCGCCCTCGGGGTGCGCGTCGCGCGCCTGCGGGTCGGCGTCACCGTCCTCGTCGTCGGGCTCGTCGCGGCGGCCACGGCGGTCGTCGGGCCGGTCGCGTTCGTCGGGTTCCTCAGCGGCCCCATCGCCCGCCGGCTCGTCCCCGGTCGGCCGTCGGTCGGGGTCGCCGCCCTCGTCGGCGCCGTCGTCGTCGTCGCAGCCGATTACGCCGCCGCCTACGCCGTCCCCGGCACCGCGCTGCCGGTGGGACTGGTCACCGGCCTGCTCGGTGCCCCGGTCCTGCTCTGGATGCTCCACTCCCGTCCCACGTCCCAGGAGGGCCGATGACCGTGACCGAGACCGCACCCCGCGTGCCCCAGCACCCGGCGGAGGCGCCGGCCGGCTCCCGCCTCGCCGCCCGCGACCTGCGGCTGGCCTACGACGACCGGGTCGTCGTCGACGGCTTGACCCTCGTGGTGCCGACCGGCCGCACGACGGCCGTCGTCGGACCGAACGGCTGCGGCAAGTCGACGCTCCTGCGGGGGCTCGGCCGCCTGCTGCGGCCGCGCGGCGGGCAGGTGCTCCTCGACGGCGACGAGATCGGGTCGCTGCCGACACGCGAGGTCGCGCGTCGGCTCGGGCTGCTGCCGCAGCAGCCGATCGTCCCCGAGGGGGTCACCGTCCTCGAGCTCGTCGAGCGCGGGCGGCATCCCCACCACGGGCTCTTCCGCACGTGGGGCCGCGACGACGAGGTCGCCGTGGCCGACGCGCTCGAACGCACCGACCTCGTGCACCTCGCCGGTGTGCCCGTCGACAGCCTGAGCGGCGGTCAGCGGCAGCGGGTCTGGCTCGCGATGGTCCTCGCGCAGCGGACGCCCGTCCTCCTTCTGGACGAGCCGACGTCGTTTCTCGACATCGCCCACCAGCTCGACGTCCTCGACCTCGTGCGCCGGCTGTGCGACGACGACGGGACGACCGTCGTCATGGTGCTGCACGACCTCGCGATGGCCGCCCGCTACGCCGACCACCTCGTCGCGATGCGCGACGGCCGGGTCGTCGCCGAGGGCACGCCGCACGAGGTAGTGACCCCCGCGGTCGTCGAGACCGTGTTCGGGGTGTCCGCGCGGGTCATCGAGGACCCGGAGACCGGGACGCCCGTCGTCCTGCCGCGCCGGAGGGTGTCGTGAGCGCCGTGGCCCGCGAGCGCCGCACGGACGCCTCGACCGGCATCGTTCGCGCCGACTTCCCGCAGTTCGCGGCGACCGTCGCGGAGGTGCACGACCTCGGGGCCGGGATGCGTCGGCTCGTGTGCGAGGCAGCGGGACTGCGCGACTTCGTGCCGTGCGGCCCGGACGAGTACGTCGGGCTGCTCATGCCGCCGCCCGGCGCGCCGCTCGTCCTGCCCGACCCCGAGCCGGTCAACGTCCGTGCCACCGTCGCCGCGCTGCCGCCCGCCTGGCGGCCCGCGCTGCGCTGGTACACGATCCGCGAGCACGACCCCGTCCGCGGACGGGTCGACATCGACGTCGTGACGCACGGCGACAGCGGCCCCGGCTCCTCGTGGGTCTCGCGCGCGCGGCCCGGGGACGCCGTCGGCATCCGGGCGAGCGGGGCGCTCTACCGCGGGTTCGAGGCGGGCGGCCGTCAGGTGCTCGTCGCCGACGAGACCGCGGTGCCGTCGGTCGCGGCCATCCTCGACGCGTGGGGCGGCGCCGACGACGCCCGCGACCACGGGGTCGAGGTGCACGTCGAGGTCGCCGACCCGCGCGTGCTCGACGCCTACGACCTCGGCGAAGCCCGCGTCCACGTGCGCCGGGGCCGGCCCGGGAGCGCCGTGCTGTCGGCCCTCGACGCCGAGCTCACCCGACGACCCGGCCCGGTCGCCTACGGATGGGCGTGCGGCGAGGCCTCGCTCGCCGCCGGCGCCCGGCGCGTCCTCGTCCGCCACGGCGCCGACCGGCGCGACGTGTTCTTCTGCGCCTACTGGAAGCTCGGCCGCCCCCGCCCCTGACGGAGAAGCCCGCACGTGCGGGGTTGTCGCGGTCGGAAACGGGCGCCGGCCTCGCCAAGCCCGCACGTGCGGAGTTATCGCGGTCGGAACAGGGCCCGGGCTCGGGAAGCCGGCACCTGCGGGATTATCGCGGTCGGAAGCGGGTGCCGGCCCCGCCAAGCCCGCACGTGCGGGGTTATCGCGGTCGGAACAGGGCCCCGGGCTCGGAAGCCGGCACGTGCGGGGTCATCGCTGTCGGGATGGCGCGACGGGCTCGGAAAGCCCGCACGTGCGGGGTCGTCGCCGGTCCGTGACGCGGACACCCGCCGTTCACGCCACGTCGGTAGCGTGGGCGGCGATGAGAACTCCACACCTCGTGTGCCTCGACATCGACGGCACGACGGTCGACCACGACGGCCGCCTCCACGACCCCGTCCGCAGCGCGGTGCGCGCCGTCCTCGACGCCGGCCACCACGTGACGATGGCCACCGGCCGCGGCGTCCTCGGCACGCTGCCGGTCCTCGACCAGCTCGGCCTCGTCGACGGGTACGCCGTCTGTGCCAACGGCGCCATCACCCTGCGCCTCGACCCCGCCCTCCCCGACGGCTACGAGGTCCTCGAGGCGGTGACCTTCGACCCCGCCCCCGCCCTGCGCGTCCTGCGCGAGGAGTTCCCGAGCGCGCTCGTCGCGGTCGAGGAGCTCGGCGTCGGCTTCAAGGTCTCCGCCCCGTTCCCCGACGGCGAGCTCGACGGCACGCCGCAGGTCGTCCCCTTCGAGGAGCTGATGGCCCACCCGGTGACGCGCCTGACCATCCGCGACCCCGAGAGCTCGAGCGAGGAGTTCCTCGCGGGCACCGAGCGCATCGGCCTGCACGGCGTCGAGTACGCCGTCGGCTGGAGCGCCTGGCTCGACATCACGCCGGAGGGCGTCTCCAAGGCCGCCGCGCTCGAGGTGGTCCGGCGTCGCCTCGGCGTCGAGCCCGGCGCCACCGTGGCCGTCGGCGACCAGCGCAACGACCTCGAGATGCTGCGCTGGGCGGCCCGCGGGGTCGCGATGGACAACGCGCCCGACGAGGTCAAGGAGGCGGCCGACGAGGTCACCGGCCACGTCGACGAGCACGGGCTCGTGGCGGTCCTCGACTCGCTCCGCTGACATCCGAGGGGGCGGATCTCGACGCCGGCTCCCCGGGAGTGGCAGGGTGGCCTGCCATGAGCAGCGCCGACGTCTCCCGTGTCACCCGTGAGGCCAACGAGAGTCCTGTCGTCGAGTGGGGCGCACGGGTGGGGTACGCCGTCCTCGGGGTGCTGCACCTCGTCATCGCCTACCTGGCCGTCAAGATCGCCTGGGGCATCGGCAGCTCCGGCTCGCAGAGCGCGGACCAGTCCGGGGCCCTCTCGACGGTCGCCGGCTCCACGACCGGACCGTTCCTCCTCTGGGTCGCCGTCGTCGGCTTCGCCCTCCTGGGGCTCTGGAACCTCACCGAGGGCGCCATCAGCCACGGCGAGGTGACCGACCGGCTCAAGCTCGCCGCCAAGGGCGTCATGTACCTGTTCTTCGCCTGGACGGCGTTCAAGGTCGTCGCGCTCGGGTCGAACGGCTCGAGCGAGAAGGACACCGAGGACGCCACCCAGGTGCTCATGGGCAGCCCCGCCGGCCAGGTCCTCGTCGGGGCGCTCGGTCTCGTCGTCCTCGGCATCGCCGGGTACCACGTCTACAAGGGCTGGAAGAAGAAGTTCCTCGGCGACCTCACCGAGCACCCCGGGGACTGGGCGGTCCAGGCCGGCCGCGCGGGCTACGTCGCGAAGGGCGTCGCGCTCGTCGTCGTCGGCGTGTTCTTCCTCGTCGCCGCGGTGCAGCACGACGCCGACAAGGCGCAGGGCCTCGACGGGGCGCTCAAGTCGCTCAAGGACATGGCCGGTGGGCCGGTGGTCCTCACCGTCGTCGCGCTCGGCATCGCCGCGTACGGCGTCTACTCCTTTGCCCGCGCGCGCTACGCGCGGCTCTGAGCCTGCCGGTCGCGCGACCCGTCCGCCGACGTCCCGGTGTCGCGACGCAGGTAGCCCCACGCGAGCGCGGCGCACACGATCCCGTTGGCCAGCCCGACGACGATGTCGGTCACGTGGTGCGCGCCCCGGTAGAGGCGCGCGAACGACACCGCGAGCGGCACGAGGACGCACACGGCGATGACCGCCCGGCGCACGGCGAGGTTCGGGATGCGGGTGGCCATGAGGACGAACGAGACGTACAGCGCGGTCGACGCGCCGACGTGCCCGCTGGGGTAGCTCGACGTCGGCGGCGTCGGGTCGAGGCGCTCGACCGTGGGGCGGGGGCGCCCGACGACGGCCGTCGCGATGACGAAGATCGTCGCCTGCAGCGAGATCGCGAGCAGCGGGACGACGGCGAACCACCACTGCCGGGTGCGCCACAGCACGACGAGCGCCACGAGCACGGCGACGGCGATGACGTACTCGGTGTTGCCGATCATCGACATGACGTTGGTGATGCTCTCGCCGACGGGGGTGCGGCGGTCCTGGAACCAGCGGCTCACCGCGTTCTCGCCCTCGAAGCCGCGCAGCGGGCCCATGATGACCAGCCCGATGGCGACGATGACGGCGAAGACGCCGACGCCGGGGAGGACGGCGCGGACGGCCGCGTCGCGCAGGGCCGAGCCGAACGTGGGGCGGGACGTGTCGTCGTCCCAGCGGGTGAGGAAGGACATCAGGGCTCCTGGCGAGAGGCGGAACGGTCGGAGGCGACGTCGGTGTCGGCCGGGTGGCGCGTCGTGTCGGGGTCGCGGGCGTCGTCGGGGTCGCGCGGGTTCCAGCCGGTGTAGCCCGCGTACGAGGCGAGGACGAGGCCGGTCCCGGTGAGGACGCCGACGG
Organism: Phycicoccus mangrovi; assembly: GCF_018729305.1. Taxonomy (NCBI): domain Bacteria; kingdom Bacillati; phylum Actinomycetota; class Actinomycetes; order Micrococcales; family Intrasporangiaceae; genus Phycicoccus; species Phycicoccus mangrovi. The sequence goes on along the minus strand of NZ_JAHHWP010000009.1, from coordinate 201,292 downwards.
TCACGTCGCTCGGGTAGTGCACGCCGAGGAACATCCGGTCCAGCGCCGTCACGACGACGACGGCCGCGCCGAGGACGACGGCGACCGTGCGGGAGGCCCGGGTCCGCAGGAGCGGCCACAGCAGGATGAGCAGGACCGCCACCCACGCCGCCGAGTTGACGGCGTGCCCCGACGGGAAGGAGTACCCCGGCGCCTCGGAGACCGGGTCCTCGACGACGGGCCGGGCGCGCTGGAAGACGTACTTGGCGACGAGACCGACGAACCACGACAGCATGAGCGTCGCGAACGCCCACCAGGCCCGCGTCCGCATTCCCTTGCGCAGCCAGACCCAGAGGCAGACGAGGGTGCCGACGACGTGGAGGTTGACGGGCTGGCTCACGGCCTGCCACACGATGAATGCCTCGCGCAGCCCGGGGTGGGCCCGGGTGACGTCGGTCAGCCGCGTGATGACGTCGTCGTCGAGGCTGATCAGCGGGTCCCAGCGGCTGCGGACGAGGAACCCGACCCCGAAGAGCACGAGCCCGGTGACCAGCGCGTAGAGGGCGGCCCGCCCGAGGCGGCGGGTGCGCGTGCGGGACGGGGCCGCCTCGTCGGTGCTGGTCATCCGGCATGTCTACCGCACCCGGGGCGGGCCGCGGTGGGCGCGGGCCCCGCCGGCGCGTGGGATGCTGGGCGCGCCATGGCCGAGCTCCACGTCACCTCCGCGACCAACCCGCGCCTCAAGGCCGTCGCCGCGCTCCGGCGCCGCCGGGCCCGCGAGGCCGAGGGGCTGACCGTCGTCGACGGCTACGACGAGCTGCTGCTCGCCGTCGACGCCGGCGTGCGGCCGCGCACGCTCCTGTACTGCCCCGAGCTGATGCTCGACGCCGACGCGCAGCTGGCGCTCGTCGAGCGGGTCCGCGACCTCGGGGCGAGCACGATCCGCTGCGGGCGCGCGGCCTTCGAGAAGGTCGCCTACCGCGAGGGGCCCGACGGCTTCATCGCCGTCGTCCCGGTCGCCGGCACGCCGCTGCGGGCCCTCGACCTGCCCGAGGACCCGCTGGTCGTCGTCCTCGAGGGCCTCGAGAAGCCGGGCAACCTCGGCTCGGTCCTGCGCAGCGCCGACGCCGCCGGGGTCGCGGCGGTCGTCGCGGCCGACCCCGTCACCGACTGGGGCAACCCCAACGTCGTGCGCGCGAGCAAGGGCACGGTCTTCTCCGTGCCGGTCGCCTCCGCCCCGCTGCCCGAGGTGCTCGCCTGGCTCGCCGACCGGGGCATCCGGCTCGTCGCGACGACTCCCGACACGGAGATGCTCCACACCGAGTGCGACCTGACCGGCGGGGTCGCCGTGGCCGTCGGCACCGAGAAGACGGGCCTGACCGACGCGGCGCTCGCGGCCGCCGACGCGCGCGTGCGCATCCCGATGGCGGGGACGGTCAACTCGCTCAACGCGGGTGTCTCCGCCGCGGTCGTGCTCTACGAAGCGGTGCGTCAGCGCCAGGGCTGAGTCGCCGTTCGGCCGACGCCGCGACGGCGGAACGGCCCGACGTCGCCGTCGGGTCGTGACCCGGGCAGACCCGCGAACCTAGGGTCGGCAGGGCGGGGACTCCTCTGGAAGGTGGACCGACATGGACCGGGACCGGATGTGCGAGATCGTCGACGGCGTGCGCGCGCGAGGTGGCGGTGACGTCGACCGGATGGCGGTCGAGCTCTTCGACACCCTCTGCGCGCGGGGCCCCGACGAGGTCGTCGCCTTCCAGCGCGAGTGCGGGCGCCAGCACCGGCGGATGTTCGTCCACCCGCTGTGGTGCGCCGGCGACTTCGCCATCGGCCCGATGGGCGACGACCTCTTCGCGGACCTGCGCGTGCACCTGCTCTTCCACGGTCTTGAGGTCGTGGACGAGGTCCTCGCGGAGCCCGACGCCCTTGCGGGGTACCTGCCGGCGGACCGCGACGAGGTCCGCCTCGCGCACGAGCTCGCGGCCGCGGCGCCCGACGCCTACCAGTACCTCACCGGGGTCGACCTCTACGAGGCGTACCCCCGGCTCGCCGCGTCCGACCTGCCCGACGGGCATCCCCTCGGCGCCGTCCTCGCCCCGGCGCGGTACGAGGAGGTGCTGCCCCGGCTGGCCCGCTGGCGGCGTCGGCGGACACCGTCGGGCTCCCGGCGGCGCGGTGGCTTCTGAGCCGCCGCGGCCCGGGCGTCCCCGGCGGTGGTCATGCGACGCGATGGGGCTGCTGTGGCCGGTGGGACGTCTGAGCCGGTACCCTCCGACCCCGGTCAAGAGCACCCCCGCGCGTGTGCGACCATGAACGGCATGCGAGTTGACCACGTCGTCTACGCGGCCGAGCACGATGGCGTGCACGCGACGGCCGAGCGTCTCGCGAAGCTGATCGGCGTCGAGCCGGTCGACGGGGGAGTCCACCCGCGCTTCGGGACGCGCAACGTCATCCTGCCGCTCGCCCACGAGCGGTACGTCGAGGTCGTCGAGGTCCTCGACCACCCCGCCAGCGACAAGGCGCCCTTCGGGCAGGTCGTCCGGGCGCGCTCCCAGGCCGGCGGTGGCTGGCTGGGCTGGGTCGTCCGCGTCGACGACATCGCCGAGCAGGAGCAGCGCCTCGGCCGCGAGGCCGTCAACGGCAACCGGCACCGCCCCGACGGGGTCGAGCTGCGCTGGCGCCAGCTCGGGGTCAAGGGTCTGCAGGCCGACCCCCAGCTCCCCTTCTTCATCACGTGGGAGGAGGGCACGCCGCACCCCTCCGAGGACGCCGACACCGAGGTGACCATCGAGTCGCTGACGATCGCCGGTGACCCCGACCGCGTCCGCGACTGGCTCGGCCTGCCCGCCGACTACACCTCGTCGGTTATCGAGTTCTCCTTCGTGGCGCCGCACGGCACCCCCGGGCTCATGGCCGTCACGTTCGACACCCCGCAGGGCGAGGTCGTCGTCTGACGCCCCGCACCCGCGACGACGAGGCCCCCGCCGGACCATCCGGCGGGGGCCTCGTCACGTCCTCGGGCCGACTTCTTGCGAGTTCCGCCGCCCGACACACCGCTGGGCGGCGCGTCGAGCGGCGGAACTCGCAATCAGTGCGGAAGGGCGGGCGGGTCAGCCGCGGGGGGTCCAGCGGCGCAGACGCAGGCTGTTGGTCACGACGAGGACGCTCGAGGCGGCCATCGCGGCGCCGGCGACCATCGGGCTGAGCACCCCGGCGATGGCGAGCGGGATCGCCGCGACGTTGTAGCCGAACGCCCACCCGAGGTTCTGGCGGATGGTCCGCAGCGTGGCCCGCGAGAGGTCCATCGCGTCGACGACCGCCGGCAGCTCCGAGCGCAGGAGGACGATGTCGGCGGCGTCGGCCGCGACGTCGGTGCCGCTGCCCATCGCGATGCCGAGGTCGGCCTGCGCGAGCGCCGCCGCGTCGTTGACGCCGTCGCCGACCATCGCGACGACCCGCCCGCGGCGCTGGAGGTCGGCGACCATCGCGTGCTTGTCCTCGGGCCGGACGTCGGCGACGACGCGTCCGACGGGGATGCCCACGTCGCGCGCCACGGTGAGCGCGGCCCGGTCGTGGTCGCCGGTCAGGAGGTAGCAGACCAGCCCGGACTCGTCGAGGGCACGCACGGCCCGCCCGGAGCTGCGCCGCACGGTGTCGGCGACGGTCAGCGAGGCCCGGGCCCGGCCGTCCCACCCGACCCAGACGCAGGTGCCCTCCGCGGCGGGGGTCGCGATCTCGCGCGGCACCTCGTCGAAGAGGTCGGCGCGCCCGACGACGACCTCGGTGCCCTTGATGCTGGCTCGCGCGCCGGCGCCCGGGAGCGCCTCGAAGTCGGAGGCCTCCGGCACGCCGAGGGCGCGGGAGCGGGCGGCCGCGACGACGGCCCGCGCCACCGGGTGCTCGCTGCCCTGCTCGACGGCCGCGGCGGCCCGCAGCGCCTGGTCCTTCGGCAGCCGGCCGGCGGTGGCGACGTCGACGAGCGTCATCTCGCCGGAGGTGACGGTGCCGGTCTTGTCGAGGACGACGGTGTCGATGCGCCGGGTGTCCTCGAGCACCTCGGCGCCCTTGATGAGGATGCCCATCCGCGCGCCGCGCCCCGTGCCGACGAGCAGGGCCGTCGGCGTCGCGAGGCCGAGCGCGCAGGGGCAGGCGATGACGAGGACCGAGATGGCGACCTCGAGCGCGCGGGCGGGGTCGCCGGACCCCAGCCACCAGCCGACGAAGGTGAGGGCCGCGACGGCGAGGACGACCGGCACGAACACCGCCGACACGCGGTCGGCCAGGCGCTGCACCGGCGCCTTGCTCGTCTGCGCGCGCTCGACCATCCGGGTGATGCCCGCCAGCGTCGTCTCGGCGCCGACGCGCGTGGCCTCGACGACGAGCCGGCCGGTCGTGTTGACCGTGCCGCCGGTGACCTCGGCGCCCGGCGCGACGTCGACCGGTACCGACTCGCCGGTGACGAGCGAGGCGTCGACGGCGCTGCGCCCGTCGCGGACGACGCCGTCGGTGGCGACCTTCTCGCCGGGGCGGACGACGAAACGGTCGCCGACGCCGAGCCGGTCGACGGGGACGCGCTCCTCGACGGTGGCCCCGGACGCGGTGTCGGTGCGCAGGACCGCGACGTCCTTGGCGCCCAGGTCGAGCAGGCCGCGCAGCGCGTCGCGGGTGCGGTCGGTGGCGCGCGCCTCCATCCAGCGTCCGACGAGGAGGAACGTCGTGACGACGGTGGCGGTCTCGAACCAGACGTGCGCGCCGTCGCCGTCCATCCCGCCGGCGCGGCCGGTCACGGTGACGACGAAGGACGAGAGGTAGGCGGCGAGGACGCCGAGGGAGACGAGGGTGTCCATCGTCGAGGCGCCGTGCCGGGCGTTGAGCGCGGCGGCCCGGTGGAACGGCCAGCCGGCCCACGCGACGACGGGGGTCGCGAGGACGAGCTGCACCCACGGTGAGGCCGTGAAGTGCAGCCCGGGGACCATCGCGAGGACGACGACCGGGACGGTGAGGAGGGCGGCCACCTCGGCGCGCCGGCGCAGGTCGTCCTGGCGGGAGACCTGGTGGTGGGTCGACGGTGCGACGGCCCGCTCGACCGCGGCACCCGGGTCGGCGGCGGGCGGCGCCGGTGACGCAGTGACGTCGGTGGACGCGTCGTCCGAGGTGGTGGCGGCCGGGGCGTCAGCGGCCGGGGCGTCGCCGAGGACCTCGGCGCCGTACCCGGTGCGCTGCACGGTCGCGACGATGTCGGCGACGGTCAGCGGGCCGGTCCAGCGGACGGTGGCCTTCTCGGTCGCGAGGTTGACGACGGCGTCGACCCCGTCGAGGCGGCCGAGCTTCTTCTCGATGCGCGCCGAGCACGAGGCGCAGGTCATCCCGGAGATCGCGAGGTCGACCTCGTGGACCTCGTCGGCGGGGCGGTCGGCGGTCTGCGTCATCTCAGCTCCTCACGAGGCGCGTGACGGCGGCGATGACCTCGTCGACCTTCTCGGTCGCGGCCTCGTCCGACTCGCGCGCGGCGTCGACGACGCAGTGGGCGACGTGCTCCTCGAGCAGGCCGAGGCTCACGGCCTGCAGCGCGCGGGTCACGGCGCTCACCTGGGTCAGGACGTCGATGCAGTAGGTGTCGTTCTCGACCATCCGGGCGATGCCCCGCACCTGGCCCTCGATGCGCTTGAGGCGGCGCAGGTGGGCGTCCTTGGTCTCGGAGTAGCCGGGCACGACCGGCTCGGCCGCGGGGGAGGTGGTCATGCCTCGATGATACCCCCATGGGGTATCGACCGGCCATTCGGGGGTGCGGCCCGGGTCAGCCCAGGTGCTCCTTGACGAGCTTCTTCGGCGCCCTGGTGGCCCAGGCGTCGGTGATGATCTCGGCGAGCTCGAGGTAGTCCAGCCGTCCGAGGTCGCGCTCGCGGACGAGGACGGCGTCGTAGCCGTCGAAGTGCGGTGTCGTGAACCAGGGCTCGCCGAGCTGGAGGATCGACTCCTTGTCGTCCGGGCCGGGCACGACGATGCAGATGACGTCGTCCATCCGCTCCCCGGTGTCGGGGTCGACCGCGTCCTTGCGGGGGCCGCGCCACGTGACGAAGCCCTTGCCGCGCACCGCGTAGGACGGGTGGCTCTCGGTGCCCTCGCGCGTGACGTCGGGCAGGGCCATCGCGATGCCGTCGACGTCGTCGCGGTCGACGGGGCGCGGGTCGGTGCTGGACACGGCCCCACCCTCCCACGCCCGCCGTCCCCCCGCGACCGCCTCCATCTTCCGCGGCTCCTCCGCTCCTCCCGCGAACGTGTGTGAAGAACGTCGGTATGACGACTGTTCTTCACACACGTCCAGGGAAGGGGGAGCGGAAGGAGTCGGCGGGGTACGGGGGCGGGGGACGCTGGGAGGGTCAGAGGGGGCGGGTGAGGAAGGTGCTGTGGCGGTCGGGGCGGTAGTCGCCGAACGGCTCGCAGTCGACGAACCCGTGCGCCCGGTAGAGGCCGCGCGCCGGGGCGAAGACGTCGCCGGACCCGGTCTCCAGGCTGACCCGCGTCGCGCCGGCCGCGCGCGCCTGCTCCAGCGCGTGGTCGAGCAGCCGCCGCCCGAGGCCGGAGCCCCGCAGCGAGGGCGCGACCCGCATCGTCTTCAGCTCGAGGTGGCCGCCGCCGAGGTCCTTGAGCGCCACCGACCCGACGAGCGCGCCGGCCGACTCGGCCACCCACAGCCGCACGGCGGGGTCGCGGAACTGCTCGAGCGAGAGCGCGTGGCGGCTGCACGCCGGCGCGGTGGGCTCCATCTCGGCGAGGTGCTCGGCGACGAGCCCGGCCAGCCGCGGGTCCTCGAGCCGCGCCGGGACGATGGCCACCGCCGCCGTGCTCACGGCAGGTGCCGCACCAGGGTCGGGGCGAGGCCGACGTAGGTCGCCGGCGTCATCGCGGCGAGGCGCTCCTCGACGTCCGCCGGCAGGCCGAGGCCGCGGACGAACGCGACGAGGTCGTCCTGGCCGATGCGCCGGCCGCGGGTCAGCTCCTTGAGCCGCTCGTACGGCTCCTCCATCCCCGGCACGCCGCGGGCGCCGAGGGCGCGCATCGCGGACTGCACCGGCTCGCCGAGGACCTCCCAGTTGGCGTCGAGGTCGGCGGCCATCGCGGCCGGCACGGCGTCGAGACCGTCGAGACCGCGGTGCGCGTTGTCGATGGCGAGGAGGCTGTGCCCGAACGCGGTGCCGATGTTGCGCTGCATCGAGGAGTCGGTGAGGTCGCGCTGCAGGCGGCTCTGGACGAGCGTCGAGGCGAGCACGTCGAGCAGGGCGTTCGAGACCTCGAGGTTGGCCTCGGCGTTCTCGAAGCGGATCGGGTTGACCTTGTGGGGCATCGTGCTCGACCCGACGGTGCCCTGACCACGCACCTGGGCGAAGTAGCCCATCGAGATGTACGTCCACACGTCCGTGCACATGTTGTGCAGGACGCGGTTGAAGCGGGCGACGTCGGCGTAGAGCTCGGCCTGCCAGTCGTGGCTCTCGATCTGGGTGGTCAGCGGGTTCCACGTGAGGCCGAGGTGCTCGACGAAGGTCCGGCTGATGTCCTCCCAGTCGGCGTCCGGCACCGCCGCGAGGTGGGCGCCGTACGTGCCCGTGGCGCCGTTGAGCTTGCCGAGGTACTCGGCGTCCTCGATGCGGCGCAGCTGGCGGCGCAGGCGCCAGGCGAGGACGGCGAGCTCCTTGCCCATCGTCGTCGGGGTCGCCGGCTGGCCGTGGGTGTGCGCGAGCAGCGGCACGTCGGCGAGCTCGGTGGCCATCGACGTCAGCTGCTCGACGAGGGCGGTCGCGCGCGGCAGCCAGACCTGCCGCACCGCGCCCTGGACCATGACGCTGTAGCCGAGGTTGTTGATGTCCTCGCTCGTGCAGCAGAAGTGGATGAGCTCGGCGAGGCCGGCGTCCTCCGGGGCGGGGGCGATGTCGCGCAGGCGCGCCTTGAGGAAGTACTCGACCGCCTTGACGTCGTGCTGGGTCACCCGCTCGGTCGCCGACATCTCCTCGATCTCGTCGGCGCCGAAGGTCGTGACGACGGCGCGCAGGCGGGCCTTCTCGTCGTCGGTGAGGCGGCGCACGCCGGGCACGACCTCGCGGTCCGTCAGGTGCAGCAGCCACTCGACCTCGACGTGCACGCGGGCGCGGTTGAGCGCCGGCTCCGACAGGTGGTCGACGAGCCCGGCGACGACCCCGCGGTACCGGCCGTCGAGCGCACCGAGCGCGATGGGCGGGGCGACGTCGACGAGGGACTGGGCGGCGTGGAGCCCGGACGCGGCCGGGGGCGTGCTCGACATGGCCCCCATCCTCCCAGAGCGCGCGCGGGCGCCGTCCCCGGCGTCCGGTCGCCGCCGGGTGCCGGGCCGGCGGTCAGGCGTCGAGGGCGCGACGGACGTGCTCGACGATGCCCGGCACGGCGGCGCGGATCTCGTCGTAGGTCTGCTCGTACTCGGCGTCGCCGCCGTACCAGGGGTCGTCCATCCCGAGCTCGTCGGCGGCCACGGCGTCGGGGTCGAAGGAGCGCACCAGCCGGACCTTCGCGGCGTCGTCGTCGTCGCGGGCCAGGCGGCCGAGGCGGTCGGCGTGCGGGTGGTCGGCGGCGAGGACGAGGTCGGTGTCGTCGAACCAGTCGGCGCGGAACTGCCGTGCGCGGTGGGCCGACCACCCGACGTCCGGGTGGCCGTGTCGGCGCAGGGTGGCGATGGTCCGCGGGTGCGCCGGGTTGCCGAGCTCCTCGGCGGAGGTGCCGGCCGAGTCGACCTCGACGCGGTCGCCGAGGCCGGCGTCGTCGAACGCCTCGCGCAGGAGCATCTCCGCCATCGGCGAGCGGCAGATGTTGCCGTGGCAGACGACGGTGACGCGGTAGGGGCGGTCGCTGGCGCTCATGCCCCCATCATCGCCGGGCCCCTCGCCGGCGCGGCGCCCGCCCCGGCCCGTCGTCAGGAGATGTCGAACCAGCCCGGTGCGGCGGCGCTGAAGTCCTCCGCGGTCATCGACCCCGCACCCGCGGGGATGCGTCCCCAGAGCGGCGCCCCGGTGACGCGCGGGAGGTCGACGAGGTTCTCGGTCTCGGCGAGCCCGGGGTCGGCCGGCCACGAGCCGACGACGATCCCGAGGAGCGGCAGCGAGCGGGCGGCGAGCGCCTCGGCGGTGAGCTGGGCGGTGCTGAGCACGCCCAGGCCCGGCGACGCCACGAGCACCACCCCGCACGAGACGCCCTTGTAGCGCAGGGCGGTGCCGAGGTCGGCGAGCGTGCCGCCGCGGGAGTCGAGGCGCACGAGCAGCCCGCCGGCGCCCTCGACGATGGTGACGTGGGCCTGCGCCGCGAGCTCGCCGATCTGCTTGGCGTGCAGGGCGACCGGCGGAAGTGTCACGCCCTCTCGGCGGGCCGCGGCCTCCGGGGAGAGCGGGTCGCGCAGCCGGAGGAGCTCGTGCGTCACGAGGTCGTCGCCGACGAGGCGGCGCACCTCGTCGACGTCGCCGGGGTCGCCCGGGCCGACGCCGGTCTGGGTGGGCTTGACGACCTGCACCTCGGAGCCCCGGCCGCGGACGAGGGCCGCGAGGGCGGCGGTGGCGACGGTCTTGCCGACGTCGGTGCCGGTGCCGGTGACGAGGACGACCGAGGGGAGCGCGCGGGGGTCGCTCACTGCTCGCGCCCGGGGACGATCTCGGCGAGGACGGCGGCCGCGCGGTCGAGGTCGTGTGCGGTGTGGTGGGCGTGCGCCGTGATGCGCAGCCGCGACGTGCCGTCGGGAGTCGACGGCGGACGGAACGCGCCGACCCGCACCCCGAGCGACAGCGCCCGCTCGACGGCCTCGACCGTCTCGTGCGGGCCGGGCATCGGCACGGACATGACGGCCCCGGTCGGCGCCTCGACCCCGACGGCCTCGGCGAGGCGAGCGGCGTTGGCGTGCAGGCGGGCCGGGAGCTCCGGATGGTCGCGCAGGACCTCGAGCGCGGCGAGCGCCGCGCCGGCCGCCGCCGGGGCGAGGCCGGTGTCGTAGACGAACGGTCGTGCCGTGTTGACGAGGTGCTCGCGCACCTCGGGGGCGGCGAGGACGGCGCCGCCCTGGGCGGCGAGCGACTTGGAGAGGGTCGTCGTGACGACGACGTGCTCGGCGCCCATCGACCCCGAGGCCGCCACGAGCCCGGCACCGCCCGGCCCGACGACCCCGAGCGCGTGGGCCTCGTCGATGACGAGCAGGGCGCCGGCCTCGGCGGTCAGCGCGACGAGGTCCTCGACGGGCGCGGCGTCGCCGAGCACCGAGTAGACCGACTCCGCGACGACGACCGCGCGCGGGGTGTCGCGGCGGGCGAGGAGCTCGGCGACGTGCTCGAGGTCGTTGTGCCGCGAGACCGTGACGGCGGCCCGGGCGAGGCGGCAGCCGTCGATGAGCGAGGCGTGGGCGTGCTCGTCGCTGACGACGAGGGAGCCGGCGTCGGCGAGGGTCGTGAGGACCGAGAGGTTGGCCGCGTAGCCGCTGGAGAGCACGAGGGCCGAGGGGGCGCCCGTCATGGCGGCGAGCGCGACCTCGAGCTCCTCGTGGACGTCGAGCGTGCCCGTGACGAGCCGGGAGGCGCCGGCGCCGGTGCCGTAGGTCTCGACGGCCGCGACGGCCCCGGCGACGACGGCGGGGTGGTGCCGCAGGCCGAGGTAGTCGTTGCCTGCGAGGTCGAGGACGTCGCGCGCCTTGGTCGTCACGAGACGCCGGGTCAGCCCCACGGCGTCGCGGGCCGCGGCGGCGTCCCTGATCCAGTCCAGCGGGCTGCTCATCCCTCGATCCTGCCATGCCCCGCCATCGGCACTTGTGACAAGTCCTTGACACAAGAGTCGCGAACGGCCATCCTCCTTGTGTCAAGCATCCGGTACAAGCAAAGGAGACGACCGTGCTCGTCAGCATCCTCGCCCTGCCGCTCGCGCTCGTCGCCTTCGGCGTCGCCCTGGCGCGTCGCCACGTCGTCACCGTCGGGGTGAACGAGCACGCCGACGTCGCCCGCATCGCCGCCCGCACCCGCGGATGGCGGCTCGTCGGCCTCGCGCTGGGGCTCCTCGCCGGCGCGCTGCTCCTCGTCCTCGGCCAGCGGGCCGACGCGCTTGGCCGGCTGACGGCGCTCGCCCCGGCCGCCGTCGGCGCCGGGGTGCTGCTCGGCACGGTCGTCGGCGAGCTGACCGCACGGCCCTCCGTCGGGATCCGCCGCACCGCGGTCGTCGAGACGCGGACGGTGCGCTCGGTGCTGCCCCGGGGGCGGGCGACCCTCCTCACGCTCGCCACCGTGGCGCTCGGCGGGGTCCTCGCCGCCGGAGCCGCCTGGGGCTCGCCGGACGACCTCGGCCGCGCGGGCCGCGCCCTCTCCGAACGGTGCACGCTGCTCGTCGACGGGGTCGCCACGCAGGTGGCGGGCTCGCGCGGGCCCTGGCCCGGGTCGTTCTACGCCCTGCCGCTCGCGGCGACGTCCGGCGTCCTCGCGCTGCTGACGGTGCTCGCCCTGCGGGCGGTCGTGCGCCGACCCCGCCCCGACCCGCACGGTCTCGGCCTGGACTCGGTGCTGCGCCGGTGGTCGGCCGGGACGGTCCTCACCGCCGCCCTCTTCGCCGTGCTCGGGACCCTCGGGCCGGTCGCCTCGCTCATGGTCGCGCCGCTCGCCGACCTCGACTGCGCCACCCCCGCCCAGGCCGCCGGCCGCTGGGTCGTCACGGTCCTCGGTCCGCTCGCGGTCGTCGGGGCGGCGGCCGCGCTCGGCGCGCTGCTCGTCACCCCGCGCGTGCGCGTCGACGACCTGCCGCGCCCGCTGCCGGGGGACGCGGCGCCGGTCGGGGCGCCGCGGCGATGACGCTGCAGTCCGTCACGGTCGACGTCCTCGACCCGACGCCGCCCTACGAGCAGCTCCGGCGCCAGCTGGCCGACCTGGTCGGCGCCGGGGTGCTGGCCCCCGGCGACCGCCTGCCCCCGGTCCGGCAGCTCGCCGCCGACCTCGGGCTCTCGCCGGGCACGGTGGCCCGCACCTACCGCGAGCTCGAGCAGTCCGGCCACGTCCGCTCGCGCCGGGGCGGCGGGACCCGGGTGGCTGCGCACCCCCCGACCACCTCGACGCCCGAGCAGGCCCTCGAGGAGGCGGCGCTCGCCTACCTCGAGCGGGCCCGCGTCCTCGGCCTCGGCCCCGCCGACGCCGCCGCGGCCCTCGACCGCGTCACCCCCCGCTGACCCCACCCGCCTCACCTTTTCGGGGTCACCCCGAAATGTCCACGAGACCCCGGCTCGGAGCCGGGGTCTCGTGGACGAACCCTTGGGTCGCGGTCGCGGACGCGGACTCAGCCGGTGAACACCCGCAGCCCGCGCGGCGTCCCGATTCCGCTCGGGGCGTCGTAGCCCTTGAGGCCCCGGCAGAGGTAGTCCCCGCCGCAGAAGCCGTTGGTGCCGCCGACGACGTCGTTGACGAAGGCGGACCGGCCGTAGAGCGCGTTCGTCCGCAGGGTCCGGCCGGCGCGCGCCGCCCCGACCATCCCCGCGACGAGCGGCGCCGAGGTGCTCGTGCCCCCGAGGACGACCCAGTCCTCGCCGAACGGGTTCTCCCACGTGTCGTAGACGGCGACACCGGTCTGCGGGTCGGCGACGGCCGAGATGTCCGACACCGTGCGCATCGCGCAGTTGCGGTCCTTCTGGGCCGCCGGCTTGGCGAAGTACGCCGAGCAGCCGCTGCCCGCGAAGTCCCAGACCTTCTCGGTCCAGCCCCGGGCGTTCGTGCTGCGGCGCAGCGACGTGCCCCCGACCGCGATGACGTTCGGCAGGGCCGCGGGGAAGCTCGCGGTCGTGAAGCCGAAGTCGCCCGAGGAGACGACGCTGATCATCCGGTCGCTGCGGTAGGGGTACCTGACGGTGAGCGCGAAGGCGGACTCGTCGGCCCCGTAGCTGTGGGAAGCCACGGTCGCGCCGAGGCGGCGAGCCGTCTCGGTCGCCGCGGCGAGGTTGACGAGCGAGGGGTCGTCGGCCTCGACGAGGAGGATGCGGCAGGTCGGGCAGGCGGCCGAGACCATCTGGACGTCCATGGAGCCCTCGAGCGCCCATCCGGGGTCACCGGGCGGGAGCGGCGCGGCACGGCCCTGCTGGTTGACCTTGCGGAAGCAGCCGGTCGACGACCGGCACGGCGGCAGCTTGTACGTCGCGCGGTAGACGGCCAGGTCCGCCTCGGCGTGGGGCACGTCGCCGGCGATGAGCACCGCGACCGTCGCCGTGCTGCCCGTCGCGGGGAGCCCGTAGGCCTTGCGCAGCTGGTCGGCGCCGTAGCCCGGGGGCCGGGTGGCCGCCGTGGCGAGGGCGCCCGTGCCCCGGGCTCCGACGAGGCGGTCGGTCGCGGCGCTCGCCTCGAGGCCGGCCTGCCGGGCGACCCGGTCGACCCGGCCCTCGGCCAGGCAGCGCGCATGGCCCGGACGCGCTGTCGCGCAGGCGTTCCGGACGACCGCGGGCGCGGTGAGCGTGCCGTCGACCGGCACCGGCACCGGGGCGAGCGGGGTCGCGCTCGACGGGGCGGCGACGAGGGTGGCCCCCACGACGGTGGCGGCGACGAGAGCGCCGGCGGCCCGCAGGAGGCGGCGGCCGGGGCGGAGGGTGGCGGGGGTGCGCTGAAGGATCATCGTGGTCTCCGTGGTCTCAGGGCGCGACGGTCCAGGCGCGGGTGATCGTCTGGCTGACGGTGCTGCTCGCGGAGTCGTTGGCGCGCACCCGGAGCGAGGCGGGACCGCCCGAGCGCGGGACCTGCACGTCGAGCGCGAAGGTCGTCGGGCCGGTGCGGCGGTAGGGCACCGTGGTCCACGGTCCCGAGCCGTAGCGGACGTCGACCGCGAGGCTCGTGATCTCGGTGTTGGACAGGAACGGTGCGATCGTCAGGGTGCCGGTGTGACGGCCGGAGGACATGGCTCCCGTGACCCCGATCGGCAGTCGGTACCGCGGCTCGAGCATCCCGAGCGAGCGGCACGGGCCGACGCCGTCGGGGCACTGCGCGCCGGGCACGGCACTGCCGGCCTTCCGCGGGACCTCCCAGCGCGTCGTCGTCGTGGAGTCGGGGAAGCCGATCCGGCGCATGCGCTCGCGGTGCTCGACGACGACCGGCGCCGTGCCGCGGGGGAGCCTGAGGTAGTCGACGAGCGGACCGTCCGACGTCCGCAGGACGGTGCCCCCGGTCGAGACCGACCAGGCGACGCGCGACGGGTCGTCGACGAGGCCCCAGTGGTCGGGGTCGTTGTCGGAGAACGACGGGACGACGAGGGAGAGGTAGCCGGCCTGGAGGCAGGCGCCGCAGACGGGGAACGCGCCGCTCGGCCGGAGGATGCTCGGGTGGGACGGGCGGCGGTTCCACTCCTCGCTGCGCGAGGTGCCGGGGACGACCGGGCGGTCGGCGGACGTGAGGTACTCGGAGCCGGTGAACGTCTCCCAGTCGAACGACGCGGTGAAGGCCGACGACACGGTCACGCCGGGGTCGCCGCCGCTCCAGACGGTCATCCGGGTGGGGACCGACCGGAAGAAGCCGACCCCGATGCCGGTCCCGGTCGGGAGCGTGACGCCGTTCTCGACGAGGGAGGGGAGGTGGCTGCGGCTCGTGCTGCCGCGGTAGCTGTGCGTCACCTGCATGAGGTCGGTCGGGGCGGGGTCGAGACGGATGGACGCGGGCAGCTCGCCGGGGTAGGCGGTCCCGAGCTCGTACAGGTACGACGGGGTGGCGGGCTGCCCCCGTTCGGCCCCCATGAACGCGTAGGCGCTGTCGAGGCTGCCGTGGACGACCGCGCCGGCCCGGACCGGGGAGTACAGCGGCTGCTGGCCGTCGAAGCCCAGCATCCCGAGCGAGAGGCTGCCGTTCTGCTTGGCGTCGACACGGCTCACGTCGAGCGAGGTGAAGGTGCCGTCGGTCGGCTGCGGGGTCGTCACGCTCGGCCGGGCGGTCGCGGCGCGGGTGTCGAGCCGCAGCGTGCCGGGTCCGGAGACGAGCGCCTCCGGCTGGACGACCAGGCCGCTCGTCGTCTCGTCGCCGAAGAGCGCGGCCGCCTGGTAGTGGCCGGCCGGGACGCTGACCCGGGCCTCGCCGCCGACGGCGACGCCGAACGTCACGGCCTTGCGCATGTCGTCGACGTTGGCGAGGATCACGAGCCCCTCGACGGGCGCGCCACCGGCGCCGACGAGGCGGACCTTGACGGTGTGCATCGGGAAGGTCGGCCGGACCGTCGGCGCGGCGGCGGTGATGCCCGCGACCCCGCGGAACACGGAGGCGGCCGAGCGGGTGCGCAGGGCCTTCGCGAGCGCGGCCGAGGACGCGGGGGTGACGACGCCGGTCGCGGTGCGCCCCGTTCGCTTGGTGATGCTCACGCCCGGGACCGCGGTCGGGGTCGAGGTGGAGTCGTAGGTGACGGTGACCGGCGTGCGGGCCGGCGTCGCGGCGAGGGCCCGGGCGTCGAAGAGCGAGAGGTCGAGGCGGCCGACGAGCGGGCGGACCGCCGAGGGGACGACGTAGGTGTGGTCACCCGTCCGCACGACCGAGAAGGACGAGCGCGACCCCGGGCTGCGGGTGACCGTGAGCGGCCGCCCGGCCCCGGGCAGCGTGACGACGTCACCGGTGATGAGGCGGACCCGCTGCGGCGCCGAGAAGGTCGCGGCGTCGACCGCGGGCGGGGCGACGGCGGCCACCCGCGGCGCGGCCACCGGTGGTGACGCCGCGCTCGCCGGGATGGTCGCGCCGGCGGCCGCGAGGGCCGCGGCGGTGGTGACGGCAGCGGCGCGAACCGCCTCGGAGGTCAGGCGACGGCGCATGGTGTTCTCACCTTCAGGAGGCCCCGGCACTGCTGTGGTGAGCGATGTCTACTCGGTATGCGACCGGCTCCACAAGAGTCTTGCGAGAACTCGCAACCGGCGAGGGTGCGCGGTCAGCCGTGGACGTCGGCGACGGCGCCGACGAGACCGGCCGTCAGGGTGCGCAGGTCCTCGTCGGAGGTGACGTAGGGCGGCATCGTGTAGACGAGGTCGCGGAACGGCCGCACCCAGACGCCGCGGGCGATCGCTGCGGCGGTGACCTCGGCGACGCGCACCGGTTCGGCGAGCTGCACGACCCCGACCGCGCCGAGGACGCGGACGTCGACGACCGTGGACAGCGCTGTCGCAGAGGCGAGCCCGTCGCGCAGGCCGCTCTCCAGACGGGCGACCTCGGCGGCGGTGTCGCGCCGGGCGAGGAGGTCGAGGTTGGCGACGGCGACCGCGCAGGCCAGCGGGTTGGCCATGAACGTCGGCCCGTGCATGAGCCCTCCGCCGGCGCCGCGGCTCACACCCTCTGCGACCTCGCGCGTGCAGAGCATCGCCGCCAGCGTGAGGTACCCGCCGGTCAGCGCCTTGCCGACGCAGAGGATGTCCGGGGCCGTCGGGACGCGGTCGCCGGCCCAGCGCGGGCCGGTGCGGTGGAAGCCCGTCGCGATCTCGTCGTGGATGACGAGGGCGCCGTGCTCGCGGGCCAGCCCGTGCAGCACCTCGAGCACCCGCGGTGGGTAGACGTGCATGCCGCCGGCGCCCTGGAGGACCGGCTCGAGGATGACCGCCGCGATGTCGGCAGCGTTCTGCGCGAACAGCTCTCGCGTGGCCGCCTCCCACGCGACGAGGGCAGGGTCGTCCGCGGCGAGGTCGAGCCCGGCGGGCGGCCTCGGGGCGAAGACGTGCTCGGGCAGGACGCCCCGGAAGAGCGTGTGCATCCCGCCGTCGGGGTCGGTGACGGACATCGGCGAGAAGGTGTCGCCGTGGTAGCCGCCGCGGACGGTGAGGAAGCGGGTGCGTCGGCGGCCGGCCGCCAGGTGGTACTGGAGGGCGGCCTTCATCGCGACCTCGACCGAGACCGACCCGGAGTCGGCGAGGAAGACGTGCTCGAGCCCGGCGGGGGCGAGGGCCAGGAGGCGCCGGGACAGCTCGACGGCCGGCTCGTGGGTCAGGCCGCCGAACATCACGTGGGCCATGCGGCCGAGCTGCTCGGTGACGGCGGCGTCGAGCTCGGGCACCCGGTAGCCGTGGACCGCGCACCACCAGGAGCTCATCGCGTCGACGACCTCGTGCACGTCGCCCGCGGCGTCACGCAGGCGCAGGCGCACGCCCTCGGCGGACTCGACGACGTACGGGTCGGTCGGCGTCAGCGCGGAGGAGTAGGGGTGCCACACGTGCGCGCGGTCGAAGGCGCGCAGGGCGGCGAGGGCGGCGGCATCCATCGCGGCCCATCATGCCGGGCGGTTGCTGCGCCCCCCTCACGGCGAACGCGTGTGAGCTCGCCGGGGGACCGGCGTGCTCGCACGCGTTCGCGGGAGGGGCTGGGGGGTGGGCGCCTCAGGCGGCGTCGCGGGCGCGCTCGACCTTGGCCGCGAGCGAGTGGACGAGGTCGCGCAGGGCGGCGTCGAGGTCGGCGTCGGCCAGGCGGCCCTCCTCGAAGGCCTGGAAGGCGGAGCCCACGCCGACGGTGTCCTCGAGGACGTCGGCGCCGGCGACCGTGAGGACCTTGACGCCCTCCTCGCGGGCCCACTGGGCGGCGCGCGGCGAGCCGCTCGCGCCGAGGACCGCGGCGGGCTTGTCGGCGACGGCCGCGGCGCCGCGGGGGCGCGAGACCCAGTCGACGGCGTTCTTCAGCGCGCTCGGGAGGGAGCCGTTGTACTCGGGGGTGACGAGCAGGATCGCGTCGTGGTCGGCGACGGCGTCGCGCAGGTCGCGAGCGACCTCGGGCAGCGCGTCGTCGTGGTCGAGCTCCTCGGAGTAGTGCGGGAGGTCGGCGAGGCGCTCGAAGACGGTCGTGCGGACACCGGAGGGCAGGTGGGCGACGGCGGCGTCGGCGAGCTGGCGGTTCGTGGAGCCGGCGCGCAGGCTGCCGACGAGGACGAGGACGTTCACGGTGGTGTTCTCCTGGTCGTGGCGATGGGCGGATCGGACAGGGCGATCGACGCTGATCAGGTCGTTGAACACGCAACGATCCCCGGCTATTCCGCCCGGACGCCCATCAGCCCCACGTCGCGCGCTCGACGCTGCCGTGCGCGACGCACGTCGCGGTCCACGCGGCCGGGGTGACCTGCACCTTCATCCGACGGGCGCAGTGCACGCAGAAACGCGGTGGGTCGAGCTCACCGCGGCGCTCGCACACGGCGTGGTCGCCGTCGGCCAGCGCGAGCCCGCACTGGCCGCACCACGTGCCGGGCTCGTCGCCCCGGGCCACCGGTTCGTGCGCCCCTACATCCGCGAACACCATCGGCGTCAGAACGTCTCGTTGAGCGCCTTGATGGGCATCTCGAGCTCGTCGAGGAGGGCGAGGTCCTCGCGCGGGTCGCGCCCCAGCGTCGTCAGGTAGTTGCCGACGATGACCGCGTTGATGCCACCGAGCAGGCCGTCGCGCGTGCCGAGGTCGCCGAGGGTGAGCTCGCGGCCGCCGGCGTAGCGCAGGATCGTCCGCGGCAGCGCGAGGCGGAACGCGGCGATGGTGCGCAGGGCGTCGCCCGTCCCCATCGGCTCGAGGTCGCCGAACGGGGTGCCGGGTCGGGGGTTGAGGAAGTTGAGCGGCACCTCGTGGGGCTCGAGCTCGCCGAGCTGCGCGGCGAGCTCGGCACGCTGATCGAGGGTCTCGCCCATCCCGACGAGCCCGCCGCAGCAGAGCTCCATCCCCGACTCCTTGACCATCCGGCACGTGTCGAGACGCTCGTCGAAGCTATGGGTCGTGACGACCTGCGGGAAGTAGGAGCGTCCCGCCTCGAGGTTGTGGTTGTAGCGGTGCACCCCCATGTCGACGAGCTCGTCGACCTGGTCCTGCGTGAGCATCCCGAGCGAGGCGGCGACCTGGATGTCGACGGCGGCCCGGATGGCGGCGACGCCCTCGCGCATCTGCTCCATGAGCCTCGCGTCGGGGCCGCGGACGGCGGCGACGATGCAGAACTCGGTGGCCCCCGTGGCGGCGGTCTGCTTGGCCGCCCGCACGAGCTCGGGGATGTTGAGCCACACCGAGCGCACCGGGCTCGTGAACTGGCCGCTCTGGGAACAGAAGTGGCAGTCCTCGGGGCAGCCGCCGGTCTTGAGCGAGACGATGCCCTCGACCTCGACGGCCGGCCCCTGGTACTTCATCCGCACCTCGTGGGCGAGGGCGAGGAGGTCCTGGAGGCGGTCGTCGCCGGTGCGCAGCACCTCGAGGACCTGCTCCTGCGTCAGGGGGACGCCGCGCTCGAGCACCTGCTCGCGGGCGACGTCGAGGATGTCGGTGCCGGTGGCCTGTGCGGTCATGCGGGCGATTGTTGCAGCCGCTGCGGGGTGGGGTGCGCCGCCGACCGCACGGACGGACCCCCGGGGACGCGTGGGTGCGTCGGCCCGGGGGTCCGGTGGGGTCGTCCGAGGACCGGGGTCAGCTGAGGAACTGGCCGAGCATCCCGCCCTGCTGGCCGCCGCCGCCCTGGTGGCCGCCGTCGACGACGTTCTCGCAGGGCTGCACGAGCACGTAGCCCTGGCCGCCGAAGGCCATCTGGAGCAGCTCGCCGGTGCCGCCGCGGATCATCGAGCCGAAACCGCCGGTGTCGACGCGGACGTCCATCGAGACGCCGGAGGTCCACAGGACGACGGCCTGGGCGTCGGCGAAGGTCGGGGAGGAGGCGACGTCGAGGGCGATGGGGTCACCCTTGGTCGTCACCGCGACGTAGCCGGTGCCGCGCAGCGAGACGTTGTAGAGGCCGCCGGTCATCGCGGCGCCGCGGGCCTGGATGCGGTGGATGTCCCACTGGATCGAGCTGGAGAACGCGAGGACGTTGTTGCCGTTGACCGAGATCATGTCGTTCTCGAGGTACATGACCTGGATCTCGGCGGCCTCGTCGGCGACGAAGAGCTCGCCCTGGCCGGTGCACTCCATCATCTTGACGCCCTCGCCGGTCATCGCCGCCTTGAACATCTTGCCCATGCCGCCCGAGCCCTTGTTCGCGAAGCGCACGTCGCCCTGGTAGGCGACCATCGAGCCGGTCTTCGCCTGGACGGGCCCATAGCGCATGTCGATGCGCAGGAGCTTCTTGTTCTGGAGGGAGAACGGGTCCTGGCTCTCCTTCTCGCGGAAGTCCTGGAACAAGGAGCCGTGGATCGTCATCGTGCCGCCTTCTCGTGTCGTCGGGGACGGCGTCCCCGCTGTCGTCAACGCTAGAAGAGACGAGGGGGTCGGCACTATGGTTCCGGGGAGTCCCGAGGGTCAGGTCAGGGAGGTCCCGGATGAGCTTCTTCGAGCGGGCGAAGGCGGCGGCGAGCGACCTCGCCGCCAAGGCCGACGTCGCGATGTCCAACGCTGGCGTCAACGTCCCGGGGATGGGGGGTGACCGCGCGCTGCGCGACCTGGGGGTGCTGGCGTGGCTCGAGGCCACCGGCCGGCCCGTCGACGCCGCCGACCGCGAGCGGGTGATGGCGACGCTGCGCGAGCTGGAGACCGCCGGGCGGCTCGGGCCGCTCACCGTGACGCCCGCCCAGCCCTACGGTGCGCCGCCGCCCCCGCCCGGGTCCGCGGGTGCGCCGCCGCCGCCCGGGGCGAGTGCGCCGCCGGCGCCCGGGGCGAGTGCGCCGCCGCCTCCGCCGCCGGCGCCCGGGGCCGGTGCGCCCCCGCCGCCCCCGCCGGGTGGGGTCGCGCCCGCGGGTGACGCGCCCGCCGGCCCGCCGCCGGGCGCCGCCCCGGACCCGCGCCCGCCGCTGCCCGACACCGACGAGCAGCCCCCGGCGTCCTCCACCCCGCCACCGCCGCCTCCGCCGCCCAGCTGGGCCTGAGCGGGGCGGCCGCGGGGGCCGCGCCGACCTGGCGCGCCCACGCAACGCCCCATCGCGCATCGAGACGGCAGGGTTTCCTGAGAACCGGGGGGCCGTGGTGTGCTCTCCCGGGATCCATGCGCCGCGGAAGGTTTACCTTCCGCGAGCAACCATCCGAGTGCGCCGCGGAAGGGAAACCTTGCGCGGCGCAAGGGACACCTTGCCGGGAGGAACGGAAACCTTGCCGGAGGCAAGGGAAACCTTCCGCGGCACGAGGAGTCTCGCCGGCTGAGTCCGCAGGTGGTTGCGCGGGAAAGGTAAACCTTCCGGAGCGCATGGAGGCTGGGAGTGCACACCTCTGCCCGGCGCGGCGGAGACCGCCCGGTCGCCGATGAGGGGAGCGGGCGCCGGTCAGGCCCGGCGACGGGCGGCGTCGAGGAGCCCACGGAGCACTGCGGCCTCCGCCGCGGGACGCTCGGCGTCCTCGCTGCGCCCCAGGGCACGCAGCCGGTCCGCCGCCTCGACCCGCTCCGCCACCTCCCGCTCGACCACCGCTCGCACCTCGTCCTCGGAGAGCTCCCGCCGCGGGACGTCGGCCGCCCCCACCCCGAGGGCGGCCTCCTCCGCCGCACCCGCCCGCGGGTGTCCGTCCGACGGGACGGCCTCGGCGTTGCCCAGCGCGGCGAGGGCCGAGCGCAGCGCCGAGACGGTCACCGCGTCCCGGGCCCGCATCGCCGGCACGAGACCGGCCGACAGGGCCGCCCGCACGTCGCCCGACGCCGCCCCACCGGTCACGACCACGCCGCGACGAGGAGCACGAGCGGCGCGGTGAGGGCCACCGCCGCGATGGCGTAGGCGGCGGCGGCCAGGCGGGGGTGCGGCCCCAGCGCGAGCAGCTGCATCCGCACCGGTGCCGACGTCCCCGCGCCCATCGCCTCGTCGGGGTAGCGGCTCTGGGCGATGGCCACGAGGGCCCGCGCCGTCGCCACCTCCCCGCTGCGACGCACGGCGGCCCGGTCGGCCAGCGCCTCGACGAGCAGCCGCACCTCGGTCAGCGCCCGGTGCGAGCGCAGCGCCGACGGCACCGACTCGTGAAGCACCGTGAAGAACTCCAGCAGCAGGTCGTGCCGGGCCCGTAGGTGCGCCTTCTCGTGCGCGACGACGGCCGCGAGCTGCTCCTCGGGCAGGGTGTCGAGCACCCCCTGCGACAGCACGACCCGCGACGATCGCCCGGGGATGCAGTACGCCGTCGCGGTGGGGTGCTGCAGCACGCGCAGGCCGTCCCGGTCGTGCTCGGCGACGATGTCGACGATCTCGCGGTGCCGCGCCCGGGCGGCGCGGATGCGGGTGCCGACCCGGTGCCCCGACACGAGCACCCGGACGATGAGGGCGGCGCTCACGCAGGCCGCGACGACCACGAGCACCGGGTGCTGCCGCAGGTCGTCGGCTCCCGCGAAGAGCGGCAGCGCGGCCGGCGCCACGAAGAGCGCGGCGAGCACCCCGCCGAGCGAGACCGCCTGCCAGGCCACGAGAGCGGCCCGCGGCGCACGCCGGAAGCGCGGCTGGCGGGCCAGCAGCCCGGGCGCCACCCACACGAGGGCGACGGCCAGCCCGGCGAGGACGAGCGGGAGCACGCCCCCATGGTGGCAGGGGAGCCACCCCCGCGTCAGCCCGCCGCGGGCAGCGTCACCTCGGGCGCCCGGGCGGCCGGAGGACGCAGCGGGGGGAAGGGTGGCAGGAGGGCCGTGGGGCCGGGCGAGGGAAGGTCGGTCTGCACGGGGTCAGCGGCGCAGCCGACCGCGTAGACCCCGCGGGCTGCTCGCCCTCTCCTCGGCCTTGGCCTCGACCTCGGCGAGCACCGCCTTGATGTCGGCGATCTCCTCCGAGCTCGCGCCGTCGAAGAAGTGCAGAAGGGCGGCCCGGCGGTCCGTGACCTCCATGTCGTCGAGGGTGCGCCGCATCGTCTGCGCGGTGAGGGCCTCGCGGGAGTCGGCGGGGAAGTAGCGCCAGGCGCGTCCCTCCCGGACGCGCGTCACGAGCTCCTTCTTCGCGAGCCGGTCGAGCACGGTCATGACGGTCGTGTAGGCGATCTCGCGGTCGCGCTCGAGGATCTCGAAGACCTCGCGGACGGTCGCGCCGTCGGTGTGGCCGGCCTCCCAGAGGCGCTCCATGACCACGCGCTCGAGGTCGCCGAGTCGGGGTGCGGAGGTCGAGTGCGGCATGGCTACTCCTGGGGGCCGGGACGGACGGAGAGGTCGAGGACGGTGTCGAGACGGTCGAGCGCCTCGGGGCGGTGGCTCACGAGGACGACGGCGCGGTCGCGGGTCGCGTCGAGGACATCATCGAGCAC
This sequence comes from Phycicoccus mangrovi, assembly GCF_018729305.1. Lineage (NCBI taxonomy): Bacteria > Bacillati > Actinomycetota > Actinomycetes > Micrococcales > Intrasporangiaceae > Phycicoccus > Phycicoccus mangrovi. Next base: position 178,214 of record NZ_JAHHWP010000009.1, on the reverse strand, counting down.
GGCCGTGGCCGTCGGGTGGTCGAGGTGCGCGGCGGGTTCGTCGAGGAGCACGACCGGGCGGTCCGCGAGCACCGCGCGGGCGACGCCCAGGCGGGTGCGCTCGCCGCCGGAGAGCCCGCGGCCGCCGGTGCCGAGCCGGGTGTCGAGGCCGTCCGGCAGGCCGTCGAGCCAGCCACGCAGGCCCGCGAGGTCCAGCGCGCGGCGCAGCGCGGCGTCGTCGCAGCCCGGCCGGGCCAGGCGCAGGTTCTCGGCGAGGGTCGTCGCGAAGACGTGGGGCTCGTCGTCGACGACCGCGACGTCGCCGCGGGTGTCGGCGAGGGCCAGCCCGCGGACGTCGGCGCCGCCGACGGTGTGCCGGCCGCCGCTGACGTCGAGGCTGCGGGCCAGCACGGCCAGCAGGGTGCTCTTGCCCGACCCGTTGGGCCCGACGACGGCGACGTGGCGGCCGGGCACGAGCTCGAGGTCGGTCGGGGCGAGGTCCTCGCGCGCCCCCGTCCACGAGGCGCTCGCGGACTCCAGCCGGACGGTCGTCCCACCGGCGGCGGAGGCGTCGGCGCGGGCCCCCGGGTGCACGGGCTCGTGCACGGCGGGGTCCTGGTCGAGGAGGCGCTCGAGGCGCGCGCGGCTGCCCTGGGCGCGGGCGAGGGCGCGCATCGTGTCGACGAGCGGGGCGAGGGCCTCGCCGACCGCGACCGGCACGAGCACGAGCAGCGCGGCGACGGGGCCCCCGGTGGCGCCTGGGTCGACGACGGTGGCGGCGGCGACCGTCGCGGCGGCCGTGCCGAGCAGCAGGAGCGCGGCGACGAGCGCGCGGCCCCGGCTCTGCCGACGGACGGCGGCCCGCAGCGTCGCGTGGGCCGCGTCGAGCCAGCCGAGCGCGGCGTCCTCGGCCCCGATGGCCCGCAGCTCCCCGGCCTGGCGGGCGACGAGGTCACCGACACGGGCGGTCTCGGCGCGGGCGGCGAGCAGCTCGTCCCGGGAGCGGGACTCGAACCACCACGCGAGGACGCACCCGAGCGCGACGACGACGAGCAGCCCCGCGACGACGAGCCCGACGGCCGGCGCGAAGGCCGCCGTCAGCGCGGTCGCGAGCAGACCGGCCATTGCGCTGGAGACGAGCGGCACGGTGACCCGGACCTGTGCCTCGACGACGTCGGTCAGGTCGTCGACCACGCCGGTGAGCACGGCCGAGCGCGACCGGCGCCCGAGGCGCGCCGGGGTCAGGGGCACGAGCGCGCGGTACACGGCGCCGCGCCGGTCGGCGAGGTCGGCGAGCGCCGCGTCGTGCGACACGATCCGCTCGAGGTAGCGGAAGAACGGCCGGGCCATCCCGAACGCGCGCACGGCGACGATCGCGGCCAGCAGCGTGAGGATGACGGGCCGCTCGCTCGCGCGGACGACGAGCCAGCCGGACGTCGCCGTGAGGGCGATGCCGGCCGAGGTCGCGGCGCCGCCGAGGAGCCCCCCGAGGACGGTGGTCCGGGTGGGGCGCAGCACGGTCGTGGTGTCGCTCACCGGTGCACCTCCGTCCCGGTCGCCGTGACGACGACGTGCCGGTCGGCGAGGCGCACCAGCTCCGGGCGGTGCGTGACGACGACGACGGTGCGCCGTTCGGCGAGCTCCTGGAGCAGCGCGTGCACCTGCGCGCTCGCGTGCTCGTCGAGGTGGGCGGTGGGCTCGTCGACGAGCAGCACGGGCGCGGTCGACAGGGTGGCGCGGGCGATGGCGACGCGCGATCGCTGGCCGGCCGAGAGCCCGACGCCGTCGTCGCCGAGCGGCGTGGCCAGCGCGTGCGGCAGGCCGGCGACGAAGCCCTCGAGCCCGACCCGGCGCAGCGCCTCCCAGAGCGCGTCGTCGGGGGCGTCGGTGCCCAGGCGCAGCGCGTCGCGCAGGGTGCCGGCCGGGAGGAAGGGGCGCTGGGTCACGAGGTGGGTGCGCCCGGCCGAGACGACCCCGGAGGACGGGGTGCGCAGGCCGGCGAGCAGCTCGAGGAGCGTCGACTTGCCGACGCCCGAGGGGCCGGTGACGACGGTGAGGCCGGGGCCGGCGGACAGCGTCACGTCGCGGACGACCGGCTCGGGGCTGCCCGGGTAGGCGTACGAGACCTCCCGCAACTCGGCCCCGACGAGGTCACCGCTCCCGTCCGCGGGCTCGGGCGCCGGCGGGTCGGCCGTGAGGTCGTCGAGGACGGCGGCCACCGCCTCCGCCCCGTCGGCCGCGTTGTGGAACTCGGCGCCGACCCGGCGGATCGGCCAGTAGGCCTCCGGCGAGAGGAGGATGGCGAGCAGGCCGGTCTGCAGCGCGACCGTCCCGTGCGTGAGGCGCAGGCCGACCGTGACGGCGACGATGGCGACCGAGATCGACGCGAGCAGCTCGAGCGCCGCGGAGCTCATGAAGGCCAGGCGCAGCGTGCGCATCGTCGCCGTGCGGTGCCGACGGCTGACGTCGCCGACGACCTCGACCTGGCGCTCGGCCCGGCCGTACCCGACGAGCGTGGGGAGGCCGCGCATGACGTCGACGAAGTGGCCGGAGAGCTGCGAGAGGGCCTGCCACCGGCGGTCGGTCTCGTCGCGGGTGGCGGCGCCGATGAGCGCCGCGAAGAAGGGGAGGAGGGGCAGGGTGAGGACGACGACGAGGGCGCTCAGCGGGTCGACCCAGAGGAGGGCCGCGACCGCCATCACGGGGACGGCCGCCCCGGCGACGAGGGCCGGCAGGAAGCGGGCGGCGTACGGCTCGACCGCGGCGACCCCCTGCGCCGCGAGGGTGGCGGCGCGGTCGGGGTCCGGGCGCTGCTCCGCGGGGACGGTGAGCCAGCGCCGCAGGAGGGCGCTGCGCAGGGCGGCGGTCACCTCGACCCCGGCGCGGGCGGCGACGCGCTCGGAGGCCCAGCCGAGGCCGGCGCGCCCGACGAGCAGCCCGGCGAGCCAAGCCGCGGGACCGACGATCCCCGCGCCCTCGACGACCGCCACGACGAGCGCCGCGAGGGCGAACGCCGTACCGATCGTGGCGGCCCCCTGAAGCACGCCGACGACCGCCAGGAGCAGGACGGGTCGGCGGGCCGCGGGGGCGACCGCGAGGACGCGGGGGTCGAAGGGCCTCATCGAGGGGTCAGGGTCCTCACTTGACCGCGACCGGGGCGGGGATGTGGTGCGTCCCGATCCGCTTGCGGAAGGTGTAGTAGGTGTACGCGGTGTAGAGGAGCACGATCGGCGTGAAGACGAGCGCCGCGCCGGTCATGATCTTCAGGGTGAGCGGGCTGCTCGACGCGTTCTCGATGGTCAGCGACCGACCGCCGGCGAGGCTCGTCGGCATGACGTCCGGGTACAGGGCCAGGAAGTACGTGGCCACCGCGGTCGCCGCCGTGACGGCCGTCCCGATGAACGCCCAGCCCTCGCGGCCCTGCGTGTTGGCGTAGATCGCTGCGAGGAGCGCGACGGCGGCGACGACCGTGGTCACCCACGACCACACCGAGCCGGTCGCGACGTTGAGCCAGAGCAGCGTGACCACGGCGAGGCCGGCCGTCACGAGCCCGAGGACGGTGCCCATCCGACGGGCGTCCTCGCGGATCGACCCGCTGGTCTTGAGGGCGAGGAAGAACGCGCCGTGGGTGAGCGAGAGCGCCAGCACGGTGAGGCCACCGAGCAGGCTCAGCGGGTTGAGCAGGGTGAGGAGGTTGCCCGCGTACTCCGAGTCGCCGTCGAGCGGGACACCGCGCACGACGTTGGTCAGCGCGACCCCGACGAGGAGCGGCGCGGCGACCGAGCCGCCGATGATCGCGATGTCCCAGCGCTTGCGCCACGTCGCGTCGTCGCGCTTGCCGCGGTACTCGAAGCCCATGTTGCGCACGATGAGCGCGACGAGGACGAGCAGGAGCGGCAGGTAGAACGCGGAGAACATCGTCGCGTACCACTCGGGGAAGGCGGCGAAGGTGGCGCCGCCGGCGGTGAGGAGCCAGACCTCGTTGCCGTCCCAGTGGGGACCGATCGTCGTGAGCATCACGCGGCGGCGCTTCTCGGTGTCCTCGGCGTCCGCGCCGGCGCCGAGCGAGGGGAGCAGGGCGCCGACACCGAAGTCGAAGCCCTCGAGGACGAGGTACCCCGCCCAGAGGAGGCCGATGAGGCCGAACCAGAGCAGCTGAAGAGTGTCCATGGTGTGCGAGTCCCTGTGGTCAGTAGGCGAACTGGAGGGGAGCGTCCTCGGGGACGTCCGTGTGGTCGGCCGGGTCCTCGAAGGGCTCGGCGCCACGGCGGACGTAGGTGAGGAAGAGCTTGACCTCGACGACGGCGAGCGCCGCGTAGAGGAGCGTGTAGACGACCATCGACACCCAGACCTCGCCGACGCTGACCGAGGGCGAGACGCCGGTGGCGGTCGTCATCAGGCCGTAGACGAGCCAGGGCTGGCGGCCCATCTCGGTGAAGATCCAGCCGAAGCTGTTCGCGGCGATCGGCAGGAGCGGGGTGAGGATGGCGACCGCGGTCCACCAGCGGGCCTGCGGGACACCGTTCTTGCGGGTGACCCAGAGCGCCGCGGCGGCGAGGAGCATCGTGAGGAAGCCGGCGCCCATCATGAGGCGGAAGGTCCAGTAGGCGACCGGGATGATCGGCGCGTAGTCGTCGGCCCGGACGAGCGCGGCGACGTCGGGGCCGTACTGCTGCCCGACCTTCTCGGCCATCGCGCGCTCGGAGACCTTGAGGTCGTTGATGCCCTCGACGGACCCGTTGAAGTCGCCGGTGCCGAGGAAGGAGAGCAGCCCGGGCACCTGGATGACGCGGGTGGCGCTGCTGCCGTCGAGCGGGCCGATCGACAGGACCGAGAACGGTGCGTTGCTCGTGGTGTCGTAGAGCGCCTCTGCCGCAGCCATCTTCATCGGCTGGACCTCGGTCATGATCTTGCCCTGGACGTCGCCGGAGACGATGACGCCGAGCGAGGCGACGAGGGAGACGACGGCGCCGACGCGGACGGCCTTGCGGTACATCGGGGCGTCGTCGGTGGCGTGGTCGCGGCGCAGCAGCCAGAGCGCGACCCCCATGATCACGGCGCCGCCGACCATGTAGGCCGAGAGGACGACGTGGGGGAAGGTGACGAGCTGGACCTTGTTGGTCAGCACGGCGAGGAAGTCGGACATCTCGGCGCGGCCGGTCTCGGGGTTGAACGTGTAGCCCACGGGGTGCTGCATGAACGAGTTGGCCGTGAGGATGAAGTAGGCCGACAGCACGGTGCCGACGTGGGTGAGCCACATCGAGCTCGCGTGGAGCTTCTCGGGGATGCGGCCCCAGCCGAAGATCCAGACACCGAGGAAGGTCGACTCGAGGAAGAAGGCGAGCAGCGCCTCGAAGGCGAGCGGCGCGCCGAAGATGTCGCCGACGAAGCGGGAGTAGTCCGACCAGTTCATCCCGAACTGGAACTCCTGGACGATGCCCGTGACGAGACCGAGCGCGAAGTTGATGAGGAAGAGCTTCCCGAAGAACTTCGTGAGGCGGTAGTACTCGGGGCGGTGCGTGCGGACCCACTGGGTGTGGAAGTACGCGACGACACCGGACATCCCGATGGTCACCGGGACGAAGAGGAAGTGGTAGACCGTCGTGATGGCGAACTGCCACCGGGCGACGTCGAGCGAAGATCCCATGCCTTGCTCCTGGAGCGCGTGTAGTACGACGTGACGTAGTACAAACTACACAACGTCGTAGATCGCGCCCAGCCGTCCCGGTGTGAGGCGGGCCACGCAGGCCTGCCTCACCTCACGCGGTGGGGCCGCCGCTCAGGCGTCGGGGTAGCCGTGCGGGTTGCGCGACTGCCAGCGCCAGGTGTCGGCGCACATGTCGTCGACGGTGCGCGTCGCGCGCCAGCCGAGCTCGGCCTCGGCCCGCGACGGGTCGGCGTAGGACGCGGCGATGTCGCCGGGCCGGCGGTCGACGACCTCGTGCGGCAGCTCGTGGCCGCAGGCCCGCTCGAACGCGTGGAGCAGCTCGAGCACCGACGTGCCGTGGCCGGTGCCGAGGTTCCACGTCGACACCGCGTCGTCGGTGCTCCCGAGGCGCGCCAGCGCGGCGACGTGCCCCGCGGCGAGGTCCTCGACGTGGATGTAGTCGCGCACGCCCGTGCCGTCCGGCGTCGGGTAGTCGCCGCCGAAGACGAGGAGCTTGTCGCGGCGGCCGACCGCGACCTGCGCGATGTACGGCATGAGGTTGTTCGGCACGTCGGACGGGTCCTCGCCGATCGTCCCCGAGGCGTGGGCGCCGACCGGGTTGAAGTAGCGCAGCAGGGCGACGCGCCACGTGGGGTCGGCGGCGGCGACGTCACGCAGCACCTGCTCCTGCATCACCTTGGTCCAGCCGTAGGGGTTGGTCGCCGAGGTGGGCAGGTCCTCGTGCATCGGCACCGGCGCCTCGGCCCCGTAGACGGTGGCCGAGGACGAGAACACGAGTCGGCGCACGCCGTGGCGGCGCATCGCCCGCACGAGCGAGAACGTCGAGCCGAGGTTGTTCTCGTAGTACTCCAGCGGCTTCTCGACGCTCTCGCCGACGGCCTTGAGCCCCGCGAAGTGGATGACCGCGTCGAACGGCTCGTGCGCGAAGAGGTGCTCGGTCTTGTCGTGGTCGGTCAGGTCGAACGAGCGGACGTCGAGCGGCTGCCCGGTGATCGCCTCGATGCGCCCGACGACGGTGGGCTTGGCGTTGGCGAAGGAGTCGACGACGACGACGTCGTGCCCCGCGCCGACCAGCTGGACGACCGTGTGGGACCCGATGTAGCCGGCACCGCCGGAGACGAGGACGCGCATGGCGTCGACCCTAGCGCCGCGGGCGTCGCGCTCAGTCGTCCTCGGGGAGGACGACGCTCAGCACCCACGAGACGAGGGTGATGACGATGGCTGCGAGCACCGCGTCCCAGAAGAAGTGGTCGATGGTGAACGACAGCCCGAGGCCGTTGCTGATCCACTCGGTGATCTGGAGCATCAGCGCGTTGACGATGAACGTGAACAGGCCGAGGGTCAGGACGATGAAGGGGAACGAGAAGAACTTCGCGATCGGCTTGATGACGGCGTTGACGAGCCCGAAGACGAGCGCGACGAGGACGATCGTGAGGATCTTGCGGCCGGTGGACACCTGGTCCTCGGCGAGGTCGACCCCCTGGACGACGAGGGCGGCGACCCAGAGGGCGACGGCGTTGATCCCGACCCGGATGAGGAAGTTCGTCACCGCTCGATCATGACAGGTCGCGGGCCCGGGGTGACGGACCCGCGAGGGCGCATCCGGCCTACATCTCCTCGTGCGTGTCGGGGTCGCCGTCGAAGAGACGTCCGTCGGGCCGGCCGAGGCCGGTGATGGCGGCCATCTCGTCGTCGGTCAGCGCGAAGCCGGTGACGTCGAGATTCTCGCGCTGCCGCGACGGCGTCGCGGACTTGGGCAGCGGCATCGAGCCGAGCTGCACGTGCCAGCGCAGGATGACCTGCCCGGGGGAGACGTCGTGCGTCGACGCGGCGGCGGCGACGGGGTCGGCTCCGAACGGCGCCTGCCGCTTGCCGAGCGGGCTCCACGCCTGGGTGAGGATGCCGAGCCGCGCGTGCACGGCCCGCATCTCCTCCTGGGGGAAGAGCGGGTGCAGCTCGACCTGGTTGAGCGCCGGGGTCACACCGGACTCCTCGATGACGCGGGTCAGGTGCGCCTCGGTGAAGTTGCTGACGCCGATGGTCTCGACGAGGCCCTCCCGCTGCGCCTCGACGAGCGCCTGCCACGCCTGCGGGTAGAGGTCGCGGCTCGGGTTCGGCCAGTGGATGAGCGCGACGTCGATCCGCTCGAGGCCGAGGGTGCGCGCCGAGTCGCGCAGCGAGGTGAGCGCGAGGTCGCGCTCGTGGAAGCGGCCGGGGACCTTCGTCGCGACGCGCACCTCCTCGCGCGGGACGCCGCTGCGGCGCAGGGCCTCGCCCACCTCGGCCTCGTTCTCGTAGTTGACCGCCGTGTCGAGGTAGCGGTAGCCCGCCTCGAGCGCGGAGACCATCGCCTCGATGCCCTCCTCGCCGCGCAGCGGGTAGGTGCCGAAGCCGACGAGGGGCGCGGTCGTGCCGTCGGAGAGCCGGTGCGGGGTGGGGTCGGAGGCCATGCGCCCACGCTAGCCGCGAGGCGTCCCCGCACCGGTCCCACCCGTCGAGTGAACAGGACACGCCGTCGGGGCCGACGGTCGCACGGCGCGTCCTGGTCTCGCGGAGGGGGGCGGGACCGGCGGGGGGCGGCGGCGGGCGCGGGCGGTCCTACAGTGGTGGCCATGACCGACGACCTCACCGCCGAGGCCGCGGCGCGCCCCACCCCGGTGCGCCTGCGCGACGCCCTCGGCTCCCTGCCCGCGTACGCCCCCGGCAAGCCGGCGACGGCTCGCGAGGGGCTCGTGACCTACAAGGCGAGCAGCAACGAGAACCCGTTCCCGCCGCTGCCGTCGGTCCTCGACGTCGTGCGTGACGCGGCGGGCGGCATCAACCGCTACCCGGATATGGCGGTGACCGCGCTCACCGAGGCGATCGCCGCGCGGCTCGGCGTCCCGGCCGCGCGCATCTCGACCGGTCCGGGGTCGGTCGGCGTCCTCGACCAGCTCGTCCGCGCGACGTGCGACGACGGCGACGAGGTCCTCTTCGCGTGGCGCAGCTTCGAGGCCTACCCGATCCTCACGACGCTCGCCGGCGCGACGCCCGTCATGGTGCCGCTGGCGCCCGGCGAGCGCCACGACCTCGACGCGATGGCCGACGCCGTCACCAAGCGCACGCGGCTCGTTCTCGTCTGCACGCCGAACAACCCGACGGGCACGACGGTCGGCGCCGACGAGCTCGAGGCGTTCCTCGCGCGCGTGCCACGCGACGTGCTCGTCGTCATCGACGAGGCCTACCTCGAGTTCGTCGACGCCCCGGACGCCCCGGACGCGATGGCCGTCCACGAGGCCCACCCCAACGTCGTCGTGCTGCGGACCTTCTCGAAGGCCTACGGGCTGGCCGGCCTGCGGGTCGGGTACGCCGTCGCGCACGAGCCGGTGGCGCAGGCGCTGCGCAAGTCGGCGCTGCCGTTCGGGGTCAACTCCCTCGCGCAGGTCGCGGCCCTGGCGTCGCTCGACGCCGCGGACGAGCTCGACGTGCGCGTCAAGGAGCTCGTCGCCGAGCGCGAGCGGGTCGTCGCGGCGCTGCGGGAGCAGGGCTGGGACGTGCCGCAGCAGCAGGCGAACTTCGTGTGGTTCCCGCTCGGGGACGACACCCCGGCCTTCGCGGCGGCCTGCGACGAGGCCGGGCTCACCGTCCGGCCGTACGCCACCGACGGGGTGCGCGTCACGGTCGCCGAGCCCGAGGCCAACGACCGCCTCCTCGAGGTCGCCGGCCGCTGGCGCGCGGCCCACCCCGCCTGACGCCGCCCCTCCTCCCTCCCTCCTCCCCACGAACGTGTGTGAAGAACGTCGGCATACCGACGTTCTTCACACACATCCGCATCAGCTGACCGTGACCGACGACCCCGCACGCGCGGGGTCGTCGCGTCCCGTCCCCCCGCCGGGGGCGCGGGTGGTGGCGCAGGAGCTGGGGTGATCGCCCCACGTCCGGCGCCATCAGCGACGCCACCGACCCCGCCGTCCGCGGTCCCCGCCGCCGTCCGCTCGCGCTGCAGCCCGCGGCCACCCACCAGCTCCTCCACGTGCTCCTTCCCGCGAACGCGTGTAAACCCGCCGGGGTCGCCCGGCGGTTTCACACGCGATCGCGGATGGTCGAGCGCGGCAGGGCAGGATGGCGCGCGTGCGCATCCTCCTGACCGGCGCGGCCGGGTTCATCGGCACGGCGACCTGGCGCGAGCTCGTGGCCGACGGCCACGACGTCGTCGCGGTCGACCTGCTCCTGCCCGAGGCCCATGCGGCCACGACGCGCGACGACCCGCCGGCCGGTGTCCACGTCCTCGACGTCCGGGAGGCCGGGGGATGGGCCGACCTCCTGCAGGGCTGCGACGCCGTCGTCCACCTCGCCGCGATGGTCGGCGCCGGCGCGACGGCGGCCGACCTGCCCCTCTACGCCGGCCACAACGACCTCGGCACCGCCGCGCTGCTCGCCGCGATGCACGCCGAGAGGGTCGGCCGGTTCGTCCAGGCGTCCTCGATGGTCGTCTACGGCGAGGGTCGCTACTCCTGCCCGCAGCACGGCCCGCAGGCGCCCGGGCCGCGCACCCGCGAGGCGCTCGACGGCGGCGAGTTCGACAACCCCTGCCCGGTCTGCGGCGGCCCGCTCGACTGGGACCTCGTCCCGGAGGACGCCCCGTTCGACGCCCGCAGCAGCTACGCGGTGAGCAAGGTCGCGCAGGAGGGGTACGCCGCCGCGTGGGCGCGCCAGGCCCCGGGCGCCGCCATCTCGCTGAGGTACCACAACGTCTACGGGCCGGGGATGCCCCGCGACACCCCCTACTCCGGCGTCGCCGCGATGTTCCGTTCGTCGCTCGAGCGCGACGAGCCGCCGACCGTCTACGAGGACGGGCGGCAGATGCGCGACTTCGTGCACGTCGCCGACGTCGCCCGCGCCAACCTCGCCGCGGTCCGCGGGGTGCTGGACGCCCCGGCCGCCAGCCACCGCGCCTACAACGTCTGCTCGGGCACGCCGATCGCCATCGCCGACGTCGCGCGTCACGTGGCCTCCGGCTCCGGCCGCGACCTCGAGCCGCGCATCACCGGCCAGTACCGGATCGGGGACGTGCGCCACGTCGTCGCGTCGCCGGAGCGGGCGCGCGAGGAGCTGGGGTTCACGGCGACCGTCACGCCCGAGGAGGGCCTCGGCGCCTTCGCGACGGCCCCACTGCGCGCCTGACCAGCCCGCGCCCCACCTCCGCCGCGCGCTCAGGCGCGGGCTACACCGCAGTACGTGGCGCCACAGCGGCACGTACTGCGGTGTAGCGAGCGACGGCTGCGGTCACCAGACGGTGCGGACGAGGTGCTGGACGAGCAGCGCGAGCACCCCCTGGCCGACGAGCGCCGGCCGCCGCCAGCGCTCGGGCAGCCACAGCGTGCCGAGGAGCATCCACGGCACGAACGGCAGCCAGATGCGCTCGACCTCGGCCTTGCTCATGAGCGAGAGGTCGGCGACGGCGACCATCCCGACCCCCGCGGCGACGAGCGGGCCGGCGGCGCGCTCCCACGTGGCCGCCGACGCACGACCGGCCGCGGTCACCAGCCGCACCACGGGCCGCGACGCCGCCGCGACCCCCGCGGGCAGGGCGAACCCGGCGCAGATGACGAGGGCGCCGAGGTTGCCGACGACCCAGTACCAGGCCGGCCGGCGGCTCGCGACGTCGCCGGGCGCCCAGTAGCGGTCGTGGAGGACCGGGAAGGCCTCCCACCAGGCGAAGCCGAGCGCCGCGAAGGTGAGCACCACCCCGAGGGCCACGAGCGCCGCAACCCCGGCCACGCGCACCCCCTCGGCCCACGTGGTCCGCGCGGCGAGCAGCACCCCGACGGCGAGCAGCCCGGCGAGGACGAGCCCGTAGGACTCCATGACGCACCAGCCGAGCAGCAGCCCGGCGACGACGGCGAGCACCCAGCGACGAGGGCCACCGGCCCGCAGCGCGGCGGCGAGCGCGGCCATCCCCCAGGCGACGGTGGCGGCGAAGACGGCGTCGGCCGAGACCGCGGCGATGACCGCCGACGGGCCGACGACGAGGAAGGGCAGCGCGCGGCGGGCGGCGTCGCGGGCGCCGAGGCGGTCGAGGGTCACGGCGACGGCGACCGGGGTGGTGGCGGCGACGGCCACGACGATCGGACCCGCCACCTGCCAGGCGCCCAGGCCGATCCGGTCGAGCCCGATGAACATGAGGACGGCCCCCGGCGGGTGCCCGGCCAGGTGCACCGCCCAGTGCCCGGGCGCGTCGAGGGGGATGCGCGAGACGTAGACGCGCAGCATCTCGCCGACGTCGTCGATCTTGCGGGCGCTCTCGAGGTACTCGGTGCCGTGGTCGAGGACCCGGCCGAGGCCGGCGTACCCGTCGACGAGCGCGAGCGAGACCATCCAGACGGCGCCGACCACCCACGACGCGAGCAGCAGCCGCCGCCACGGCACCCGTTCGACGAGCGACGGCAGGCGCGGGTGCGCGAGCGCCACGACGACGAGGACCGCGACGACGCTGCTCGGGCCGTACCGCAGGACCCAGTCGCCGATGAGGGGAGCCGCGCCCCCGGCGACGACGTCGACGCCGGTGAGCACCGGCACGAGGACGGCGAAGCCGACGACGAGCGCGCCCACGAGCAGCCCCCACCCGGCGCGCCGGCCGGCGCCGTCGACCCGCGGCGCGGGCGGTCGGGTCGTCACGGGCGCGGAGGTCATGGCCCCAGCATGCCCTGCGCGCCCCGGCCGCCCGGCCTCCGCGACCGACCCCCACCTACGACGTCGCACCCAGCAGGCCGGACGCTCGGCGCGTGCGGAGGTTCGCGACCACCTAGGCTCGCGCCGTGACCACCTGCGACCTCGTGCTGCCGTGCCGTGACGAAGCGGCGGCCCTGCCCGGCGTGATGGCGCGCGTGCCCGAGGGCTTCGCCGTCATCGTCGTCGACAACGGCTCCCGCGACGGCACCGCCGAGGTCGCCCGCGGCCTCGGCGCCACCGTCGTCGAGGAGAGCCGGCCGGGCTACGGCGCCGCGGTGCACGCCGGCGTCGAGGCGGCCAGCGCCGAGTACGTCGCGGTGCTCGACGGCGACGGGTCGATGGACCCCGCCGAGCTCGTGCCGCTGCTCGAGGAGGTCCGGCGCGGTGAGGCCACGATGGCCGTCGGCCGTCGCCGCCCGGGCGCCCGCGGCGTCTGGCCGTGGCACGCCCGTACCGGCAACGCCGTCGTCCTCGCGTGGCTGCGCCGGCGCACCGGCCTCGCCGTCCGCGACATCGCGCCGGCACGCGTCTGCCGGCGCACCGACCTGCTCGACCTCGGGGTCCAGGACCGCCGCTTCGGCTACCCCGTCGAGCTGCTCGTCCGGGCCCAGCGGGCCGGCTGGACCATCACCGAGCACGACATCACCTACCTGCCGCGCGCGGCCGGCACCAGGTCCAAGGTCTCCGGCTCGGTCCGCGGCACGCTGCGGGCGGGACGTGACTTCGCCCGCGTCCTCGCGACGGAGGCGGGCCGATGAGGGGCAGCATCCTCGTCATGGCCAAGGCCCCGGTGCCGGGTCTGGCCAAGACCCGCCTCGCCGCCCGCGTCGGCGACGAGGCCGCGGCCGACCTCGCCGCCGCAGCCCTCCTCGACACCCTCGACGCCGCCGCGCAGGTATGGCCGCGCGGTCGCCGCGTCCTCGCGCTCGCCGGCGACCTCTCGCAGGCCCTGCGGGAGAAGTCGATCCGTCGGATGGCCGCCGACTGGCACGTCGTGCCCCAGGGCGGCGTCACCTTCGCCGAGCGCCTCGTCGACGGCCACCGCCAGGCCCACCGGCTCGCCGGCGGGCCGGTCGTCCAGGTGGGGATGGACACGCCGCAGGCCCACCCGGACCAGCTGCGCGCGGTCGCCGACGCCGCCCACGACCACGACCGGCCGGTGCTCGGCCCCGCGCTCGACGGCGGTTGGTGGGTGCTCGTGACGACCCACCCGCACCAGGCGCGCGTGCTCGCCGGGGTGCCGATGAGCCGCGACGACACCGGCCGCCTCACGGCCGCGGCGCTCACCGAGGCAGGTCACCCGCCGGTCGAGGGCCCGGCGCTGCGCGACGTCGACGAGGTCGAGGACGCGCAGGCCGTCGCTCTCGAGGCGCCGGGCACCCGGTTCGCCGAGAGGTGGCGCTCGCTCGTGCTCCTGCCCGAGGCCGACCGCGGCAGCACCGGCGCGAGCCGATGAGCGAGCGGGCGCTGCGCGGGCTCGCCGCGCGCCTCGACGCCCGGATCCCCCGGCCGGAGGACTTCGACGACACCCTGCGCGGCCCGCGCACGGCGGCCCGCATCGGCGTCTGGCTCGGGCCCGCGTTCGTGCTCTGCTTCCTCACCGGCCTGTTCAGCCACGCCCTCCAGCACCCCGGCTCCTTCCCGCTGCCGACCGGTCCGACCCGCCTCTACCAGGTGACCCAGGGCCTGCACGTCGCCGCGGGGACGGCGGCCGTGCCGTTGCTGCTCGTCAAGCTGTGGGCGGTCTTCCCGCGCTTCTTCGAGCGCCCTCCGCTCGCGCCGCGGCGGCTCGTCCTGCACCTGCTGGAGCGCGTCTCGGTCTTCCTCCTCGTCGGGTCGGCGGTCTTCCAGCTCGCGACCGGGCTGGCCAACTCGGCGCAGTGGTACCCGTGGCGCTTCGACTTCATCCGCTCGCACTTCGCGATCGGATGGGTCGCCGTCGGGTCGGTGATCCTCCACGTCGCCGTCAAGCTGCCGCAGGTGCGCGCGGCCTTCGGTGCGCCGCCGGAGGTCCGTCCGGCGCGGGCGGGCACGCCGTCGCGCCGCTCGCTGCTGCGCACGACGTGGCTGGCCTCCGCCGTGGCGGTCGTCGCGACGTCTGCCGTCGAGCTGCCCGGGTTGCGTCGGGTCGCGCTGCTCGCGGTCCGCTCCGGCGACGGTCCGCAGGGGATCCCGGTCAACCGCAGCGCGGTCGGGGCGCTCGTCGCCGACCTCGCCGTCGACCCCGCGTGGCGGCTCAAGGTCACCGGGCCGTCGGGCACGGTCGAGCTGTCGCGGGACGACCTCCTCGCGATGCCCCAGCGGTCGGTCGTCCTCCCCATCGCGTGCGTCGAGGGCTGGAGCGCCAGCGGCACGTGGGGCGGCGTGGCGGTGCGCGACGTCGTCGCGCTCGTCGGCGGCACGACGTCCGACGACGTGACCGTCCGCTCGATGCAGCCCCGCGGCGCCTACCGCGAGTCGACGCTGCCGTCGGCCTGGGTGGCGCGGACCGACTCCCTGCTCGCGCTGTCGCTCGCCGGCGAGCCGCTGGACCCCGACCACGGGTACCCCTGCCGCCTCATCACCTCGGCGAGGCCCGGTGTGTTGCAGACCAAGTGGCTGGGCGAGGTCGAGGTGGTCCGGGCATGAGGGCCGCTCGGCTCGCGCTCGGTGCCGTCGGCCTGGCCGCGCTCGCGTGGGGGCTGCTCCTCGTCGCCGACCTCGGCCCGCAGGTCGTCGACGTCCTCGTGTGGGTCGTCGGCGGCGTCCTCGCCCACGACGCCGTCCTCGCGCCGGTCGTCGTCGGGCTGGGCGCGCTGCTCGCGCTCGTCGCCCCGCGGTGGCTGCGCCCGCCGCTCGTCCGGCTGCTCGTCGTCCTCGGGCCGCTCACGCTCGTCGCCGTCCCGGTGCTCGGACGGTTCGGCGCGCGGCCCGACAACCCGACACTGCTCGACCGCCCCTACCGCACCGGGTGGCTGGCCATCGCGGCGGTCGCGGTGCTGCTCACCGTCGTCGGCGCGCTGCGGGCCCGGCGGGCTCAGCTCGTCGACGAGACCGAGCCGCGTCCGTAGGGGTGCGGGCGCTTCGCGACGACGTCCGAGAGCCGGGCGAGTCCCGCGGCGTCCCAGCCCTCCGGGCGGGTGATGGCCACCCAGGCGCGCAGGTTGGCCGGTGCCGAGTAGAGGTGCCCGTAGCCCATCGGGACGCTGCCGGCACCGGGCAGGTCGAGCAGCACCTGGACCATCGTCACGAGCGGGAACCAGCCCATCCGTGGTGACACGTCCGGACCCCGCTGGTCGGCCCGCAGCCACGCCGGCGGGGTGAACGCGAGGTCGGTGCTGAAGAAGACGACCGGGTCGGACGCGTGCTGGAGGTAGACGACGCGGGTCGGCCCCCACTGCCCGGCCGTGCGGTCGACGTCCCGGGTCTCGGACGCGAAGCGCACGGTGCGTCCGCCGCCGTACACGGGCAGCGACGCGGGGCTGCCGGCATCCCGCTCGGCGACGAGCTGGGCGTGCACCGGCGAGACGAACGGCGGCCCGACGAGGAGCGCGCCGTCGATCGGCTCGTTGATGAGGTTGAAGGAGCCGAGGATGCTCTCGACCCCGTACGCGCCGAGCGAGAGGCCGTAGAGGTAGAGGCGCGGTCGGCTCTCCTCGGGCAGCGTCGACCAGTAGCGGTGCACGGCCGAGAACACCGCCTGCGAGGTCTCGCGCGCCGAGTCCTGGTCGGCGAGCAGCGAGATCCAGCTCGGCAGGTACGAGTACTGCACCCCGGCGATGGCGGTGTCACCGTTCCACAGGTACTCGAGCGGGTCGGTGCCGTTGCGGTCGAGGTACCCGGTGCCGGTCGTCGTCGCCAGGACGAGCACCTTGCGCTCGAAGGCCCCGGTCCGCTGGAGCTCGCGCAGGACGAGCTGCGCCCGTTCCTCGGCCGTCTCGGCGCTGCGCAGCCCGACGTAGACGCGCACCGGCAGGCGGGCGCCGCCGCCGGTCACCGCGTTGATGGCGTCGATGCTCGGCCCGCCGGACACGAAGCCGCGCCCCTCGGCGCCGAGGTCGGCGAAGTCGACGAGCGAGCCCGGGCCGCCGGAGCGCACCGGCGCCGTCGGGGCGCGCGAGCCGCTGGAGACGACCTGGTCCGACGGGGCGAAGAGGGCGTTGGCGCCCGCGAAGAAGGCGTTGACCAGCACCCCGGTGAAGGCGGCCCACAGACCGACGACGACGAGCGTGCCGCCGAGCAGCGCCGAGACGCGTCGCGGCATCCGGCGGTTCAGTCGGCGGCGCACCGCGAGGAAGGCCCAGGCCACGGTGCGCGTCACGAGCAGGAGCCCGACCGCCGCCAGGACCGTCACCGCCGCGACGAGCGGCCAGCCGTCCGGCCCGATCGGCGGCATCCCGTAGAGGATCCGGATGTCGTTCTGCCAGCCGACCTGCTTCCACGCGGCGAGGACGAGCGCGGCGACCGCGACCGCGGCGGCCGCCCCGACGACGGCCTCGTGCAGGCGGCCGCGCAGCCGCGGGATGCCGAGGTAGGCGCGCAGGGCCGAGAGGGTCGTTCCGGCCGCGTAGCCGAGGAAGAGGCTCACGCCCGAGATGGCGCCCTGGACCACGGACGGGCGCGGCAGCAGCGAGGGGGCGAGGGAGGCCGCGGTGAAGACCGCCCCGAGCAGCAGCCCCGGCCCGGAGAAGCGGGCGTCGGTGATGCGCGACGGCGCGCCGAGGGGCGGTTCGAAGCGCTGCAGGCGCGCGCCGGTGGCCGCGAGGCGGGCGACGAGCGGGACGGCCCGGCCGCGCCGGTCACCCGGCCGTGCGCGCGTCTGCAGGGTCATCGTCCTCGTCCCGTGGGTCCCGTCGCGGCGTCGGACCGCCGCACCGGTCAGGGTACGGTGGCCCCGACACCGGCCGTGACCCCTGCCACACCCCGCAGCGACGTCGCGACGCCCCCGAGAACGGCCCCCCACACCGGGGCCCGAGAAGGAGTGCCCAGTGAGCGACAACGAGGTCGCCCCCCTCGAGACCGCCTTCGGCGTCGACCACCACGTGACCACCGCGGAGGCCCCCGAGCGCCCGGCGCACGAGGGGGGCCCCGAGATGGTCCAGCTGCTCAGCCCGGAGGGTGAGCGGGTCCCGAACGCCGAGCTCGACGCGCTCGTCGACGAGCTGTCCGACGAGGCCCTGCGCGGCCTCTACCGCGACCTCGTCCTCGTGCGCCGCTTCGACGCCGAGGCCACCGCGCTCCAGCGCCAGGGCGAGCTCGGCCTGTGGGCCAGCCTGCTCGGCCAGGAGGCGGCCCAGGTCGGCTCCGGCCGCGCGATGCGCCGCCAGGACTACGCCTTCCCGACCTACCGCGAGCACGGCGTCGCCTGGACCCGCGGCGTCGACCCGGTCAACCTCCTCGGGATGTTCCGCGGCGTCAACCACGGCGGCTGGGACCCCAACGAGAAGAACTTCCACCTCTACACGATCATCATCGGCGCCCAGACGCTCCACGCGACCGGCTACGCGATGGGCGTGCAGCGCGACGGCGACGTCGGCACCGGCGACGAGCGCCGCGACACCGCCGTCATCGCCTACTTCGGCGACGGCGCGACCTCGCAGGGCGACGTCTCGGAGGCGCTCGTCTTCGCCGGCGTCAACAACAGCCCGGTCGTCTTCTTCTGCCAGAACAACCAGTGGGCGATCTCCGAGCCCAACGAGAAGCAGACCCGTGCGCCGCTGTGGCACCGCGCCCGGGGCTTCGGCTTCCCCGGCATCCGCGTCGACGGCAACGACGTCCTCGCGGTCTGGGCGGTCACCAAGCAGGCGCTCGACGCCGCCCGCTCCGGCCAGGGCCCGACCTTCGTCGAGGCCTTCACCTACCGGATGGGCGCGCACACGACCTCCGACGACCCGACGAAGTACCGCGTCTCGGCCGAGGTCGAGGTGTGGAAGCACCGCGACCCCATCGAGCGCTACAAGCGCTGGCTGACGACCACCGGCAAGGCCGACGCCGACTTCTTCGACGCCGTCGACGCCGAGGCCGACGAGCTCGGCACCTCGGTGCGCGAGCGCTGCCTCGCGATGCCCGACCCGCAGCCCTCGGAGATGTTCGACCACGTCTACGCGACCGAGCACCCGGTCACCGCGCGCGAGAAGGAGTGGTTCGCCGGCTACCACGCGTCCTTCGAGGAGGAGGGGGCCCGATGAGCACCACGACGATCGCCAAGGGCATCACCTCGGGCCTGCGGGCCGCCATGGAGAAGGACCCCAAGGTCGTCCTCATGGGCGAGGACATCGGCAAGCTCGGTGGCGTCTTCCGCGTCACCGAGGGCCTCCAGAAGGACTTCGGCGAGGACCGCGTCATCGACACCCCGCTGGCCGAGGCCGGCATCATGGGTACCGCGATCGGGATGGCCCTGCGCGGCTACCGCCCGGTCGTCGAGATCCAGTTCGACGGCTTCGTCTACCCGGCGTTCGACCACATCGTCAGCCAGGTCGCCAAGCTGCACGCCCGCTCGCTCGGCTACGTGACGATGCCGCTCGTCATCCGCATCCCGTTCGGCGGTGGCATCGGCGCGGTCGAGCACCACAGCGAGTCGAACGAGACCTACTTCGCGCACACCGCCGGCCTGCGGGTCGTCGCGTGCAGCAACCCGCACGACGCGCACTGGATGATCCAACAGGCGATCGAGTCCGACGACCCCGTCGTGTTCTACGAGCCCAAGCGGCGCTACTGGGACAAGGGCGAGGTCGGCGAGGGCCCGGACGGCGCGCTCGGCTCGGCCCGCGTGCTTCGCGAGGGCACCGACCTCACGCTGCTGGCCTACGGCCCGATGGTCAAGACCTGCCTCCAGGCCGCGCAGGCGGCGCAGGAGGAGGGGCGCTCGCTCGAGGTCGTCGATCTGCGCTCGCTCTCGCCGCTCGACGAGGGGGCCATCCTCGCGTCGGCGCGCAAGACCGGCCGGGTGGTCGTCGTCCACGAGGCGTCGACCTTCCTCGGCATCGGCGCGGAGATCTCGGCGATGGTCACCGAGCGCGCGTTCTACGAGCTCGAGGCGCCCGTGCTGCGCGTCGGCGGCTACAACGTCCCCTACCCGCCGAGCCGTCTGGAGGAGGAGTTCCTCCCCGACCTCGACCGGGTCCTCGACGCCGTCGACCGTTCGCTCGCGTACTGAAAGGCACTGCCGCAGATGGCTCTTCGTGAGTTCAAGCTCCCCGACCCGGGCGAGGGTCTGACTGAGGCCGACATCGTCACCTGGCACGTCGCCGTCGGTGACACCGTCAAGGTCAACGACGTCGTCGTCGAGGTCGAGACGGCCAAGTCGCTCGTCGAGCTGCCCGTGCCGTTCGCCGGCACCGTGTCGGCGCTGCACGTCGCCGAGGGCGACACCGTCGAGGTCGGCACGCCGATCATCACCGTCGACGACGGGGTCGGCGGTGCGGCTGCCCCGGCGGCGCCCGCCCCGGCGCAGGAGCCGGCGTCTCCGGCCGCTCCTGCTCCTGACGGTGAGGAGATCGGCGAGGGGCTGATCGGGGGCACGACCTCCACCGGCCGCACCGCCGTCCTCGTCGGCTACGGCGTCAAGCAGACCGAGGCCGTCCGCCGTCCCCGCAAGGGGGCCGCGACCCCGGCCCCGGCCGCATCGCCGGCCGCCGCTCCCGTGCACCAATCGACGAATGTGTCGACTTCTGTACGGTCGGACGCCCGGCCGGACGCTCCAGGCGTGCAGGAATCGTCGAATGTGTCGACTTCTGCACGGCCGCAGGCGGCGACGGGCGCCCGCGCGCTGGCCAAGCCGCCGGTGCGCAAGCTGGCCAAGGACCTCGGCGTCGACCTCGGCTCCGTGACGCCCACCGGTGACGGCGGCGTCGTCACCCGCGCCGACGTCGAGTCCGCCGCCTCCGGTGCCTCGCAGCCCGCTGCCGCGGCCCCCGACCGCTCGGTGGAGCCGGGCGCCCGCGAGACCCGCGTCCCGGTCAAGGGTGTCCGCAAGATGACGGCGCAGGCGATGGTCGGCTCCGCCTTCACGGCCCCGCACGTCACCGAGTGGGTCACCGTCGACGTCACCGCGACGATGGACCTGGTCGAGAACCTCAAGCGGGACAAGGAGTTCCGTGACGTCAAGGTCACGCCGCTCCTCGTGCTCGCCAAGGCGATGTGCGTGGCGGTGCGTCGCAACCCCGAGATCAACGCGAGCTGGGACGAGGCCGCCCAGGAGATCGTCCTCAAGCACTACGTCAACCTCGGCATCGCGGCGGCGACGCCGCGCGGCCTCGTCGTCCCCAACATCAAGGACGCCGACCGGATGACGATGCGCGAGCTCGCCGACGCGATCGCCGGCTTGACCGCGACCGCCCGCGAGGGCCGTACCCAGCCGGCCGACATGTCCGGCGGGACGCTGACGATCACCAACGTCGGGGTCTTCGGGGTCGACGCGGGCACGCCGATCCTCAACCCCGGCGAGTCGGCCATCCTCGCGTTCGGCTCGGTCACCCGCCGGCCGTGGGTCGTCGGCACCGGGGCCGAGGAGCGCATCGAGCCGCGGTGGGTCACGACCCTCGCGCTCTCGTTCGACCACCGCCTCGTCGACGGCGAGCTCGGCTCGCGCTTCCTCGCCGACGTCGCGGCCCTCCTCGCCGACCCCGCCCGCGGGCTGGTCTGGGGCTGACCGGTGGCCACTGGGGAGCACGGCGTCGTCTTCCCGACGGCCGGTGACCGGCGCTCGACGTCGGCCACCGGCCGCGGGGTCGTCGCGGACGCCCTGCGCCCGGTCGACCCCGTCGGCGCCGGCGCTGCCGAGCGCGAGACCAACTGGCGCAGTGGGTATCTCACCCACTTCCGCCGTCTCGTCGAGGCCGGGCTCCCCAGCTACTCCGACGCCCGCTCGGTCGCGGAGGCCGGGCTCGCGTCGGTCCACCAGCGGATGCGCTGGAGCCCCGACGGCGCCGAGGAGCACCCGCTGTCGGCGGCCGTGGCCGGTGGCACCGCGCCCGGCGTCGAGACGCTGGCGGGAGGTGGCCGCGCCGACACCGCGCTGACCATCCCCTACCGCGGGCGCCGGCTCGCCGGTGACGACCTGCGCCGCCAGCTCGACGCGTGGGTGGACGCGGACGTCGTCGAGCCGAGCCTGCGCGACGCCGTCACGGCCGTCCTCGAGAACCCGGAGTGGCTGCGGCTCGACGGGCGCGCGGTCGTCGTCCTCGGCGCCGCGGCCGAGATGGGCCCGCTGCGCTCGCTCCTGCGCTGGGGTGCCACCGTCGCCGCGCTCGACCTGCCGCGCCCCGAGCTGTGGACCCGCTTGCTCGACGACACCCGCGGCCTGGCCGGCACCCTCGTCGTGCCGGCGCGCCCGGGTGACGGCGACCTCGCGCACCGCGCCGGCGTCGACCTGCTGCACGACCTGCCGGACGCGACGGCGTGGGTCGGCGGTCTCGAGGGCCGTCTCGTCCTCGGCAACTACGTCTACGCCGACGGCGCGACAAACGTCCGGGTCAGCACCGCCCTCGACGCACTGACGCAGGCCGTGCTCGCCCAGCGCTCCGACACCGCGCTGTCCTTCCTCGCGACGCCCACCGACGTCTTCGCGGTGCCCGGCGAGGCGGTCGACGCGTCCGTCGAGGCGTACGCGACCCGGCGCACCTCGAAGGTCCTGCGGGTGCCGCTGCGCACGCTGTCGGGCGGGCGCCTGCTGCGGCGCAGCTACGTCCCGGGCTCGGAGCCCGGCATCAACGACTCCGTGGTGCTCCAGCAGGGGCCGAACTACCTGCTGGCCAAGCGGATCCAGCGCTGGCGCGCGACCGCGGCCCGGGCCGCCGGCACGACGGTGTCGTTCAAGGTCGCGCCGCCGACCCGCACGCGCTCGGTCGTCAAGAACCGGGCGCTGGCGGCGGCGTACTCGGGGGCGCACCGGTTCGGGGTCGAGGTCTTCGAGCCCGGCACCGCGAACACCCTGATGGCGGCGCTGCTCGTCCACGACCTCGTCCAGGGCCCGCCGGCGCACGACCACCCGTGGCAGGACGAGGCGTACGCCGCGGCCCACGGCGGTCTCTGGCGGACGGCCTACGACCCGCGCAGCGCGCTCGGGCTCGCGGCCCTCCTCGGCGCCGCCTCCGCCCGCTGACCCACCCGTCCGCCGTCCGTCTCGTCTGCCCCCGGCGCCCTCCTTCTCCCCGAACGTGTGTGAAATCGCCGGTGGACCCCGGCGATTTCACACACGTTCGCGATGAGGGAGGCGCTGGGAGGGGAGCCGGGAGCCCGGGAGCCGCGGTCAGGGGTCGCGGCGGTGGGGCGCGAGGCGGGCGGCCTGCCGGGTCAGGTGGTCGCGCTCGTCGGTGCGCGTCGCGGCGGCCGCGGCCTCCGCGTAGAGGCGCGCCGCGTCCGCGAGGTCGCCGGCCCGCTCGTGGAGATGTGCGGCCACGGCGGCGTACCGCGGCAACGAAAGGTCGAGCTCGCGCAGGGCCCGCAGGCCCGCCGCCCCGCCGTCCGCCTCGCCGACCGCGACCGCCCGGTTGAGCCGGTGGACGGGGCTGCCGGTCAGCGCGACGAGCTCGTCGTACCACTCGACGACCTGCACCCAGTCGGTCTCCTCCGCCCGCAGCGCGTCGGCGTGCAGCGCCGCGACGGCCGCCTGCGCCTGGTACTCGCCGAGCCGGTCCCGCGCCAGCGCGTCCTGGAGCAGGTCGATGCCCTCCGCCGCCAGCCGCCGGTCCCAGAGCGCCCGGTCCTGCTCGGGCAGTGGCACGAGCCGGCCCTCGGCGTCCCGCCGCGCCGCCCGCCGGGAGTGGTGGAGCAGGAAGAGCGCGAGCAGCCCGCGCACCTCCGGCTCGTCGGTGAGCGCGACGAGCCGCCGGGCCAGCCGGATGGCCTCCGCCGCCAGGTCGACCTCGCCGGCGTAGCCCTCGCTGAACACGAGGTAGAGCACCCGGAGCACGGTCGCGAGGTCGCCGGGGACCTCCAGCGGCACGTCGGCCAGGGTGCGCTTGGCCCGGCTGATGCGCTGCGCCATCGTCGCCTCGGGCACGAGGTGGGCCTCGGCGATCTGACGGGTCGTCAGCCCGCCGAGCGCCCGCAGCGTCAGAGCAGTTGCGGCAGAGGGCGACAGCGACGGGTGGGCGCAGAGGAAGTACAGCCACAGGGTGTCGTCGGACGCCGCGGCCGGGCCGGGCGGGGGCTCGTGGTGGAGCCGCTCCTCCCGGGCCCGGCGCGAGGCGTCCGAGCGGACGAGGTCGACGTGGCGCCGCCACGCGACCGTGACGAGCCAGGCCCTCGGGTCGTGGGGCGGCTGCTCGCCCCACTGCTCGTGCGCGGCCAGCAGCGCCTCCTGCACGGCGTCCTCGGCCGACGCGAAGTCCGCTCCGCGCCGGACGAGGACGCCGATGACCTGCGGCGCGAGCTCGCGCACGAGCGTGGGGTCGAGCGCGCTCACTCGACGGCGTTGGGCCGGGTGTCGAGGAACGGCCGCAGCTCGAGCCACTCGCCGATCGGGACGCCGCCCGCGCCGGGCGCCGACGAGAGGACGGACGCGACCTCCAGCGCGCGCTCCTCGGACTCGACGTCGATGACCATCCAGCCGGCGATGAGGTCCTTGGTCTCCGCGAACGGGCCGTCGACGACCGGTGGCCGGCCCTCGCCGTCGAACCGGACCCACGTGCCGCCCGGCGAGAGCGCCTGCGCGTCGACGAACTCGCCGCTCTCGCGCAGCTCGTCGGCGAGGTCGTCCATGAAGCGCACGTGCGCGTCGACCTCCTCGGGCGTCCACCGGTCCATCGGCACGTCGTGCACCGCGGTCTTCGGGCCGCGGTAGTGCTTGAGCATCAGGTACTTCGCCATCGGTCTCTCCTCGGTGTGGTGCGGCCCATTCTGGCCGCGCTCACCCCTGGGTCGGAGCCGCCGACGGCTTCTCGACATCTCCGCCCCCTCCTTCTCCGCGAACGTGTGTGAAGAACGTCGGCACACCGACTGTGGTGTGCCAGGACATGCCTGACAGGTGATGTGACAGGACATCGCTGACACTCGAGCGCTGGTGGCTGGATGATCGGCCATGGCGGATCTGGTGGTGGCGATGGATGTCCGGATGGCGATCGCGTTCGCGTGCTGCTCGCCGGAGCCGTTGAACGTGTCGGCGTTCTGCCTCGAGCACGGCATCTCGCGGCAGACGTTCTACCTCTACCGTCGCCGCTTCCAGGCCGAGGGCGTGCAAGGGGTGCTGCCCCGCTCGCGCCGGCCCGGCACCAGCCCGGGCGCGACCAGCGACAGCCTCCGCGAGGCCGTACTGGCCATGCACGACCGGCTCCGGGCCGAGGGCTGGGACGCCGGGGCGCGCAGCGTGCGGGACCGGCTGCTGGCCCACGGCCTGGAAGTGGTGCCCAGCGACCGCACGATCCACCGGATCCTGGCCGCTGCCGGGCGGGTGAAGACCTCACCCAGGAAACGTCGCCGGGATAGCTACCACCGCTTCGAAAGCACCGCTCCGAACGGGATGTGGCAGCTGGACGGCACCCAGACCCGCCTGTCCGACGGCACCGTGGTGCACATCCTGCGGGTGCTGGATGACCACTCCCGGATGCTGCTGGCCACCCTGGCCGCGCCCGCCGAGGACTCCGCCGCCGCGATCACGGTGCTGAGCACCGCGATGCAGCGCCACGGCCGCCCGGCCGCGCTGCTGCACGACGGCGCGTTCGCCTACAGCGGTCGCCGCTCCGGGCGTGGCCACGTCACCGAGGTCCAGTGGTGGCTGGCCCGCCTCGGGATCCACCAGATCGTCTCCTCGCCCTACCACCCCCAGACCTGCGGCAAGAAGGAACGCGAGTGGCAGGGCCTGCACCGCTGGCTCAAGGCCCACCCCACCCCCGCGACCCTGCCCGAGCTGCAACGCCTCCTGGACGCCTACGACGCCGTGTTCAACCACGAACGCACCCACCAGGGCATCGGCCGGGTCACCCCCGCCAGCCGCTACACCGCCACCCAAAAAGCCGCACCCGACCCCGCCATCAGCCCCCCGCTGCCGATCGCCACCTTCCACCACGACGTCATCGCCAGCAGCCGCGGCGAGGTCCCTCTGGGCACCAACCACAGCCTGCGCCTGGGCCCGCAGTGGGCCCACGCCCACCTCAGCGTCCTGCGCCACGACCTCGACGTCATCATCTTCGACGGCCAGCAGATCATCCACCAGCTACGCATCGACCCCAGACGACGCCGACAACCCGGCACCAACCCTCCCGGCCGCCCCAGAAAGTCCCTACTGTCAGGCCCACGATGATACTTGTGTCAGCGATGTCCTGGCACATGACAGTCGGCACACCGACGTTCTTCACACACGTTCGCGGGAGGAGGGAGTGGCGGTGGGGGCGCGGCGACGGCCGGCGACCCCGGTCGCGATGCCGACGCCGACCACCGCGACGACGATGCCGAGCACCTCGCGCAGCGTCAGGGTGTCGCCGAACGCCGCCCACGCCATGAGGGCGGTGACCGGCGGGCAGACGAAGAACAGGCTGGACGACGCCCCGGCGCCGCCCCGGCGGACGAGCAGCCCGAGGAGCAGCAGGCCGGCGACGGAGTTGACGAGCGCCAGCCACCCGACCGACACGAGTGCCGCCACGGGGTCGGCGACCGACGGAACACCTTCGAGGAGCGGCGCGAGCAGCGCCAACGGCGGCACGCACACGGCGAACTGCACGGTCGCGGCCCACAGCGGGTCGGGCGGGTCGTCCTCGAGGTGGAACCAGCGCTGACCCAGGGTGCCGACGCTCAGACCGACGAGGCTGAGCAGCCCGAGCGCGACCCCGAGCGCGCCGCCGGCCTCGTCGACGTCCGGCCCGAGCACGACGAGCACTCCGGCGACGCCGAGCACGAACCCCAGCACCTGCAGCCGCCCGAGCCGCTCGCCGAGCACCAGCCCGGCGAGCACGGCGGTCAGCACCGGGCTGAGCGCGTGCAGCAGAGACGCGAGCGTGGCGCCCATCCCGGCGTCGAAGGCGAGGTACATGAGCGCGAAGACGACGCCGTTCATCATCAGGCCGACGACGGCGATGCGGCCGAGCACCGAGCGCCGGATGCGCAGCGGCCCGCGCAGCCGCCACGCCAACGCGGCCGTCACCGCCGCGGCCACGACGAAGCGCAGCAGCAGCGCCCAGAAGGGTGACACCGCGCGCACCGCCGCGGGCCCGGCGACGTAGCCCGAGCACCAGACCACGACGAACGCGGCCGCCGGCAGCAGGGGCAGGGCGCCGGCCCGAGCCGGCGCAGCGGTCGTCGTCGAGGCCATGCCCGGCCCAACCGAGGCCCCGGGGCCGTTGTTCCGAGGCGGAGGTCACACCGGCGGCCCGTACCGTGCCCCGGCATGATGGGCTCATGAGCTCGTCGACGATGCCGAAGCGCCCCTCCGACCCCCTCGACGTGATCGACGTCGACTCGATGCTCACCGACGAGGAGAAGGCCATCCGGGCCACGGTCCGGCAGGTCTGCGACGACCTCGTCGACCCGCACGTCATGGGCTGGTACGAGGCCGGTGACCTGCCCGTCGCGCGCGAGCTGGCCCGCGAGTTCGGCAAGGTCGGCCTGCTCGGGATGCACCTCGAGGGCTACGGCTGCGCCGGGATGTCGTCGGTCGACTACGGCCTGGCCTGCCTCGAGCTCGAGGCGAGCGACTCCGGCATCCGGTCGCT
This sequence comes from Phycicoccus mangrovi, assembly GCF_018729305.1. Classification (NCBI taxonomy): domain Bacteria; kingdom Bacillati; phylum Actinomycetota; class Actinomycetes; order Micrococcales; family Intrasporangiaceae; genus Phycicoccus; species Phycicoccus mangrovi. Next base: position 151,232 of record NZ_JAHHWP010000009.1, on the reverse strand, counting down.
CGTCTCGGTGCAGGGCAGCCTCGCGATGTACGCGATCCACGCGTTCGGCTCCGAGGAGCACAAGCAGGAGTGGCTGCCGCGGATGGCCGCCGGCGAGGCGATCGGCTGCTTCGGCCTCACCGAGCCCGACCACGGCTCGGACCCCGCCTCGATGCGCACGCGCGCCCGCCGTGACGGCGACGACTGGGTGCTCGACGGCTCGAAGATGTGGATCACCAACGGCACGCTCGCCGACGTCGCGGTCGTCTGGGCCAACGCCGGCGAGGAGCACGGCGGCATCCGGGGCTTCGTCGTCCCGACGGACACGCCGGGGTTCGAGGCGCACGTCATCAAGAACAAGATGTCGCTGCGGGCGTCCGTGACCGCCGAGCTGACCTTCAGCGGGCTGCGCCTGCCGGCCGACGCCGTCCTGCCCGAGGTGCGCGGGCTCAAGGGGCCGCTGTCGTGCCTGTCCGAGGCGCGCTACGGCATCGTCTGGGGGTGCCTCGGCGCCGCCCGCTCGGCCCTCGACTCCGCCCGCCGCTACTCGATGGAGCGCACGCAGTTCGACCGGCCGATCGCCGGCTTCCAGCTGACCCAGGCCAAGCTCGCGCACATGTCCACCGAGCTCCAGCTCGGCCGGCTCCTCGCGCTGCACCTCGGCCGGCGCAAGGACGCGGTCGGGCTGCGGCCGGAGCAGGTCTCGGTCGGCAAGTACAACAACGTGACCAAGGCGATCGAGATCTGCCGCACCGCGCGGACCATCCTCGGCGGCAACGGCATCAGCGGCGAGTACCCCGTGATGCGCCATGCGAACAACCTCGAGTCGGTGCTGACCTACGAGGGCACCGTCGAGATGCACACGCTCGTCATCGGTCAGGCGCTGACCGGCGAGGCCGCCTTCCGCTGACCCCCACCGATGCGGGCTACACCGCAGTAAGTGCTGCTGTGGCGACACGTACTGCGGTGTAGCCGGCACCGGCGTCGGCTCGTGCTCCTGGCGGCCGTCGTGGCGCCGGAGGTGGGGCGATCACCCCCGCTCCGGCGCCATCGAGCGCGCCACGAGCCCCGCCGGAACCGGTTTGTCCCCTCTCGCCTCCCGGGAGCACACTGGAGGGGACCTGTTCCAGAACGCTCGACCCGGCCGGGTGCCCCGGCGGTCGCCCGACCGACGAGGCCCCTGTGCTCGCCCCCTACCGCCCCCTGTTCGCCGTCCCCGGTGCCCTGCCCTTCATCGCCGGGACCGCCCTCTCCCGCACCGGCGGTGCGATGTTCGGTGTCGCCGTCATCGTCATGGTCAGTGAGCGGCAGGGCTCCTACGGCCTCGCCGGGGCGGTCAGCGCCGTCGGGCTCGCGGTGCTCGCGGTCGCCGGCCCGGTGCTCGGGCGGCTCATCGACCAGTACGGCCAGCGCCGGGTCGCCCGGCCCTTCATGGTGCTCTCGGCGGTCGCCGGCCTGGGCACCGCGCTCGCGTCCGGGTTCGGGGCGCCGGTCTGGACCCTCTTCGTCCTCTACGGCGTCAGCGCCTTCCTGCCCGAGCCCGGGCCGATGTCGCGCGCCCGCTGGGCCCACATCTTCCGGGACGACCCGGACCGCCTCCACACCGCGATGTCCTTCGAGCAGGTCGCCGACGAGGCGTCGTTCGTCATCGGTCCGGTCATCGCGGTGCTGGTCTCGACGCTGTGGTTCCCCGAGGCCGGGCTCGTCCTCGCCGAGGTCCTCTTCACCGTCGGCGTCCTCACCTTCCTCGCCGCCCGGGCGACCGAGCCGCCGGTCGTGGCCCGCGCCGACCGCCCGAGCGGGCTCGCGATCCGCCGACCCGGCCTGCTCGTCGTCGCGACCGCGCTCGTCATGACCGGCGTGATCTTCGGCGCCAACGAGGTCGTCGCGGTCGCCTTCGCCGAGGCCGACGGCAACGCCAGCCTCTCGAGCCTCGTGCTCGGCGGCTTCGCGGTCGGCTCGACGCTCTCGGGGCTGTGGTTCGGCGCCCGGACCTTCCGCTCGACGCTGACGAAGCGCCTCCTCGTCGCCGCCGCGGCGATGCTCGTCCTCGAGGTCCCGGCGCTCCTCGTGGCGAACACGTGGCAGCTGACCGCCGTCATGGTCGTCGCGGGCTCGGCCACCGCGCCGATGCTCATCACCAGCCTGTCGCTCGCGCAGCGCCTCGTCCCGGCAGCCCTCGTCACCGAGGGGATGGCCGTCGCGGTCACCGGCATCCTCATCGGCATCTCGGCAGGGTCGGCGGTCGGCGGCTGGGCCGTCGAGGCCCTCGGGCCCCAGCGCGCCTACGCCGTCCCCGTGCTCGCCGGGGCACTGGCCCTAGCGATCGTCGCGGTCCGCCGTCGGCACCTCGAGGGTGCCGAGGCGGCCCGCGTCAGCTCGCCGGTGCCGTGACCGCCGCGTCGTCGGAGCGTGCCGCGCCCGGGCGCGGCCCCTCCCCGGTCGACCCGCTTCCGGCGTTCGCGCGCTCGGTGTAGGCGGAGCCCTTGCGCAGCTCGACCTGCGGGAGGAACGCCAGCACGACGACGGCGAGCACCATGACGATCGAGCCGACGAGGAAGACCACGTCCATCGCCTCCGAGAAGCCCATGAGGAACGGCTTGGCCAGTGCGGGGTCGAGCCCGTTGAGGAACGAGCTGTCCTGGAGGACACCGCTGGAGGCGGCGGCGGACCCGCCGGCCTGGCTCTGCTGGAGCTGCTGCGCGAAGGCCGCGTTGGCCGGGTCGCGCAGGGCGCTCTGGAACTCGGCGGTGGGGGCCACGGTACGGAACGCGGACGAGATCCGGTCCGGCACGAGGGAGAACAGCACCGTGAGGAAGACCGCGGTCCCGATGGTGCCGCCGATCTGCCGGGTGAAGGTGGCGGTCGAGGTCGCGACACCGATCTGCTGCGGCGGGACGGCGTTCTGCACGGCGAGGGTCAGCGGCTGGAAGTTGAAGCCCAGGCCCAGGCCGAAGAAGACCATGATGACCATCGTCTGCCACAGCGGGGTGTCGAACGCGGTGTAGTGCAGCGCGAACAGCGAGCCGGTCAGCAGCACGGCGCCGGTGACCGGGAAGAGCCGGTACTGCCCCGTGCGGCTGATGATCTGGCCCGACGAGATCGACCCGGACATGATGCCCAGCGTCAGCGGCAGGAGCAGCAGGCCGGCCTCGGTGGGCGAGGCACCCTTGACGATCTGCAGGTAGAGGGGCAGGGCGGCCAGCCCGCCGAACATCCCCATGCCGATGATGATCGAGGCGGCCGAGGACACCCCGACGGTGCGGTTGCGGAAGATCTTCAGCGGCAGGATGGCCTCGTCGCCCATCCGGCTCTCCTGGAGGACGAAGAGCACGGCCGCGATGCCACCGACGACGTAGGCGGCGATCGAGCGGCCCGAGCCCCAGCCCCACTCGCGGCCCTGCTCGGCGACGAGCAGCAGCGGCACGAGCGAGACGGACAGGAGCGCGGCGCCGAGCCAGTCGATGCGGTGGTCGAGGCGCTGGTGGCGCAGGTGCAGCGTCTTGGTGACGAGCGCGAGGGCGACGATGCCGATCGGCACGTTGACGAGGAAGACCCAGCGCCACCCGGTGACCCCGAAGATGGCGTCGGTGCCGGCGAAGAAGCCACCGATGACCGGGCCGAGCACCGAGGAGGTGCCGAAGACCGCGAGGAAGTAGCCCTGGTACTTGGCGCGCTCGCGGGCCGGGACGATGTCGCCGACGATCGCCAGGGCGAGCGAGAACAGGCCGCCGGCGCCGAGGCCCTGGACGGCGCGGAAGAACGCCAGGCCGGTCATCGAGGTCGACAGGGTGCACAGGACCGAGCCCACGACGAAGATCGAGATGGCCGTGACGAACAGCTTCTTGCGGCCGTAGATGTCGCCGAGCTTGCCGTACAGCGGCGTGACGATCGTCGACGTGATGAGGTACGCCGTCGTCGCCCACGCCTGGTGGTCCAGACCCTTGAGGTCGTCGGCGATCGTGCGGATGGCGGTGGCGACGATCGTCTGGTCGAGGGCGGCCAGGAACATCCCGGCCATGAGGGCGATGAGGATGGTGACGATCTGGCGGTGCGAGAGGTCGCCGTCGCCGGTGGGGGCGGAGGGGCCGCCGGCGGTCGCGGTGCGGGGGGCGCCGGCGGCGTGGGCGCCGCCGCTGCCGGCGACGTGGCGGCCGGGGCCGCGCGAGCCCGAGTGGCTCGTCGGCTGGTCGGGGTCCGCGTGGCGGGGTGAGCTCATCGGGTGCTCCTGGCGGTCGGGTCGGTGAAGGAGGCCTCGAGGTCCGCGGCGAGGCGGGCCAGGTGGCGGGTGAGGGTGCGGACGTCGTCCTCGCTCCAGTCGGCGAGCAGGCCCTGGAGCCAGCGGTCGCGGCCCTCCCGGATCGCGACGAGGAGCGCGGTGCCCTCGGCGGTCACGGCGAGGACGTGGGCGCGCCCGTCGTCGGGGTCCGGCTCGCGGACGACGAGGCCGTGCTCGACGAGGGTGCTGACCTGGCGGCTGACCGTCGAGACGTCGGAGTGGACGGCCTCGGCGAGCTCGGAGACGCGCAGGGGGGTGCGGACGAGGTTGAACAGCAGCGGGTAGGCCATCGGGTCGACCTGCTCGTGCATGCGGGGGGCACGGGCCCGGGCGACGTGCATGAGCTTGAGCACGCGGACGAGCTCGTCGCCGAGGACGGCCGTCGGCGTCGACGACGCGGCGCTGAAGGACATCGGACCTCCTCGGGGGTGGGGGCGGACGCGGACGTCCGAGCGGGCAGTTGTTTGCAGCATACAACTAGATCTGGGGATGCAGGAACGCGTCAGGACCGACCTTCGACAGAGCGGGCCGACGGTGCCCGGGGCCGACCGGGGCCGGCGTGCCTCAGAGCGCGCGGGCGCCGAGGTGGTTCAGCAGGTTCTGCGAGAACCGCTGGCCCATGAGCGTCACGACGCCCTTCATCGCGGTGTTGACCGCCGGCTTGGTGAGGGCGGGGAACGGCAGGTCCACCGAGATCGTCATCGACGTCTCGAGATGCGTTCCGCCGGAACGCGGTTGCAGCGCGTACCAGCCCTCGACCCCGGCCGACTCCTCGGCGAGCGCGGCGTCCGGGTCGTGCGCGAACTCGATGCGGTGGGGCTCGTCGAACGTCATCCGCTCGGTGAACGAGAACGAGAAGCTCTTGCCGAGCACCGGGACGCGGGTCATCTCCCACACCCAGTGCTCGCCGTGCTCGGTGACGCGCTGGAGGAACGGGGTGAGCCGGGCGATCTCGTCGGGGTCGGTCAGCGTGGCCCAGACGGCGTCGGGCTCGGCGCTGACCGTCGCCGCGGACCGGGTCGACGTCGAGAAGCGCGCCATCAGGGGGTGATGGCCAGGGCCGCGAGGACGGACCGGGCGACGCCCTCGTCGCCGTGCACGGTGACCGGCAGCTCGTCGGGGGAGCGCCGGCCGCCGGCCAGCCGCATTGCCACCCGCGTCGACATCGACAGCGAGGTCGTCACGACGTCGGGGTGGTCGGCGTCCTCGCCGGTGAAGAGGGGGATGCCGACCGCGCGGTCGCCGTCCTGCTCGACCCGGACACCGGCGCGGCCGACCGTGGGGCCGGTGAGGTCGAGGACGACGGCCTGACCGGGGGCGACCCGCGCGTCGCGCGCGACGACCCGGGGCAGGACGGCGAAGAGGCGGCTGACGCTCAGCGCGGCCGCGGGGGTGTCGAGGCCGCCGGGACGGTCGAGGGCCTCGCGCAGGTCCTGCTCGTGCATCCAGACGTCGAAGGTGCGGATGCCGACGAGGTCGGCGAGCGTCGTGCGGCCGAACGGCCCGCGGACCTCCTCCTCGCCGGTGACGCCCTCGGACCGGTAGACCGCGAGGCGCTCCTCGAGCCGCCAGTCGAGCTCGTCGACGAGGTCCTCCGGCGAGCGGCCGCGGCGGGCCTCGACGAACTTCTCGTGCCGGGTGCCGAAGTCGTGGCGCAGGTAGTCGTAGCCGCTGACGTCGACGTCCGGGTCGGGGTCGCCGGCCACCATCGACTCGCCGCCGAGGACGTGGGCGAGCTGGTCGGCCACCGTCCAGCCGGGGCAGTCGGTGGGGCGCTCGGCGTCGCCGGGGCGCAGCGCGCGGCCGAGGTCGGTGACGCAGCGGACGGTGTGCGCCCACGCGTCGACGACCTCGGCGAAGCCGGTCGGGGCAGGTGGGTGCAGGGACATGTCGACCACAGTACCTACGCTGGGGGGTGTGACCTCCCTGCCGAGCAGCCGCCCCGCGGCCCGTGACGCGACGGGCGACGGCACCGACACCGCCCGCTGGCTGCGGCCGCTGCTGCTGACGCTCGCGGCCGGCCTCGTGGCCCTCGTGCCCGCCGCGCTGCTGACCGGGGCCGCCGACCCGCTCGCGCTCGCCGACCCCGGCCCGGCCGTCCGGTGGGGCGTGCCGGTCGTCGCGACCGTCGGCAACATCGCCTCGTCCACGACCCTCGGCCTGCTGCTGCTCGCCGTCTTCCTCGCGCCCGAGCGCGCCCGCACCGACCGCCGCGGCACGGCCCGGCGGCTGGCCGGCGCCACCGGTGTCCTGTGGGCGGTCGCCGCGCTGCTCGAGGTCGTCCTCACCTTCGCCGACCTGTCCGGGACGCCGCTCACGTCGCCGGACCTCCTGCCCCAGCTGCTGTCGTTCGCCTGGGCGCTCGAGACCACCCGCGTCCTCGTCATCGCCGCCGGGGTGGCGGTCGTCGTCGCCGCGACGGTCGGTCTGGCCCGCAGCCGCGCCGCGACGGCGTGGCTCGCCGCGCTGACGCTCGTCGCGATCGTCGTCCACGCCCTCAACGGCCACTCGGCCGGCTCGGCGAGCCACGAGGACGCCGTCAACGGCCTCGCCGTGCACCTGCTCGGGGTGAGCGTCTGGGTCGGCGGGCTCATCGCGCTCGTCATGATGCGGCGCGCCCTGGGCCGCGACCTCGGGGCCACGGTCGGGCGCTTCTCGGTGCTCGCGACGTGGGCCATCGTCGCCGTCGGCCTCTCGGGGCTCGTCCAGGCGTGGATCCGCATCGGCTCGCTCGACGGCCTGACCACGACGTACGGCATCGTCCTGCTCGGCAAGGTCGTCGCCATCGCGGTGCTCGCCGTGCTCGGGGTGCAGCAGCGCCGCATCCTCGCGGCCCGCCTGAGCGCGGACCCGTCCGACGGCCGGGCCTTCGCGCGCCTCGCCGTCACCGAGCTCGCGGTGATGGGCGTCGCCGTCGGGCTCGCCTCCGTGCTCGCGCGCAGCATCCCGCCGGTCCCGGACGCCCTGCCCGACCCCGGCATCGTCCTCGAGCTGACCGGCTACCCCGACCCCGGGCCTTTCGGGGGCGCCGACTGGCTGCTGGCGTGGCGGATGGACTGGCTCTTCGTCGCCGTCGCGGTGCTCGCGGTCGGCCTCTACGTCGCGGGCTTCGTGCGGCTGCGGCGGCGCGGCGACGCGTGGCCCGTGCTGCGGGTCGTCACGTGGACCCTCGGCTGGGCGCTGTTCGTCTGGGCCACGTGCGGGGCGCCGGGCATCTGGGGCAGGGTGCTGTTCAGCGCCCACATGGTCATGCACATGGCCGTCGCGATGATCGTGCCGCTGCTCCTCGTGCCGGCGGCCCCGGTGACCCTGGCCCTGCGGACGCTGGCCGCCCGGCGCGACAAGACGTGGGGACCGCGCGAGCTGCTGCTCCAGGTCGTGCACTCCCGGGCGATGCGGGTGCTGGCCAACCCGGTCGTCGCCGCGGCCGTGTTCTTCTTCAGCCTCGCGGCCTTCTACTACACCGGACTGTTCGAGCTGGCGCTGACGACCCACACGGGCCACCTGCTGATGATGGCCCACTTCCTGCTGTCCGGGTACCTGTTCGTCTGGGTGATGATCGGCATCGACCCCGGGGTCCCGCGCTGGTCGCCGCTCATGCTGCTCGTCATCCTCTTCGCGACCGTGTCGTTCCACGCGTTCTTCGGGGTCGCGCTGACCGGCAGCTCGACGCTGCTCGCGCCGGACTTCTTCACGGCCATCAACCTGCCGTGGGGCCCCGACCCGCTCGCCGACCAGCACACCGCCGGCGAGATCGCGTGGGGCATCGGTGAGGCGCCGACGCTGACGCTGGCCGTCATCGTCGCCGTCCAGTGGTTCCGCAGCGAGATGCGCGAGACCGCGCGCCTGGACCGCAAGGCCGACCGCGACGGCGACGCCGACCTCACCGCCTACAACGCGCGCCTGGCCCGGCTGCGCGAGGAGGCCGACCAGCTCGACTGACCTCCTGCCCGGGGGGAGGGGCGTGCAGCAACTGACGAATGTGTCGATTTCTGTACGGTCGGCCGTCGGCGTGCAGGAACTGACGAATGTGTCGATTCCTGTACACCGCACCGGGCGGTCGGCGTTCGGCGTGCAGCAACTGACGAATGTGTCGATTCCTGTACACCGCACCGGGCGGTCGGCGGTCGGTGGGCAGTAACTGACGAATGTGTCGATTCCGGTACACCGGCGGGTGCGCGAGGATGGGGCGATGCGCATCGCCCTCCTCCAGCTGGCCTACGGCGACGACGAGCCCGCGGGCGCCCGCATCGACCGGGCGGCGGACCTCGTCGCGCAGCAGCGCGGGCACGACCTCGTGGTGCTGCCCGAGCTGTGGGCCCCGACCGGCTTCGACTACACCCGCTGGGACGGCGAGGCCGAGCCGCTGGACGGCCGCTTCGCCGCGGCGATGGCGGATGCCGCCCGCGCGGCCGGCGCCACGCTGCACGCCGGCTCCTTCGTCGAGCGGCTGCCCGAGCCGGGGCCCGACGGCAACACGCTGTCCAACACCTCGCTCCTCTTCTCGGGGGAGGGCGAGCGCCTCGCCGTCTACCGCAAGATCCATCGCTTCGGGTTCGGCGCCGGCGAGCCGAAGCTCATGGAGGCAGGGGAGGACGTCGTCGTCCTCGACCTGCCGGACGGCGCCGGCGGCACGGTACGCACCGGCCTGACCACCTGCTACGACCTGCGCTTCCCCGAGCTCTACCGGCGTCAGCAGGAGGCGGGGGCATCCCTCCTGCTCGTGCCGGCCGCGTGGCCGCTGGCCCGCGTCGCGCACTGGACGCTGCTCGGGCGTGCGCGCGCGGTCGAGAACCAGTGCGTGCTCGCGCAGGTCAACACCGGCGGCACGCACGCCCGGACGCCGATGGGCGGCCACAGCCAGGTCGTCGCGGCGAACGGCGAGGTGCTCGGCGAGCTCGCGCACACCGACGAGGCCGTGCTCTCGGTCGACGTCGACCTCGCCGGGACGGCGGCCTACCGCGAGGCGTTCCCCGTCCTCGCCGACCGCCGCCTCTGACCCACCCCGGACGCGACTCCCGGCACACCGCCCACGCAGGACCTCCCGCGGCACCCGGAAGCTCCGCGGCGGCGCGGGAGCTTCCGGCAGAGGGGCGGGGCGGGAGGACGGCGAACCCGGGAGGTGCGGGGGCGCGGGGTGGGCGACGCCGTGCGAAGGTAAGGGGCATGGACGCCGCCGTCACCGCAGCCGCCGTCGCCGAGCTCGCGCAGGCCCTCCCGCCGGGGGTCGTCACCACCGACCCCGCCGCGCTCGAGAAGTACCGCCACGACTGGACGCACGACGCCAGCGCCGGCACGCCGCTGGCGGCCGTTCGCGTCGAGGACGCCGCGCAGGTGCAGCAGACCCTGCGCTGGGCGACCGAGCACCGCATCGGCGTCGTCCCCCGTGGCGCCGGCACGAGCCTGTCGGGCGGCTCGATGGGCGTCGACGGCACCATCGTCCTCAGCCTCGAGCGGATGCGCGCCGTCGAGATCGACACCGCCGCGCGCGTCGCGGTCGTCGAGCCCGGCGCGCTCAACGTCGAGGTCAAGAACGCCGCTGTCGCAGAGGGCCTCTGGTACCCGCCGGACCCCAGCTCGTTCGAGATCTGCTCGATCGGCGGCAACATCGCGACCAACGCCGGTGGCCTCTGCTGCGTCAAGTACGGCGTGACGACCGACTACGTCCTCGGCCTCGACGTCGTCCTCGCCGACGGCACCCTCGTGACGCTCGGCGGCAAGCGCGTCAAGGACGTCGCCGGCCTCTCGCTGCTCAAGCTCTTCGTCGGCTCCGAGGGCACGCTCGGCATCGTCACCCGGGCCATCCTGCGGCTCGTGCCCGCGCAGGCTCCCCGCTCCACCGTCGTCGCGCTCTTCCCGACCGTCGCCGACGCCGCGGCCGCCGTCATCGAGCTCGGCCGCACGGTCCGCGCCTCGATGGTCGAGCTGATGGACCGCGCCTCGATCAACGCCGTGGAGGACTACCAGCCGATGGGGCTCGACCGCGACGCCGGCGCGCTCCTCCTCATCCAGTCGGATGCCCCGGGCGCCTCGCGCGCCGAGGAGGTCGCGGCCATCGTCGCGGCCTGCGAGGTCACCGGCGCCAAGGAGGTCGTCGCCACCGACGACCCGGACGAGGCCGAGATGTTCGTCCAGGCCCGGCGCGTGCACTTCACCGCGCTCGAGCCGCGCGGCGCGGTCCTGCCCGAGGACGTCGGCGTGCCCGTGCCGCAGCTGCCGGCGCTGCTCGCCGAGATCGAGGCCATCGGCCAGCGCCACGGGGTCGAGATCCCCGTCGTCGCGCACGCCGGCGACGGCAACACCCACCCGGCGATCGTCTACGACGCGACGGACGCCGATTCCGAGCGTCGGGCCCGCCTCGCCTTCGGCGACATCATGGACGCCGCCATCGGCCTCGGCGGCACGATCACCGGCGAGCACGGGGTCGGCCGGCTCAAGAAGGGCTCGCTGGAGGCGCAGCTCGGCCCCGAGGTCATGGACCTCAACCGCCGCGTCAAGGCCGCGCTCGACCCGCAGGGCATCCTCAACCCCGGCTCCTTCGTCTGACCGGATGCCTCGACAGCCGCGCCGGCTCGTGCGACCCTGACGGCACGGCAGCCCGGAGGCACCGGACGCCGGAAGGGGAGTGGCGCCATGTGGTGGATCATCGGACTCCTGGTCCTGGTCGTCGTGCTCGGGGTGGTCCTCGAGCGCCGGCGCCGCGGCACGGGCACCCGTTCGGAGTTCACCGGCGACGCGCCCTACGGCGCCGAGGCGGCAGCCTCCCGGATGACCCACAACGGCCCGGGCCTGGGTGGTGGCGGCGGCCAGTAGCCCGTTGCCCGTCGTCGACAAAGTCTGCACAAACCTTCGACGGCGCAGGTCGGAACAGGTACGGTCGGGATGACCGTCCGCCGACCCCTGCCCCAGGAGACCCCATGTACATCGGACTCGGCATCTTCCTCCTCGTCCTCGGCGCCATCCTCACGTTCGCCGTCGGCGACCAGAGCGTGGCCGGCCTGAACCTCGAGATGATCGGCTACATCCTCATGGCGGGCGGCGTCCTCGCCATCCTCCTGTCCTTCGTCATGCAGGCCGGCAGCCGCCGCGGACGCGTGACGACGACCCGCGAGAGCCACGTCGACCCCAACACCGGCACCCGCGTCGACCGCACGGAGATCGACCCGCGCTGACGCGCCGCACGCCGCACGCCCGACGGGCCCGCCCCTCCAGCAGGAGGGACGGGCCCGTCGTCGTGTGGGTCCGGGCGCGGCGCGTGCTCCGGGCAGGCGCGCCGGGCCCGGGGTCGGGGGACCGCCGGGCGGGCGGGTCAGAAGGCGGACTCGGGCACGTCCATGAGGTCGTTGTCGCTGGCCTCGGCCATGGCCCGCTCGGCGGAGAGGCGGGGCAGGACCTGGCGGGCGTAGAAGCGCGCCGCGGCGACCTTGCCCTCGTAGAAGTCCTTCTCCTTGCCCTCGGCGCCGGCCTCGAGCGCATCGAGCGCGACGGCGGCCTGGCGCAGCAGGAGCCACCCGACGACGAGGTCGCCGGCGCCGAGCAGCAGACGGGTGGTGTTCTGGCCGACCTTGTAGAGGTTCGGCAGCTCGCCGCCCTGGCGCGGGTCGGACTTCATGAGCTCGCCGACCATGTAGCCGAGGATGGCCTGGACGTCCTCGACGCCCTGGCCGAGCAGCTCGCGCTCGCGGTCGAGGCGCCCGCCGTTGAGGCCGAGGTCCTTGGCGAACTCCTGCATCTGCGTCGCGAGGTGGGTCAGCGCCTGGCCCTTGTCGCGGACGATCTTGCGGAAGAAGAAGTCCATGCCCTGGATCGCGGTCGTGCCCTCGTAGAGCGTGTCGATCTTCGCGTCGCGGACGTACTGCTCGACGGGGTAGTCCTGGAGGAAGCCGGAGCCGCCGAAGGTCTGCAGCGACTCGGTGCCGAGCAGCACCCACGCCCGCTCCGAGCCCAGGCCCTTGACGATCGGCAGCAGCAGGTCGTTGACGCGGTTGGCGACGTCGGCGGCCGAGCCCTTCTCGAAGGTCTGCTCGCCGGTGGTCAGCACGTGCTGGTCGACGACGTCCTGCTGGCTCGCGGTGAAGAGCACGAGCGCGCGCAGGCCCTCGGAGTACGCCTTCTGGAGCATGAGCGAGCGGCGCACGTCGGGGTGGTGCGTGATGGTGACGCGCGGCGCCGACTTGTCGGTCATCTGCGTGAGGTCGGCGCCCTGGACGCGCTGCTTGGCGTACTCGAGCGCGTTGAGGTAGCCGGTCGAGAGCGTGGCGATCGCCTTGGTGCCGACCATCATCCGCGCGTTCTCGATGACGTGGAACATCTGCGCGATGCCGTCGTGGGCGTCACCGAAGAGGGTGCCGACGGCCGGCTTCTCGCCGCCGAAGGTCAGCTCGCAGGTCGTCGAGACCTTGAGGCCCATCTTCTTCTCGACGTTCGTGACGTAGACGCCGTTGCGCTCGCCGAGCTCACCGGTCTCGAGGTCGACGGCGTACTTCGTGAGGATGAACAGGCTGAGGCCCTTGGTGCCGACGCCGGCGCCCTCGGGGCGGGCGAGGACGAAGTGCACGACGTTGTCGACCATGTCGGACTCGGCGCTCGTGATGAAGCGCTTGACCCCGCTGATGGTCCAGGTGCCGTCCTCGTTCTGGGTGGCCTTGGTGCGGCCGGCGCCGACGTCCGAGCCGGCGTCGGGCTCGGTGAGCACCATCGTGCAGTGCCAGCCCTTCTCGACGATCCAGCGGGCGAGCTTCTTCTGGTCGTCGTTGCCGATGAGGTACAGCAGCTTGGCGAAGGAGTAGGACGCGGCGAACATCGCGAGGGCGGGGTTGGAGCCCAGCAGCATCTCGTTGGCCGCCCAGCGCAGGCTCGGCGGGGCGACGGTGCCGTCGAGCTCGGCCGGCAGGTCGATGGCCCAGAAGCCGCTCTCGCGGTAGGCCTCGACGGACTTCTTGAACGACTCCGGCATCGTGACGGCCTGCGTCTGCGGGTCGTAGACCGGCGGGTTGCGGTCGGCGTCGGCGAAGGACTCGGCGAGCTCGTGCTCCGAGAGGCGCGAGATCTCCTTGAGCATCTCGCGGGCGGTGTCGGCGTCGAGGTCGGCGTAGGGGCCGCTGCCCAGGACCTCGCCGCGGCCGAGCACCTCGAAGAGGGTGAACTCGATGTCGCGGAGGTTGCTCTTGTAGTGACCCATCGTGGTCCTCCCGGGGACGTCGCAAAGTGAGCGCTTGCTCACCAGTGTGCTACCAGCGGGTAACCGGCGCAACCACCGGGTGGGTGAGGGCCGTCTCGCCCGTTCGACGGACCCCGTCGGCCTAGGGTGGCGAGACTACGCGGCCGCCCGGAGCCGCCCGGCGCCGGAGGGAGCGCGGATGGTCACGGCCGAGGAGGACGCGGGCCGGCTCGACCACGCCGTGGGAGCGCTGCTCGGGGTGCACGCCGGGGACTCCCTCGGCGCGGCGGTCGAGTTCTCCTCGCGCGAGGAGATCCGGGCCCGGTACCCCGACGGGCTGTGGGACATCGTCGGCGGCGGACCGTTCGACTGGCCGGCCGGCCACGCGACGGACGACACCGACCTGACCCGCGCGGTGCTGCTGGCCCACCTCGACCGACCGGATGACGTCGTGCGCGCCGCGGCCGACCACATGCTCGACTGGTTCGAGGGGCGCTGGCCCGGCCGCACGCCAGGCATCCCGCCGCGCGACGTCGGCGGCGCCACCCGCACCGGACTGACTCGTTACCGCGCGTCCGGCGACCCGCGACGGGCCGGGTCGGGCCCGGGGCAGGCCGGCAACGGGTCGCTGATGCGCTGCCTCCCGACGGCCCTCGCCGAGCGGGATGCCGCACGCCGCGTCCGCCTGGCCGTCGAGATCTCGGCGGTGACGCACGACGACCCGCGGTGCACGGCGGCCTGCGCCGCGTACGTCGAGGTGGCGGCCGCGCTCGTCGAGGGCGCCGGGGCCGCCGACGCGGTGGCCGCGGGCCTCGCCACTGCGCAGGGGCTCGGCGTCGGCGAGGTCGTCGAGGCGTTCGCGGACGACCGGCGTCCGACGGTGGCGGACCTCGTCGAGGGGCGCGAGCGGCTGGCCGGTGACGGCGGCGGGTACGTCCTCGACTCGCTGCGCATCGCCCTCGTCGCCGTCCTCGACCCGCGTCCGCTCGAGCCCGTGCTCGTCGACGTCGTGCGCATGGGCCGCGACACCGACAGCAACGCCGCGATCGCCGGCGGGTTGCTCGGCGCGCGCGACGGAGCCGCCGCCGTGCCGGCGCGCTGGGTCGGGCTGCTGCAGTTCGCCGACGAGTTCGCCGACGGCGCAAGGGAACTCTGGGTGGACCGTCGCGGCTGACGCCTGCGCGCCAGCGGCGACAGCGCAGGGCTGCGGGGCATACTCGGGGGCGTGAGCACTGCGGACGTCCTCGCCGAGGCGCGCCGGCTCGTCGACGACGGCCAGGCGTGGAAGGCCCGTGACCTCCTGCTCGAGCACGCCGAGACGGACGCCGACCCCGAGCTCCTCCGCGTCCTCGGTCACGTCCTCCACGGGATGGGCGACCTGCCGCGGGCCGGGGCCATCTGGTTCGCCGCCGGCGTCAAGGGCCCGGAGGCCGACGACGCCGTCGCCGCGTGGCGCGAGCAGTCCGGCGACGACTTCGTCGCGATGTGGCGCGCGCTGCCGGAGCCGGTGCGCGAGGAGCCGCGCGCGCCCCGCATCGAGGCGCTGCGCACCAAGGCCCTCGTCGCCGACCCGAAGCTCGACGCGCCGCCGGAGCCGCTCGTGCGCCCGGGCGAGCTGACCGCGCCGGACGCCGAGAAGACCTCGGACGCCGACGAGGCCGGCGGCGTGGACGGCGCCCAGGTCATCGGCTGGATCCTCGCGGCGCTCTTCGTCGTGTGCGCCGTCATCGGCATCGTCACCGTGCTCGGCTGGGTCGTCCCCAGCTGACCTCGTGCCCCCGGGCCCGGCGGCGTCAGTAGCAGCCGTTGACCGTGGCGGCGAGCATGTCGAGGTTCTGCTTGAGGGACGTCGTCGACTGGCGGCCGTTGACGACGAACGCGAAGACCTTGAGACGTCCGTCGGTGCCGTAGGTGTAGCCCGCCAGGGAGGCGACGTCGCCGAGGGTGCCCGTCTTGGCCCAGACCTTCCCCGCCGCACACCGGGAGCGGCTCGTGACGAAGCGGTCGTACTTGGTGGCCAGGGTGCCCGTGCGTCCTGCCGTCGGCAGGCTGCTCGTGCTGCGCATGGCCGCGAGCTCCGGACGGGACCGGTCGACGGCGCGGTCCACGATGGTCGCGAGCTGCAGGGAGCTGATGCGGTTGGAGCGCGAGAGCCCCGAGCCGTCGTACACCGCGCCGTAGGAGAGGCCGGCCCTCAGGATGGTGCGGGTCTGGGCCGAGCGGGCGCCGCTCCACGTGGCGTCGTAGCCGGCGGCGCGTGCGACGACCCGGTGGAGCATCTCGGCGACGTCGTTGTCGCTCGTCAGGAGCATTCGCCCGACCATGGCCGCGACCGTCCAGCCGTCGCTCGACGCGAGGGTGGCCGCGCCCGAGCGCACGTTCCCGCGTCCCCAGTAGCGGACGCTCGCGATGCCGTGGGCCTTGAGCCGCGCGGCGAAGTACGTGCCGACGTCGGCGCTCGTGTCGGACACGTCGCGCTGGTCGCGCACCAGCGCCCGGACCGGCGTGACCGAGTCGGGGACGTAGCTCGCCTTCCAGCCGGTCGCGAGGGAGGGCTTGGGGAAGATGTCGTCGTCGACGTAGACCCGGACGGTCCTCGTGCCGCGGGCCTTGAGGGTGCGGGCCGTCGTCGCCGCCATCCGGTCCAGTGCACTGCTCCTGAGCATCGGGTCCCCGCCGGCCTGGATGATCACCCGGTCCGAGCTCGAGCCCTGACGGACGGTCGTCCGGATGCGTCGGTCGGGGCCGAGGACGGTGAGGGCGTTGTGGGCCGTCACGAGCTTCGTCGTCGAGGCCGGGATCTTCGTCGAGGTCCCGTTCCGCGACCACACCCGGGTGTTGGACGCGGCGTCGAGGACCGTCCCCGAGAACGAGGTGCCGAACGCCGCCGTCGTCACGCGGTTGCCCAGCGCCCGGCGGATGCGCTCGTCGGCGGTCTCGGCCGCGACCGCGGCGACGGGTCGGGCGGCTGCCGGCGAGGACGAGGCGGCGAGCGCCGGGGCGGCCACGGCGGGCGCGGCGAGTGCGGGTGCGACCGGGGCGGTCAGGAGGGCCGCGGTGAGGGTCGCGGCGGCCGCGAGGCGGGTGGGGCGGCGGACGGTGCGCATCGCGCTCTCCATCGGACGGGCGGTCATGGACGGCCGCGAGCCCCTGCGCCGCGGTCGGGAGGAGGCTAACCCGCTGGGTTGCCGGGTGTCCTGTCGACCTGGCGGACGCCGCGTCGCCCGACCCGGAGTACGGCAGGCCCGCACGTGCGGGGTTATCGCTGTCAGACCGAGCAGCCGGCCGCGACAACCCCGCACGTGTGGGGGTACCTCAGTGGCGCAGCGGGGTGACCGTGACGTCGACGGCCTTGGCGCGGCCACCGACGGCGTAGGCGGCGATGCCGTCGGCCGACGCGGGCGGGTAGACGAGGTCGGTGACCGAGACCGTGCCGTGCGCGGCGAGCACCTCGACCGAGCTGCGGTCGAGGTGGACCGTGAAGGTGGCCTTGCCTCCGCGCACCGTGACCGGCGCCTCCTCGAGGCTCGCGAAGAGCCGGTTGAAGGCGACGTCTCCGCTGTGCGTCCGGTCGACGAGCAGTGTGCCGTCGCGCCGGACGCCGATGCGGGTGCCGATGGACCCGTCCGCGCTGCGCCGCAGCACGACACCGGCCTCCCGGGCCGACCCGAGGTCGACGCGCACCTCGACCTGGGCGACCGTGGCGTCCATCCGCGTGTCGTGCTCGCCGGGGCGGAGCGACCGAACCCGGGCGCGCTCCTGGTGGCGGCGGTCGAGAAGCCGGTCGACGCCGCGCACCGGCTCCTGACGCAGGCGCAGGCCGTCCGGCGTCGAGACGAGGGAGAGCCGGCGCGGCATCGTCATCTGGCCGCGCCACGGGTCGGTCGGCACGTCGCCGGCGTACTGCCAGTTGCTCATCCAGCTGATGGAGGTGCGCTGGTCGTCGGGCAGCCCGTTGAAGGTGACGCCGGCGTAGTTGTCGCGGCCGTAGTCGACCCAGTGGGCGCGCTCCGTGCCGTTGCGCGCCGGCGCGGAGGCGAGCATGAACTGGTCGGCCAGCACGTGCCCCCATCCGCCGGAGCTGTGGTCGATGATGCGGATCTGGGCGCTGCGGCCGCGGAGGTCGGCCACGTCCCACGAGGCCCAGTCGAGCGCCTCGCTGTCCGCGCCGGTGCTCGAGCGCACGACCTGGCCGTCGACGACGAGGTTGACCGTCGTCTGCGTGTCGCGCGGCCCGGCCGCGGTGTCGGAGAACCGGATGTCGTCGACCATGAGGTGGCCCCAGTCGCCTCCGCCGTGCTCGTCCCGCACGACGATGCGCGCCTGGCGGCCGACCACCGAGCTCGCGTCGATGGAGCGCCAGTCCATCTCGCCGGAGCTGTTGCCGGTGACCGACTCGACGACGCTGCCGCCGGAGACGAGCTCGACGACCGTCGGGCCGCTCGTGCCGAGCGGGTGGTCGCCGCCGGCGACGAGCAGGTTCACGTGCTTCTTCGTGACGGTGAACTCGGGCGAGACGAACGTGCCGACCGCCGGGTCGCACTTGTCCGGCACCACGCAGGTGTCGAGCACCTTGTCGCCCTGGTGGTTTGGCAGGCCGGAGCTGGTGGCGCCGTAGCCGACGAAGTCGCCCGTGGCGCTCCATCCGGCGGGGAGGCGGGTCGCGGGGTCGAGGTCCTCGAAGTCGGTGAAGACCTCACCTCCGGGGTCGCCCTGCGTCGCGCCGGGGACGGCCGGGTGGTTGCCGCCGCCGACGAGGAAGTTGAGGTAGCGCTGGTCGATGACGAACTCCGGGGACGTCAGCTCGCCCTGGGCGGCGTCGGCGTCGACGAAGCTGTTGGCGAGGTGCTCGCCGACGTAGCCGCTGACGGCCTGCTGGCCGGGCAGGGTGCCGGCGACGGGGGCATCGCCGAAGGCCGTGCCGGTCGGGGTCCAGCCGGCATATCCGTCCTCGAAACCCTGCAGCAGACGGCCCTTCGGCGGCTCGTACGTGGCGGGGCCGTCGGGGGTGAAGGTCGTGCCGTCGAAGTCGCCGACGAAGTACTGCGTGCCCGACCCGCCGGCGATCCCGCCCGGGTTGAGGCTCACGAGCATGACCCACTTGGTCTGCTTCTTCCCCCTGGCGCCCTCGACGGTCAGCGGGAAGAGATCGGGGCACTCCCACACGCCTCCCGTGGCGTTGCGAGGACCGAACTCCGACAGCCTGGTCCACTCCTTGAGGTCTTTGGAGCGCCAGATGAGCACCTTGTGCTCGCTGGCGACGACCGCGACCATCCGCCACTCGCGGGCGGGGGCGTACCAGAACACCTTCGGGTCGCGGAACTCGCGCGAGCCGATGTCGATGACCGGGTTGCCGGCGTACTTCGTCCAGGTCCGGCCGTCGTCGGTCGAGTAGGCGAGCGACTGCGCCTGGATGCCCTCGCGCCCGCTCGCCGCCGTGTAGGCGCTCGTGTACATCGCGACCATCGGCGGGTTCTTGGCCGTGCCGAGGCCGGAGGTGTTGCGTTCGTCGACGACCACCGAGCCGGAGAAGACGCCCTCGGTCGCGTCGAACGGGATGGCGACCGGCTGCTCCGTCCAGTGCACGAGATCCGTGCTCGTCGCGTGGCCCCAGGACATGTTGCCCCAGACGTTGCCGAGCGGGTTGTGCTGGAAGAACAGGTGGTAGACGCCCTGGTGGAAGACGAGCCCGTTGGGGTCGTTCATCCAGTTCTGCGCCGGGCTGAAGTGGTGGACCGGCCGGTGCTCGGGGGTGTCCGCCGACGCCGGCGCGACCCCGAGGGTGGCGACGAACGCGACGACACAGAGCACGACGGCCTGCCAGCGGTGGGTGGTGGACGGACGCTTCAGCATGATGTTCCCCCGGTGATGACAACGTTGTCAGCGATCTGCGACATCACGCTACCCGCGGATTCCGCAGGGCGCTCGTTGAGCGGTCGCCGGGGGCGGCCGACCCCGTTGTCGCACCCGACCGGCCGTACCGACCCCGCACGTGCGGGGTTGTCGCTGTCAGACCGAGCGGCCGGCCGCGATAACCCCGCACGTGCGAAGTGATCGCTGCCCGGAGGACGAAGGAGGCCCGGACGCTGTCGCGCCCGGGCCTTCGTTCCGAGCCGATGACGGGAATCGAACCCGTCCTCCGCACCCGTCCTGACGTGGTCGTTTGTGCGTTTCTGCACGTCAACGGGGGTGTTGGTCATGGGTCCATCGTACTCCGTCCCGGTCTGTGTGACAATATTTGTGCACATACGCACATTCGATCGTCTGATGACGGGAGCCTGGACATGGGTCGCCGCCCGAATCCCACCCCGAAGCGGTACGTCGCGAAGGACGGCACCGTGTCCTACGTCGTGCGCTACCGCAACGGGAAGGTCCAGTCGACCGAGACCTTCCACGTCAAGCGCGCCGCCGACGACTTCTGCGCCGACATCCGCGACTTCGGGGTGCCCGAGGCCCTCGTCCGGCTCGAGGCCCGCCTCTCCGCCGTCGGTGCCCGCGGCGTCGAGCCCACCCTCCGCGAGGTCTTCGAGGCCTTCATCGACTGGAAGCGACCCCGCGTCCGCTCCTCCCGCACGATCGAGGGGTACGAGACGATCTGGGAGCTCGCGATCGAACCGACCCTCGGCGACCGGCCGGTCTCGTCGATCACCGACGCCGACGTCCAGGAGTGGGTCGACGAGCAGGTCGCCGGCCGCCTCGCCGTCCGCGTCGTGCACGGCGAGGGCCGGGCCGCCTCGGCGAAGACCATCGCGAACCGGCACGGGCTCCTACACTCCGTCTTCGACTACGCCTCGCACCCCGCGCGCCGCCTCGTCCCGACGAACCCCTGCTCGCGCACCGACCTGCCGAAGGTCCGCAAGGGCGCCCCGAAGGGCCTCCGCCCCGGCGAGTGGGCCGCGCTCCACGCCGCCCTCTCGCAGCTCGACCCGGACGCCGCCGACCTCGCCCTCGCGCTCTACGCGACCGGCGCCCGGTTCGGAGAGGTCACCGCCCTGACGACGTGGGACGTCGAGGACGACGGCGACCTCGTCGTCGTCACCATCGGGTCCGTCCTGCGGCGCGAGGCCGGCGGGATCTTCGTCCGCGTCGACGACACGAAGTCCGAGGCCGGGTTCCGCGCGGTCGCGCTCGACGTCGACGCCTCCGACGTGGTCCGGCGCCGGGTCGCCGCGGCGTCCCCCGGCGGCTACGTCTTCCTCAACCGGCACGGCCGGACGTGGCGGCCCGCGACGTTCCGGGTCGTCTGGGTGAAGGCCTGTGAGGTCGCCAACCTCTCGCGCCGGCCGACGCCTCACTGGCTCCGGCACACACACGTCGCCGACCTCCTCCGCGAGGGCGCCTCGCTGCCCGAGGTCCAGGCACGCGTCGGCCACGAGCACATCGAGACGACCGTCGGGACGTACGCGCGCACCATCGACGGCGTCAACCGCGACATCCTGCGGCGGCTCCCGGCTCGTCGACGAGCTGGCGCGGTCGGCGCGGGCCTCGTCCGGCCGGAGCCGCTCGAGGCGGGCGACGTCGTGCCCGGCGAGGTCGTCTAGCCGACGACGTGCAGCTCGACCCCGCCGTCGTCGTCGGCTTCCTCGCGGGCGGCGCGGACGCCGTGGTGGTAGCCGGCGACGTAGGCGAGGCCCGGGTCGTTGACGGTCCTCATCCACGCGCCCACGACGACGCCGGTCGCGAGCGCGGCGAGCACGAGCGCGCCGAGGAGGACGAGGTGGATCGGCTGGGCGATCTTCGGTGCCATGACGGCCGCGGCGAACGCTGCGGCCCAGGCGACGACGGCGACCGTGCTCGCGGCGATGATCTTCTTCAACGGGCGACCTCCCCGAGTCCTGCGGTCCGCGACCCCTGCGTCCCTACTCGGCGGGACGCTACCTCTTCGCGCGCTTCCGCGCAGGAGGTTGGACGGTCTCCATCGCGGCCTCGACCTGACGGCGCCCGGCCGGGGTCATCCTCGATAGGGCCTCCTCGGCGGGGTCGTCGCCGGCGGCCTCACGGATCGCGAGGGCCTCCCGGAGGAGTTTCGCCGGGGCGACGCCGAGAGCGATAGCGCACCTGTCGAAGGTGTCGAGATCGAACTTGTCGACTTGGCCGTTCAACTTGCGCCAGAGTGTGACCTTCGGCACCCGCGGATCACCTGGGCGGCGGGTCTGCTCAATGCGTCGGAGAAGGTCGCCGGAATCCCACCCGCGCTCGTCCATCCTGAGCCGAATCGCTTCTGCCGCAGCGTTTCCGAGAGTCATCATGTCGACGGCTCCCCTTCCCGTGGTAGTCCGCATAAGCACAAGATGGAGCATTCCGGCGCACGTCGCATCCCGAGCAGGGTACTACTACCCAGATTTCACTTATGAATCGCCGAAGGGATTACAGGTCGAGACCCAAACGGCGGAGATCCCTACGCGTCTCGCGGTGACCTCCCGCCGTTCCTCCGGTCGACGGGCCGAAGAACACGGCCCCCGACGGGAGGGTGACGCGGATGTGGTTGGACCGGCACTTCACGACCGTGCACCCGGCGTCGACGGCCGCCGCGTAGACCGCGCGCAGCTCCCGCGGCCGGATCGACCCGCGGACCTTCGACCAGGGCGCGGCCTGTCTCATGCCGCGCCGTCGCGGGCGTTGCGCTCGAGGAGGTCGATGATGTCCTGCCGGTCGGACTTCCGGAGGGCGGAGTTGATCCCGGAGGCGGAGATGCCCATCCGCAGGCCGAGGAGCTCGGCGGTGAGGGTGCGGTCGGCCTCGAGCAACCAGAGGATCTCGGCGGTGCGCTCCTCGTGGGGCATCCCGCGGCCGAGGACGGGGTCGGTGCTCGTGTCGGGCTGGCCGTCGATCCGGTCGATGACGTCGTCGTCCCAGGCGAGCGGGGGGAGCCACCCCTTCGCCCTCGCGGTCGCGGCGAGGCGCCGGTCGGGGCCGGGCGTCATCGACCACCGGTCGTAGAGGTCGCGAACGGCGCGCGCGGCGCCGGCCGAGCATCGACGGGTCCGGTGCATGAGGGTGCCTACCGACTGACGGCGGATGCCGAGCTCGTCGCCGATCTGGCGGGTGGAGTACCCGAGGGCGGCGAGGGCGCGGAGGCGGCGGCTCGTGCCGGCGACGTCGACGAGAACGGAGTCGGGGAGGCGGTCGAGGTCGAAGCGGGCGGCGAGGATCTTCTCGGCGGTCTCGCGGCGGATCTTCTGGACGCCGAGCGCGGGGAAGACCACCCGGTCGAAGGTGACGGTCGGCAGGCCTGAGAGGGCGGCGACGGCGTCGTAGGAGAGGCCGTAGGCGTTGCGGAGCGCGTGGACGTGCTCGACGGCGGGGGCGGGGTCGACGAACGGCTGCCACCGGCCGTAGGCCTTCGCTCGCCTCATCTGGCGCTGCCACTCGGTCTTCCCGGCGGGAGTGCTCGTGTTCACGGCTCGGTCCTCTCGTCGTCGTGGCGGGGGTAGGTGTCTCGGATGGCCGCGTGCCGGGCGTGCACGACGGCGAGGGTGTCGGTGAAGTAGGAGCGGGCGGTGTCGTCGTCGTCCCAGGCGTCGCGGATCTGCGCGGGGTCGGTGACGTGGCCGGTCACGACGCGCGCTTCTTCCGGAGCCGGGCGCGCTGCCCGGTGGTGAGTCCGCCCCAGATGCCGTGGCGGTCGTCGATCTGGAGGGCGTAGGTGAGGCAGTCGGCCCGGACCTCGCACGGCCGGCAGATCCGGCGGGCGGCGGCGATGGCCGCCTTGTCCCCCGTGCCGGCGTAGAAGAGCTCGGGGTCCTCGCCGCGGCAGGCGGACCGCTCCATCCACTCCGGCTGGGTCGGGACGAGCGCGAGCTCGCGCGCGTTCGCGCGGCTCGACGCGCCCCGGGTCTGGGTGGGCCGGTACTGGAGGAAGTCGCGGGCGTGGAGGCCCGCCTCGCCGAGGCGGTGGTAGATGAGCGACGTCGAGCACCCGAACCGGTCGGCGATGGCCGGGCACGTCTCGCCGGCGCGGAGGAGAGGGAGGATCTCCTCGAGCGGGGCCATGCCGCTGCGGGGGCAGCTCACGACGCGCCCAGGAAGGCTTCGATCCCGACCGAGATCAAGTCGCGGGCGGCCGGCGGCGTGACGGCGTTCCCGGCGAGCCGGACCTGCTCGCGCCGGTTGCCGAGCATGACGTACTCCTCGGGGAAGGCCATCGCCTTCTTGGCCTCGGTCGGCTCGAGCATCCGGAAGAGGACGTCGTCGACCTGGGCCTCGGCCGCGGCGATGTCGCCCGGCGTGAGGAGCGACTGGTGCGCGGCCGTGGTGATGGTCCGGAGCACCTCGCCGGCGGGGGTGACCATCTCGGCGCCGCCGGAGTTGTTCCGCATGATGAGGGCGTGCCGGTCGGTCGTCGTCACGGTCGGCAGGGCCGACGTGACCGGCAGCGCGCCGTCGTTGTTCCCGTAGTAGGACGTGACGAGCGCGTGGTGGTTGCCGCCCGCCGCGATGGTGTGCATCGGGTCGAGGACGGGGGAGTGCGCGCCGGCGATCTGGGAGTCGGACGAGCCCTTCAAGTGGGCGATGAACGCGAGGCCGGTCTCGAGCCGGGTCGTCTGGGTCCGCAGCGGCCGGTCGGTCGGCTGGGCGGTCTTCCCGTCGCGTCCCTCGACGGGGACGGCGAGGGCCTTCGACTCGATCGTGTGGAGGGTGCGGAGCGGCTCGTCGACGCTCCAGGCGCGGTAGTAGCTGTTCGGGTTGCCGTGCTGCGGGTGCTTCGGGTCGGCGGCGTCGTAGGTGTTCCCGGCGGCTTCGAGGTGCATCGGGTTGCCCCAGTACCGGGCGATCCCGGCGGCGATCCGGCGGCGGGTCTTCTCGGCGAGCGGCTTCGACCGGTCCCCGATCCGCTGGCCGCGGAGGGACCAGTCGATGATCGAGGAGGCAGGGAGCCATGCGGGCTCGACGATCTGGTTGCGGCAGGCGACGCGGGGGCAGCGGTAGACGTACTGGCTGCGGTACCGGCCGATCGTGCTCCCGGCCTTCTTGAACGCCTGGATCGCGTCGACGACCTCGTCGCACCCGGGGCAGTAGGCGCGGGGCCGGAACCGGCCGGCGAAGTCCGGCTTCGGGTCGCCCTTGCGGTGGAACACGATGTAGAGGCGGTCCCGCGACTGCGGGGCGGGCAGGCCGTAGGCCTGGGCGTGCATCGAGTTGAGCGAGACGGTCTGGTGGTTGTACCCGAGGGACTCCATCGCGAGGAGCCACGAGCGGAACGGGAGCCAGTCGGCGACCTCGACGACGTTCTCGACGAAGACCATCCGGTACCGGTGGACCTCGGCGAAACGGACGACGTCCCACATCGTCGCGCGGGAGCGCTCGGCGGCTTCATCGGGCAGGCTCTCGCCCCAGAGGCCGTTCTGGAGAGTGTCGAGCTTGCGGCCCTTGGCCCTGGAGTGATTGGTGCACTCGGGGGAGGCCCAGAGGAGGTCGGACGACGGGAAGTAGCGGGGGTCCGTCGTGGAGAGGTCGGCCTGGATGTGGTCGGCGTCGGGGTGGTTGGTGTTGTGGGTCTCGATCGCGAGGGACCAGTGATTCGAGGCGACGCGGACCTCGACGCCGGGGACGGAGACCGCTCCGGTCGAGGATCCTCCGGCGCCGCAGAACATGTCGGTGAGGGTGAGGGTCACGGGGTCGTTCTCCTTGGTGCGAGGGCGGGCGGGATGGGTGGCTGCTCGAGGCCGAGCTCGGCGATGGCTTGCATGTGCTCGACGACGGTCACGGCGTGAGTCCCTCGAGCTCGTCGCCCCACCCAGCGGAGCGGAGGACGGTCACGAGGTCGGCGACGGTGAGCATCACGGGGCCGGCGCCGTGCATCGGGAGGTCGCCGCCGAGGAGGGAGCGGAACCGCCACCCGTCGATGTAGGCGAACCACCGGCCGGGGTCCTGCGTGCCGCGGCGCTTGACGACGAGGAAGGCGACGTCGTGGCGGCCGTTCTCGGCCTCCCGCTCGGTCTGAGCCATCCACTCGTAGAGCTGCCCGGCGGTGGGGACGACGAGCGGGAGGTCCCAGGCCTTGACCTCGGCCATGACGCCGGGGCAGAGGAGGACGTCGCCCTCGTCGCGGTGACCCTTCTTCGGGATGCGGTCGGCGTGACCGAACCCGTTCTGGTGGAGCCACCGGACGAGGCGGGTCTCGTTGCGCGTGCCCTTGTCGTTCGTCATCGCGCGGCCTTCGGGGTGTCGTCGTAGTTGATGCACGCGGGCCACCAGAGGCGGAGGTCGGTCCCCGGGCCGTTGGTGACGGGGACGAGGTCGCACTTCTGGTAGCTGCGGGAGTTGTGGCGGTGGGTCTGCCGGTGCGAGCAGGTCCCACAGGTGAAGGGCAGCGGCCGGCCGCCGGGGGCCGGGTCGGTCGGTGCCTGGGCGTGCAGCGGGGCGCCGGCGAGCGGGTGGCGGCCGTTCGCGATCTCGGCTCGCTGGCGCAGGGTCCGGCGGCGATCGGCGCTGAGCTCCTCGGCGGGCTCGTCGTGCTCGACGAGGAACGGGCCGGCGTCGAACAGGGCCTCGGTCATCGCGCACCGTGCCGGGTCGGGCGGGCGTCCTCCGCCTGCCACGCGAGCGGCCGGTGGTCCTCGTCGACCTGCTCGACGGGCCGCGTGACCCACCACAGGCCCCCGCCGGCGGCGCCGAGGCCGAGGACGACGAGCGCCCACCCGTTCGCGGCGGGGTGCGACAGGCCGAACCACACCGCGGCCACGACGACGGCCCACACGCCGAGGCCCGCGGCCATCGCTCCCGCGACGACGGTCGTCGTGCGGAAGCGGCGCCGCTCGCCGGTCACGACAGCACCTCGGCGATGAACCGGCCGAACATCTCGGCGTCGCCGTCACCGACCGGGACCGCGGCCCACTGCTCGAAGGAGTCGGTCACCTGCTCGGTCGTCCACCCGCGCGCCCCGGCGGCCATGAGGACGTTCGTCCAGGCGGCCTCGGCGGCGGGGTCCGGTCCCTCGACGACCTCGGCGTCGACGGGCTCCTCGAGCGGGGCCGGGGCCTCGTCGGGGACGGCCGCGAGCGCGGGCTCCTCGGCCGGGTCGGGCGCCTGGGCGTTCGTGAGCTCCGACAGGCGCGCCGTGAGGAACGCGGCGACGGCCTCGTTCATCCGGCCGTGCCCGGCGAGGGACCGCCAGAGGGACCGGATCTCGTCGGGGTCGTTCGTCGCCCCGGCGGCCGCGCGGACGTCGTCGGGGACGCCCGCCGGGGGCGCGGCGGGCGGCGCCTGCTGCGGGGCCGGAGCGGCGGGGAGCGCGGGCATCTGCGGGGCGGCGTCGAGCTCGAGGGACGGGCCGCGGCCGGCGGCGGTGTCGGCGATCTCCCGGAGCCGGTCCTTCGTCACGAGGAGGTCGAGCTGCGGCACCATGAACCGCTTCGTCTCGCCGCCGGAGCGCGAGACGCGCTCGACGACGCGCAGGACGGCGGGGACGAGGTCGCCGACGTGCTGGGCGAGCTCGGCCACCATCGGGATCTCGGCGGCGGCGTTGTACCCGTGGGACTCGAGGCGCCAGACGCCGATCGACTCGATCTCGGGGAGCATGACGGACAGGCGGGTCGTCGCGCGGGCCTCGCGGTGCTGCGGGTCGTCGGGGTCGCACAGGTTGCCCTCGACGTCGCGGACGCCGTCGCAGCGGTGGACGCACCCGCCGCCGCTCCACGTCTCCATCCACTGCGTGACGCCGTTCTTCACGACGAAGACGGGGACGACGTTCGCGGGGGTGATGACCTCCCACTGCTGGAGGTTCCCGTTGGCCCAGGGCTTGACCTCGCCGCCGTAGACGGCCGCGACGGCGTCGACGAGCTCGCGGGAGGCGGAGGTGAAGCGGAAGGTCTCGAGCTTCGCGGGGCGGGTGACCGCGCGGCCGTTCCGCTTGCGGCCGGTGTCCTGCTGGACGCCGAGGCGGATCCTGCCGACCTCGGCGTGGCGGCGCTGGAGAACGATGGGGTCGATCGGCATCGGTCAGGCCTCCGTCCGGGCGCGACGGGTCTTGCGGCCCTTGCGGGACGTCCCGACCGGAACGCCGAGCAGGTCGCGCTCGACGTCGCCGACGAACGACCCGAAGACGGCGGCGCGGCCGTTCTTCACGCGGCGGGTGCGGAGCAGGCCGCGGAGGCGCACGGGGACGGAGCGGTGCGGGTTCCAGGCGAGGACCGCGCGCGGCTCGGGGGCGTCGAGGACGCTCCGGGGGGTGTTCTGGTGGTGGGCCATCGCTGGCGCTCCTTCGGCTCGAGGGGGGAGAGGGGGTGACGGGGCGGCCCGCCCGCGGAGGGGGGAAGGGGGGCGGGCCGCCCCGCCGGTCAGGGGGTGTTCCAGACCTGACGGCCGGTCGCGCCCACGACGGCGGCGACCTCGTCGAACGCGTGCCGGCGGACGTCGTCGATCCGGGTCAGGCGGTAGGCGAGGGTGAGGTTGCCGCCGTTGATCCGGTACCGGAACCGGGCCTGCACGCGGTACACGGGGCCGCGCTCGTGCACCTGGAGGGCGAGCTCGAAGGTGTCGGGGATCGTGAGCGCGCCCTTCGTCCCGGCCTTCGCGTTCGTCGTCTCGACGTAGGCGAGGGACGTCTCGCCGGACTTGAGCCGCTGCGAGGACTCGAAGTCGACCGTCGAGGTCGCCTGGAACGTCTGGGCGAGCTCGAGCATGTCGGCGCCGGAGGGGGTCACGAAGTTGGGGAGGTGGTCCTCGATGAACTCCGCGAACGTCGCCTGCGGCATCCGCTGACCGTCGGCCGCGACCCACTCCGTCCAGTCCTTCGAGAAGGGCAGGCGGAGCGTGACGGTGTGGTCCTCCCACCCGGCCCACGGCTCCTCGTTGCTCGTGTGGGCGTTGATGACGGCGCGGATCGTGCCGGCCTTGTCGTTGGCCCACAGCTCCGTGTGGTCCTCGCCGTGCTTCGCGAGGTACTCGACGAACGCGGTCACGTCGGTGACGGCGTAGGTGCCCTTCTTCCGGTCCGGGTTCTCCCGGTGCTTCTCGAGCTCGTCGCGCAGGTCGACGGTCTTCCCGGTGTGGAGGAGGTACAGGCCGTCCTCGACCTTCACGGGCTCGACGGCCTCGCGGGCGAGCTCGGCGACGACGTCGTTCTCGAGGCGGCCGTCCGGGGCGTAGATCTCGGGGGGGATGCTGGTCATCGGTCAGGCCTTCCGGCTCGTGGGGATCGGGTAGTCGTCCGGGACCTCACCGGTCACGGCGTCGATGCCGGGCGGGGCCGGGACCTCGCGGAGCGTCTCGAACGGGAGCTGGTCCGGGTCGTCGCGCTGGAGGTTCCCGTCCTCCCCGATGAACCACGCGTTCGACGGGCGGTCGTGCTCGGGGAGCCGGATCTTGATCTGGTCGGAGACGACGACCATCCGGTCGTCCTTCTTCATGGGCTCGACGACGACGGTCAACGTGACCGACCCCTTCTTGCCGGTGTCCTTCACCCGGGCGATGAGCGTGTGCAGCGTCTCGCTGAGCTCGTCGTGGGTGCGGCCCTTCCCGTGCTCGCGGAGGAAGTCCGCGAACGGTCGGGCGTGCTGCTCCTCGTCGGACATGGAGGCGATTCCCTTCTCTCGGTTGGTCACTGCTCGGCCGTCTTCCGCTGCCGCTTCGGGGTCGGCGCCCCGGACGGCGTCATCGGCCGGTAGTCGTAGTCCCCGGGCCACACGTCGTGGACCCACCGCGTCATCTCGAGCACCCGCAGGAACGTGCGCATCTCCTGGGTGCGGGAGGGGAGCGGGATCACCGCGTACCGGTTCGCGCGGAGCTGGATCGTGCCGGTGCCGGTGATGCCGGTGACCATCGGCGCCGTGGTGTCGTCGGGGAGGACGAGCCGCTTCGCGTGGCGCAGGGCGGTCACCTGGAGGACGTTCTCCGGGTAGGACTGCGTGACACCGCGCTTGCGGGAGGTCTTGATGTCGAGGAGGAACCGGCCGCGCTGCTCCGGGTCGGTCACCTTCCGGGTCTTCCCGAGGCGGGGGACGCCGCCCTTGTCGGCGGTGAACGTCCACCCGTCGAACGGGAGCCGCAGGATCACGTCGAGGGTCCCCGCGTAGCCGGCGTGCTCGTCGAAGACCGTCATCTCGGTGGCGACGACGTCGCGCTCGAGGTCGACGTCGAAGTCCTCCAGGAACCGGATGTATTGCGCGACGTAGAGGCCGGCCTCGTCGTCGCCGGGCATCTCGTCGATCGGCCGGCCGAGGACGTGCGCCTCGGCGAGGTCGTGGACCCGGGACCCGAGAGCGGACGCGGAGTCGCGAGAGGCCTCCGCGGCGCCCTTGATGTCCCGGGTGACGCAGTCGCGGCACACGCCGCACCGGTCGTCGGTCGTCGAGGCCTCGCAGAGCTGCCGGCGCAGCGCGTAGGCCATCCGGGGGAGGTTCGACCACGCGGCGTCGGTCGCGAGGTTCGCGTACCAGAGGGGGAGGCCGTACTTCGCCAGGGCGACACTGTTCGCGTTCGTCACCGACACGAGCTGCCGGTCGACGCCGGGGATCTCGTAGTAGCGGCCGTTCTCGGTCTCGCGAGCGTGCCTCGGGTTGGTCACAGGACGTCACCACCGATGACGAGCAGGCCCGGCGCGGCGACGCGAGGGACGGCCCCGTAGAACATGAACGCGGCGCGGTCGATGAGGAAGGCGCGGTGGACCGGCTCGCCCGGCTTCGGGCCGACCGGCTCCCCGAGCCACTCGAGGATCTCGGCCATCCCGTGACGCACGATCCGGCGGGCGTCCTCACCGTCGGTCGGCGGCCGCGATGTGCCGTTGTCGCTGACGATCACGTCAAGCATCCGTTACGCTCCTGGTTGGTGTTGGTGCCCCCTCCGGCGTGCTGCGCGACAGATGCCGGAGGGGGTCCTTCTATGTCTGGGACCGGGCGGCCCGCCCGCCGCAGGAAGTCAGGCGGGCCACCCGGCGGTCAGGTGATCGACGAGGCCCGGCCCCGACGACGCGTCGCACGGCCCGTGACCGTCTTCGACTGGAGGTAGCGGTCGACGTCGGCCTTCGCCGCCGTCCACCGGCCCCCCACGAACGCCGCCGGGATCGTGCGGCCCATGTACCGGCGCGCCGTGTCCGGCGACACCCGCAGGTACGCCGCGAGCTCCTCGGTGGTCAGGCGGTCGCTCATGCCCCGATCACCTCGGGCAGGTCGACGCCGAGCACACGCGCCGCGCGCTCCACCTCGCGGAACTTCCACGTGACCTTCTGGGTGCGCTTGCGCCACGAAGTCGTCTTCGACCAGCCCATGCCGGCCTCGAAGTCCTCGAGCGTCACGCCCCGCTCGTCCATGAGCCGGGCCACGTTCGCGCACACGACGGCGTCGGTGCTCTGGGTGGCTGCTGGGTTCATAAACGGAATCGTAGACCCCCGCCCCCGGGTTTCGCAAGAGGAACCCGAAGGGTTTCGGAAACGGAACCCGACGGAGTATCGTCGGGATCCGCCAGCACCCCACCACCAGACGAACGGACACCCCATGCACACGCCGCCGTCGCCCCGCGCAGGACGAAACACGCTGCGAGACAACGGAATCCGCGACACGTGCGGGGCGGGGGAGCGCGACGCATGACGTCGACCCTCATCGAAGGCGCGTTCGGCGAACCACCGCCCCCGCCCGAGGACGACCACAACGGCGGACGCACCCAGCCCCACGACCGCAACGCCGAGATGGCCGTCCTCGGCGCCATGCTCCTCGACCAGACCGTGATCGACGACGTCTGGGACGTCATCACCGGGGCCGACTTCTACATCCCCGCCCACGAGACCATCTACGAGGCGATCTACGCCCGCAAGGCCCGCACCAAGCCCGTCGACACGATCCTCGTCACCGACGACCTCCGCGCCCTCGGCCAGCTCGCCCGCGTCGGCGGCGCCGCCTACCTCCACGCCTGCACCCAGGCCGTCGCCTCACCCCAGAGCGCCGGGCACTACGCCGACATCGTCCGCAAGACCTCCATCCGCCGCCGCGTCATCGCCGCCGGCCTCCGGATCGTCCAAGACGGCTACGCCCCCGACAGCGACGACACCGACCGCCTCCTCGAGCAGGCCGCGACCTACGTCCACGACGCCCGCCACTCCGTCCCCGGCATCGACGACCAGGACCAGCCCCACCCGTGGGCACCCGTCGACCTCTCCGCCGTCCTCGACGGCGACTTCCAGCCACCCGTCGCGACCGTCCTCACCCGCCGCGACGGCAAGGCCCTGCTCTACCCCTCCTGCGTCCACTCCATCTCCGGCGAGCCCGGGTCCCTCAAGACGTGGGTCGCCGAAGTCGGCATCATCCAAGAGCTCGACGCCGGCCACTCCGCCGCCATGATCGACTTCGAGGACCGCGCCGACGCCGTCGCCGCCCGCCTCCTCCAGCTCGGCGCCAACCCCGACCACCTCCGCGACCCGCAGCGGTTCCGCTACCTCCGCCCCGACACCGCCCTCGACGCCGCCGCAGCGGCCCGGCTCGACTCCGCCGTCGCCGGGTGCTCCCTCGTCGTCATCGACGGCGTCACCGAGGTGATGAGCCTCCACGGGATGTCGATCAACGACAACGACGACGTCGCCCGCTTCCAGCACCTCCTCCCGCGCCGGATCGCCGACCAGGGACCCGCCGTCCTCCAGATCGACCACGTCACGAAGGACTCCGAGACCCGAGGCCGCTACGCGATCGGCGGCCAGCACAAGCTTGCCGCCATCACCGGCACCGCGATGAAGGCCGTCGTCATCCGCTCCGGCGGCAAGGGCGAGCACGCGATCGTGAAGATCGTCATCGACAAGGACAAGCACGGCGACGTCGGCCCCGCGGGGATGACCGTCGCGGAGTTCCACCTCGACGCGACCCACCCGGACGAGACCTTCGCCTGGCTCGACCACCCGACCTCGAGCCACGACGAGGCGGGCAACTTCCGGCCGACCACCCTCATGCAGCGCGTCTCGGACTACCTCTACGCGACGCCCCACCCGGCCACGCTGAACGAGATCAAGAAGAACGTCACGGGCAAGTCCGCGTCCATCGCCGACGCCGTCGACGCCCTCGTCCGCGAGGGCCACGTCATCACCGAGCCGGGGCCGAACCGCACCACCCTTCACCGCCTCGTGACCGTCTTCGAGGGGGCCTCGTGAGTGAGTCCCGAGTGAGTCCCCAAGTGAGTCCTGAGGGGTCCGGCCGCAGCGGTGGTTCCCGGTTCCCTCTCCCTCCGGGAACCGGAACCACTGCGGGTGAGTCCTGCACCGAGTCCCCCGGCGAGTCCCGAGGCGGCTACCGCTCACCCGTCTGCGGCTACACCGCCGTCGTCGGCGTCCTCGTCAACGACCACCTCAAGAAGCACCACCCCGGGACCACCCGATGAACACCCCCCGCCCCACCTGGGACGAGATGAGCCACGCCGACCGCGCCGGCCACATCCGCCGCCAGCTCGCCACCATCACCAAGGCCCTCCCGTACCTCGTCGACGTCGTCGGGTCCGGCGGGCGCACCTCGAGCAGCGGCTACGGCTCCCGCCTCCCCCTCAACCTCCCCGCCTTCTCCCTGCGCGCCGAGATCGACCGCGACCTCGTCTTCTGGGCCGGGTCCATCCGCCGCGAGCACCCCGACCACCCCACCCCGCTCGGCGGCGACCTCATCGGCTACATCCGCCGCCACGCGTTCTGGGCCGCCGAATGGACCTACGGCCGCCGCCTCGCCTACGAGCTCGAAGACCTCGCCCAGGACGCCCGGAACCTCGCATGGCCCCGCTCCGACCAGATGAGCCTCGGCGCCTGCCCGAACACCATCGGCGCCGACGGAGAGGCCGTCGTCTGCGGCGCCCCGATCCGGGTCCGCGAGGACAAGCCCGGCGAGATCCGCTGCCCCGGGTGCGGCCTCACCGACACGATCGACGGCTGGCTCGCCCGGATCGTCCCCGACGCGTCGAAGCCGCTCACCGCCGAGCAGCTCGTCCCCCTCCTGCGCCGGCGCCTCGGCGTGACCGTCGCCCCCTCGACGATCCGCCAGTGGAAGCGCCGCGGGGAGATCGTCGCGATCGGCGTCGACGAGCAGGGCCGCGACCTCTTCGACCGCCACCACGCGTTCCTCGTCGTCACCCGGCGAGACGGACGCCGCGAAGCCTGACCCACCACCAACACCACCACCACGAAGGAGCACCACCAGATGAGCAACACCACCAGCACCGGGACCACGATCACCGTCGAGGACGCCCACGGCGACCGCGTCGTGATCCTGTCCAACCCCAACGTCGACGTCCAGCGCGTCGAGGCCGGGCGCCTCATCCTCGGTGGGTTCCAGCCGGCCGCGCTCTCCGTCATCGGCTACACCCCCGAGACGCTCCGGATCATCGCCGACCTCGCCGAGCAGGAGGCCCGGTCGTGAGCCGGACCCGACTCGACAAGCCGCACGTCTACCGCTGCGACACCATCGACGACGTCAAGGAACACCTCCTCACCTCCACCGCCGGCCACGCCCGGTGGGACACCGCGACCACCGTCGGCTACGACCGCCACGGCGTCTCCGTCGAGATCCACCTCTGGCGCGACGGCGGCGGCCCCGATGACGGCTACGTCATCATCACCACCCCCCTCGGCACCCGCCCCCTCGCGACCCTCGCCCTGCCCGTGATCCTCCTCCAGGCCGTCGCCTACCGCGGAGCGACCGTCGACCACACCGCCGTCGTCATCCACCGCCCGGCCCGCTGGCGCCGCCTCCTCCGGCTCGGCACCCGATGACCATCGCCGACCTGAGCACCCTCACCGTCGGCCAGTGGCGCGAGGCGATCACCCTCGCCCTCCGCGACCACAACGTGACGGCCGTCGCCCACCTCCTCGGAGCGATGGCCGTCTACCACCCCGACGAGGCGGAGGCCATCCGGCAGGAGCTCCTCCTCGATGCCGCCATCGCGAACGCCCGGGACGAGGCGCGGTCGTGATCGTCCCCGCAGCGTGCGTCGCCGCCGGCGACACCGTCGACCAGCTCGGCACCATCCGCGCCGTCCACAACTCCACCCCCCGCCCCGGCCTCATCACCTGGGACCACGACGGCGGCCCCACCACCATCTCCGCCGTCCAGAACGTCACCGTCACCAACACCACCACGAAGGAGCACGACCGATGAACACTCACACCACCACGACCACCCTCAACGTCCGCCACGCCGCCGAGATCGTGATCGACGCCGTCGAGAAGATCCGCCAGATCAAGACCGCCGAGGCCCAGCCCCAGCCCCCCGGCATCGTCGGCGCCGTCCACCGCGCCCACCTCAAGCTCCGCCTCGACGAGCACATCCGGACACTCGCCTTCTGGGGCGTCCTCATCGGCTTGGGCGACTTCCCCGAGGGCACGAGCCAAGACGTGTTCCTCGAGACCCTCGCCGCCACCGCCCAGAACGTCCTCGACGGCCACCCCGTCGTCATCGCCTGACGGTTCCGATTGCGGAACCCACACCGCCCGTGCACACTGTGACACGACGGGGCACCACTGTGCCCAGGCAGCGGAGGTTCACGGGACCTCGAAGGGCCTCCTCGACTCCGGACGAGGAGGCCCTTCCCCGTGCCCGACTACGGCCACGCCCACCGCAAGCTCCGCGCCGAATGGGAGCCGATCGTCGCTGCCGGCCGCGTCACCTGCGCCCGCTGCGGCGAACCGATCGAGCCCGGCCAACCCTGGGACCTCGGCCACGCCGACGACGACCCCGACCAATACAACGGCCCCGAACACGAGAGCTGCAACCGCCGAGCCGGCGGCGAGAAGCGCGCCCAGATGTGGGGCCGACCCGCAGACCACGAACGCTGGACCCTCTGACCAGGAGGACCGATGGCCGACACGACCACCGCCCGCACCCTCGCCGCCATCGACCGCAACATCGCGACCTGCCGCGCAGCGCTCGGCCGATCCGACACCCCCCTCTCCCAGCGCGCCGTGATCAAGTCCCTGATCGACGACCTCCTCGCCGAACGCGCAGAGCGGAACATCCACTGCTCCCTCTGCCGAGGCGAGGGCAAGCTCCTGCCCGGCGGGTCCTGCTCGATGTGCGACCGGCGGCGCTGCCTCCACGAGCTCGAGCACGACCAGCGGTGCGGCGAGTACGTCCTCGACCCGTACACCCGGCGATGCCCCGCCGGTCACGTACTCGGCTGAGCGACAACGAAACACGCACGCGAAAAACGTTGCAGCGCAACGGAACCCGCAGAGCGCGCGCGCGTTTTTCAAACGGCGCGCGTCGACACGACATCTGTCAACAGCGTACATAAGGGGCATTTTTTCCACGGGGCGGCCCGCGGGGACCCGTTGCGGGACAACGGTTTTCGCGCGTGAGTCTGCCTGTCCGACAACGGTATTCGCGCGAGGAGGTCGTCGTGCCTCGGAAGGAAGTCCGGCAGCGCGCGGCTGCCCGTGGTGCGCTGCGCGCGGTGAAGCCGGGGGAGGCTGCGCCGCCGAAGAAGCCGGCGCCTCCGAAGACGGTCGTCCAGGCGGCGGCGTCGGGGGACCAGCTCGCGCTCCTCGAGTCGATGCAGACGCGGATCGCGAAGACGGTCGACGACCCTCACACCCCGGCGCGGGACCTCGCGGCGCTGACCCGGCGACTGCACGAGATCGCGAAGGACATCGCGGCGATCCGTGCGGCAGCGGAGGGCGACGAGGTCGCGGACGCGGCGGACACTCCCGATGAAGACTTCAACGGCACCGACGGCGTCTGACGACCGGCCGCTGTCGGAGGTCGCGAAGCGGCTCATCCGGCCGGCGGGGATCGTCTCGACGGCGTGGCCGTCGGTGCGTGACACGTGCTCGCGGCTCGGGCTCGGGTTTGATCGGTGGCAGGACGGGGCGGGCCGGCTGATCCTGGCGAAGGGTGCGGACGGGCTGTACGCGACCGACACGGTCGTGATCTCGATCCCGCGGCAGGTCGGGAAGACGTACCTCATCGGCGCGATCATCTTCGCCCTGTGCATCGCGAAGCCGGGGACGACGGTCCTGTGGACGGCGCACCGGGTGAAGACGTCGAACGAGACCTACTCGTCGCTCAAGGCTCTGGCGCGGCTGCCGAAGATGGCGGCGCACGTCCTCGCGACGCCGGGCGGGAACGACAAGGCGATCGTCTTCCGGAACGGGTCGCGGATCCTCTTCGGGGCGCGCGAGCACGGGTTCGGTCGAGGGTTCGCGAAGGTGTCGATCGTCGTCTTCGACGAGGCGCAGATCCTCACGGAGAACGCCGTCGACGACATGGTCCCGTCGACGGCCACGGTCGAGAACGCGCTCGTGATCTACATCGGCACGCCGCCGCAGAAGACCGACCCGTCGGAGCACTTCACGTCGATGCGGCGCGAGGCGATCGAGGCGGGCGACGGGGCGTCGGAGACGCTCTACATCGAGATCGGCGCGCCGGACGGTGCGGACCCGAGCGACGTCGCCGGATACCACCTGTTCAATCCGTCGTTCCCGCGGCGCACGTCGCTGCGGGCGATCAACCGGATGAGGAAGAACCTCGGGCCGGAGTCGTTCCTGCTCGAGGGGATGGGCATCTGGCCGGGCGACGGGCCGTCGGTGATGCCGGAGTGGGAGGAGCGCGCGGTGCCGGGCGGTGTCCCGTCGACGCGGCGCCTCGTGCTCGGTGTCGCGACGGCGGCCGACGGGTCGCGCGGGTCGATCGCTGCGGCGGTGCGGACCTCCCTCGGCGTCCAGGTGGGCGTCGTGGACCGGCGGCCTGGCACGGGCTGGCTCGTCGACGAGGTGAAGCGGATCCAGCGGGAGCAGCGCGCCGTGGTGACGGTGCGGGCGAAGGGCGCGATCTCGGACCTCGTGGACGACCTCGTCGACGCGGGCGTGACGGTCGACGAGCTGTCGGAAGAGGCCTACCTCGACGCGTGCGCGGAGACGCGGCGGATGGTCCGCGAGGGCGGGCTCGTGCACGCCGGTCACCCGGCGTTGACCCGGGCGGTCCGGGCGGCGCGGTGGCAGAAGGTCGGGCAGCGGGGACGGTTCTCCGCGGCGGCCGGGACGGACATTTCCATGCTCGAGGCGGCGGTCGTCGCGGCGAGCAACATCGAGGCGGACTACGACCTCCTCGGTTCGGCGTACTGATGGGAGACGACGTGGTTCGCGACGTGGTGACGACGGCCTTCGAGGTGGTGGCGCTCGTGCTGATCGTGGCGGGTGCCGGCCTCGAGGTCGCGCGCGCGACGGGGCACACGGGCGTCGGCCTCCTCGTGGCCGGTGTGCTCGCGATGGGCGCGGCCTGGGTCGTCGGCCACGAGCAGAAGGGTGAGCGTCGATGAGCCTCATCGTGAACCGGCGCGCGGCCAAGCTGGACGCGTTCCACCCGCCCGCCCCCGGTGGTGGCGGGCTCCTGGACGGGTCGGGTGCGACCCCGGACCAGGCTCTCCGCGTCGGCGCGGTGTGGGCGTGCCTCCGACTCCGCGCCGACTTGATCTCCACCCTCCCCGTCGACCTGTTCCGCGACGTGCAGGGCCGCCCCGTCGAGGTGCCGAAGTCGCCGTTCTTCCGGGACCCGGCCGCCGGGCAGCTGTGGAACGAGTGGATGTACGCGACGCAGTTCGACCTCGACCGGTTCGGGAACGCCTTCGGGTTCGTCGTGGCGCGCGACGCCGCGATGCGGCCGGCGCAGATCGAGCTCACGGAGGCCGGCGACTGGTCCTTCTCGAAGGAGCAGGGCCGGTGGCGGTACCGGTACAAGGGGAAGATCGTCGAGAACGAGGCCGACATCTGGCACGAGCGGCAGTACGTCGTCGCCGGTCTGCCGTGGGGTCTGTCGCCGCTCGCGTACGCGGCGTGGTCGACGGGCCACTACCTGTCGGCGCAGCAGTTCGCGCTCGATTGGTTCACCTCCGGTGGTGCCCCGTCGGGGACGCTCCAGAACACGGCGCAGGAGGTCGACCCGGGCGCGGCGGCCGAGATCAAGCGGCGGTTCCGGGCGGCGACGAGTAAGCGTGACGTCTTCGTGCACGGCAAGGATTGGGTCTTCACCCCGGCCCAGGGTGCGGCCTCGGATGCGAAGTTCCTCGACGCGATGAAGACGTCCGTCCCCGACGTGGCTCGGTTCCTCGGCGTGCCGGCCGACATGATCGACGCGGAGTCCTCGAGCGGGTCGATCACCTACGCGAACGTCACGCAGCGCAACCTCCAGCTCCTCACGATGAATCTCGGCCCGGCTATCAAGCGTCGTGAGGACCGGTTCTCCCACGACCTCGTCGCGGCGCCGCGCTTCGTGAAGATGAACACCGACGCGATCCTGCGGATGGACCCGCAGGGCAAGATTGCCGCCCTCGCTGCCGGCGTCGCCGCGAAGATCTACACCCACGACGAGGCCCGCGGGTACCTCGACCTCGCGCCGCTCACCGACGAGCAGCTCGCCAAGGAGGCGAAGGTCACCGGCGGCAACTCCAAGGAGTCCCTCGCCCGCACCCTCCAGCAGCTCTACCTCGCCGTCGGGAAGGTCATCACCACCGACGAGGCGCGCGTCATCGCGAACGAGATGGGCGCCAACCTCTCCGTCCCCGGTCCCGACTTCACAGGAGCGAAGTGATGAACCTCGAGATGATGGCCCGTGCTGCCGAGGCGCGCGCGGCAGGGGTGGAGCAGCGGTCGCACCGGCCGCGGCAGCGCCGCTCGTCCGAGCACGCGCTCGAGGGCGTCGCGCCCCGGGTCGCGTTCCGGTCCGAGATCGAGCTCCGCGCCGCGGACGCCGGGTCGGACCTCCTGCACTTCACCGGCTACGCCTCGGTCTACGAGCGCGGCTACGAGATGTGGGACTTCTTCGGCCCGTACACGGAGGTCGTGTCGGCCGGCGCCGCCGCCGACACCCTCTCCCGCGACGGCCTCGACGTCCCCCTCGTCCTCCAGCACGACTCGCTCCGGCGGATCGCGCGCACGACCAACGGGACGCTCACCCTCTCCGAGGACGAGACGGGCCTCCTCGTCGACGCGCCGGCGCTCGACCAGGCCGACGCGGACGTCGCGTACATCGCGCCGAAGCTGCGGTCCGGGCTGATCGACGAGATGTCGTTCATGTTCCGGATCACCTCCGGCGTGTGGTCCCCGGACTACACGGAGTACCGGATCTCGAGTTTCGACATCCACCGCGGGGACGTCGCGATCGTCGGGTACGGCGCGAACCCCGCCACCGCCGGGTCCGGCCTCCGCGCCGCGGCCCCGCCCGCCGAGACCCGGAGCGACGTCTCCCGGTCCCGGATGATCCTCGACCTCGCCCTCGCGCGCCACTGAGGATCCCTCTCTCGTACCGCCCCCGTGACGGGGCGGTGCTTCGTCATGCCCTCGCTCGTCCCTGCCGCCTCGTCGAGGCCAGCGCGGCACACCAGACCAGAGGCCGGACGGTCACCCCCTCCTGCGAACCAACCGAAAGGACACGTCACCATGACGCTCGCAGAGCTCATCACGGCGCAGCGGGCGACCCTCCAGGGTCTCCTCGCGCAGCGCCAGTCGGCGACCGACGCGCTCACCACGATGCGCGCCGCCCTCGACGGCGACACCCCGCCCTCCGAGGCCGACGTCACCGCCGCGGTCACCGCGCGCGACGCCTTCGACCCGCAGATCGAGCAGGCCCGCGCCCGCCTCGACGAGCTCGAGCGCGAGCTCGAGCGCGACAACGCCGCGACCGCCCTCGCCGAGCGCATCGGCGGGTCCGGCCCGGTCGAGCACCGCTCGCCGACGACCGTCACCCAGGAGCCGGAGGTCTACCGCCGGCACGGGGAGCAGTCGTACTTCCGCGACCTGTGGAACGCGACGGCCTACGGCCGGCGCGACGCCGTCGAGCGGCTCGTCCGCAACGACGCGCAGGTCGCCCACGCGATCCGCACCGACTCCGCGGTCGCCCAGCAGATGCGCGCCATCGGCACCGCCGACGGCGCCGGCGGCGAGTTCGTGCCCCCGGTCTGGCTCGTGAACGAGTTCGAGCGCAAGGCCCGCCCCGCGCGGGTCGCCGCGAACCTCGTCGGCAACGAGCCGCTCCCCCAGGGCACCGACTCGATCTCGCTCCCGCTCGTGACCGGTGGGTCCTCGACGGCCGAGCAGACCACGCAGGGCAACGCCCTGTCCGAGACGGACATGACCACGTCGTCCGCGACGTCGACGGTCGCCACCATCGGTGGTGTCCAGACGGTCAACCTCCAGCTCGTCGAGCAGTCGCCGATCAACATCGACACGATCGTCCTCGACGACCTCGCCGCCGACTACGCGGTGCGGATCGACACCTTCGTCCTCGCGAACAACGCGACGGGCAAGAAGGGCCTCCTCTCCGTCGCGGGGAACGCGATCACCTACACCGACGCGACGCCGACGGTGCCGGAGATCTGGCCCAAGATGGTCGACTCGGCCCGCCAGATCCACACGAACCGGTTCAAGCCGGCGCGTGCGGTCCTGATGACGCCGACCCGGTGGGCGTGGTTCCAGGCGCAGCTCGACGCGAACGGCCGCCCGTACGTGTCGGACGACGTCGCCACGGCGCTGCCGCTCCTCGGCATCACCAACGGCGCGATCCCCGAGGGTCTCGCCGGCACCATCCGCGGCCTGTCGCTCCCGGTGTTCCTGGACGCGAACATCCCCGCGAACCTCGGCGCCGGCACCAACGAGGACCGGATCCTCACCCTCCGGCCGGAGGACTTCGTCCTCTACGAGTCCGCGCGCAAGGCCGAGGCCTTCCGCGAGACGAAGGCGAAGGAGGCGCAGGTCGTGTTCCGCCTGTACGGCTACGCGGCGTTCATGTCGGAGCGCGCCCCCAAGTCGGTGTCGGTG
This sequence comes from Phycicoccus mangrovi, assembly GCF_018729305.1. Taxonomy (NCBI): domain Bacteria; kingdom Bacillati; phylum Actinomycetota; class Actinomycetes; order Micrococcales; family Intrasporangiaceae; genus Phycicoccus; species Phycicoccus mangrovi. The sequence goes on along the minus strand of NZ_JAHHWP010000009.1, from coordinate 110,111 downwards.
ATCTCCGGTACCGGCCTCGTCCAGCCGACCTTCTGACCGGCTCTCTCACCTCCCGGGGTCTCCCCGGGGGGTGGGGGTGCCGACCAGACGGCGGCGATCCATGAGACAGGAGGCACACCATGTCCCAGCCCTTCGAGACGGTCCAGACCGTCACCGACGAGGAGGCCGCCGCGCAGCGGCAGGCCTACGTCGACGCGCTGCACCGCGAGCGCGACGGGTACCTCACGCGCGGCGAGAAGGACCGCGCGAAGGCCGTCGACACCGAGCTCGCCCGGTTCCAGAAGGCCCCCGAGGGGCGCGGCATCACGCCGACCCAGACGGCGACCCCGTCCGGGGCCGCTGCGGGCACGAACGAGCCCCCGGCGTCCCAGAACACCACCCAGGCCGCGAAGGGCCGCCAGCGCGCCGGGACGACCCGGCGACAGGGCAAGAAGGACTGACCCGTGGCGACGACCGACCTCCTCACCCTCGACGACGCCCGTCGAGCGTGTCTCATCCCCGACGGGGTGACCGACCGCGACAGCGACCTCGCCGGGACCTACGTCCCCGCGGTGACCGACGTCGTCGAGGATGTCGTCGGGCCGGTCGTCGCCCGCACCTTCACCCGGACCGAGCTCGGCGGCGGTGAGGCGGTCGTCCTCCCGCACGTCGGTGTCTCCGCGGTGTCCGTCACCGTGGCCGGGGCGGCGGTCGCCTCCACCGGGTTCGTCGTCGACGAGGCAGCCGGGATCGTCTGGGCGTCCTCCGGGGCGTTCGGCGGCACCACGGACGAGGTCGTCGTGACCTACACGGCCGGGGTCGCGACGAGCACCGCCGACGTTCCCGCCCCGATCCGGCTCGCGGCCCGGATGATCCTCGCGTGGATGTGGCGCCGCGACGTCAACGGCCGCCCTGACCAGGCCTCCGGGGACAAGACGACGTCGAAGACGCCGTCCGGGTACGACATCCCGCAGGCCGCGCTCTCCCTGCTCCGGCCCTCCGCGGCCGGCCGCGCCCCCGGGTTCGCGTGATGAGCCTGTCCGCGCCTGGCGTGAAGTCGGCAGTCGTGACGGTCTGCCGCGCCCTGTTCCCCTCGCCGGTGCTCGTCGTCTACGGCCGGCCCGGCCCCTACACGGCCGACGACATGGTCCTCGTCCTCGGGCAGACCCTCGTCGCCGATGTCGCGACCATGACGCCGTCGCGGACCCAGGAGGAGACGGTCACCACGACGGTCGTCTTCTCGGTCTTCCGGGGCGGCGAGGTCACGACGGTGCAGCAGCAGGCGACGGAGCGCGCGTACGAGATGGCGACGGCGTTCGCCGACCACTTCAAGACCCGCCCCAACGAGACCCTCGCCGGCGCGTGCCGCGAGGCCCGCGTCACGGGAATGTCCCTCGCCGAGGCGCCGATGACGGCGGCCGACGACCGGACCGTGATCCTCGGTGCCCTCGCCGAGGTGACGGTCACCCTCACCAGCAAGGCCCGGACCTGATCGGAGCACCGATGCGCCTCGTCAACATCTCCCCCCTCGGCCCCCTCGACGTCCCCCTCCTCGGCCGCCAGCTCGGCGCCGGGGAGGAGTTCGAGGTCGACGACGAGCAGGGCCGTGCCCTCCTCGAGCAGGAGGGCGTCTACGCCCTCGCCGCCAAGCCGCGCAAGCCGCGCCGGCCCCGGACCCCCGCGACCCGCGCGGGTGACACCAAGAAGGAGACCGTCCAGTGACCACGTTCCAGGACTGCTCGATCGGCTTCGCGAAGGAGTCCACGTACGGGACCGGCGTCACCCCGACCCGGTTCCTGGAGTTCGTCGACGAGTCGCTCGACTTCAACAAGACCATCGTCCAGGGCAAGGGCCTGCGCGTCGGATCCCGCGTCGCCCGCTCCGGCCGGCGCGTCGTCCCGACCGCGGACGCCGGCGGCGACTTCTCGCTCGAGGTCGCGTCGAAGGGCCTCGGCCTGCTCTGGGAGTTCCTCATGGGCTCCGGCGCGTCGGCCCTCGTCTCCGCGTCGACCTACCAGCAGGTCTTCACCTTCGGCGACACGATGCCGTCGGCGACGTTCCAGAAGGGCCTCCCGCGCGTGGACGGCACCGTCGACGCGTACACGTTCCTCGGGTGCACCTGCGACTCGTGGGAGCTCGAGTTCGGCAACGCTGACATTCCGCTCCTCAAGGTCACGACCGACGCGAAGGACGTCACGACCGGCACCGCGTACGCGACGCCGTCCTACCCGTCGGGGGCGAACCTGTTCACGTTCGCCGGCGGCGCGATCTCGACCGGCACCCTCACCGCGCCGACGTCGACCGCCCTCGCGTCGGCCGCGACGCCCCTCGCCAACGTTCGCTCCGGCTCGGTGAAGGTCTCCCACAACCCCGCGACGAGTCGCTTCAACTTCGGCGGCGGCGGCCGGAAGGCCAAGCCGACCACGGGGATGCGCGAGATCACCGGCTCCCTCACCGTCGAGTACGACTCGACGGCGTTCCGCGACGCCGTCCTCAACGAGACCCCGATGTCGCTCGTCCTGACCTACACGGGCGGCGCGCTCGGCACCGGCAACGAGACCCTCCAGGTCGTCATCCCCGAGGCGAAGTTCGACGGGAAGCTGCCGGCCGCGAACGGCGGCGAGCTGATCACGGTGGACATGGGCTTCACCGGTCTGGACAACCTCGTCGCGGCCCAGCCGCTCTGGGTCGTCGCCCGCACCGCCGACAACGCGCTCTGACCGTGGCCCGGATCGACGTCTCCGACTTCGACCGGGCCGCGCGCGACGTCCGCCGCCTCGCCTCGGACCTCGTCGACGAGCTCGGGCAGGGTCTCCGCGACCAGGCCCCGCTCGTCGGCCGCGGGATGGTCCGAGGCGCGGCGGCCGTCTTCCCTCGCCGTGGCGGTCTCGCCGCGGACCTCGCCGACACCGACGTCGACGTCGAGGCGTCCGGGTTCGGCGGCACCCGCCGGATCACCGTCGGGTTCCGGCAGCGCGACGGGTACGACCTCGCCGCCCTCGACGACGGCACCATCCACCACCCGGTCTACGGCCGTGGCCCGATCGTGGCGCAGCGCGGGCCGCGCGACAGCTTCCAGCGCGCCCTCGACGTCGCGACGCCGGCCATCGCCGGCGAGCTCGCCGACCGTCTCGACCGGGCCATCCGTCAAGGAGTGCAGTGACCACCACCGACACCACCCGGGGCGCCCGGTTCCGGATCGGCCCGAACGTCTACCCCGTGGCGACCGTCGACCGGCTGACTCTTCGCGACCTCCTGCTCCTCGAGCGGCAGACCGAGGAGTTCGGCAAGCCGATGACGTGGTCGGAGATGCAGGGCATCATCCGCACCGTCCAGGAGGCCCTCGTTGAGGCGAAGACCGAGCGGGAGGTCGTCGAGCTCGACGACTTCCCGTGGTTCCTCGGGATCCTCGTCTGGACCGCTCGTCGGGACGCGGGGGAGCAGATCACGTTCGGCGACGCCGTCGACTTCCCGATGGGCGAGTTCGAGTTCATCCGCCCCGTGGACCCCCGCAAGGCCCGGCCGGTGAAGAAGCGACCCCGCAAGGGTTCCGGTCGGGCCGACGCGCGCGCCAAGGCGGCCGCGGTGCAGGCCGCGAAGTCCTCGACCGTGAAGACCTCCGAGCCTCCGTCGAGCGACGACTGACCGTCGTCTCGCACCTGTGGCCGGGGATCACCCCGATGAACGTCTGGGACATGACCTATGGGGTCTGGCTCACGTACGCGGCTGAGGCCGACGCGTGGGTCGAGGCCGTGAAGAAGAACGCACGGAAGGAGTGACCGCGTGTCCGACGTCACGTTGAAGGCCGTCCTCATGGCCGAGGACCGCGGCGCGTCCCGCGGCCTGCGCCGCTTCGGCGACGACATCGACGGCGTCGGCGGGCGGGCGAAGGGCTCGTCGAAGGAGATCGGCAAGGTAGGGAACGAGATCGGCGGTGTCGGCGCGAAGGCGGGGATGGCCGGTGGGCTCCTTGCCGGCGCGAAGGGCTTCGCGGGTGGGCTCGGCGTGGCCGGTCTCGCCGTCGGCGGGCTCGTCGCCGGGCTCGAGCCGCTGATCGGGTTCCTCGGTGACTCGGTGCAGGCCGCGTCTGACCTCAACGAGACCGTCTCGAAGGCGAAGGTCATCTACGGCGACGCCGCCGACCAGATGATGACGTGGGCCGAGGGCGCGTCGAAGGCGGCCGGTCTGTCGAAGCAGGCCGCGCTCGACACCGCGTCGTCGTTCGCCGACATGTTCCTCCAGCTCGGGTTCGCCAGCTCGAAGGCCGTCGACATGTCGACCGACGTCGTCCAGCTCGCGGCCGACCTCGGCTCCTTCAACAACCTGGACACCGACGACGTCCTCGAGCGGATCGCGGGCGGCTTCCGCGGTGAGTACGACGCCCTCCAGAAGCTCATCCCCAACATCTCCGCCGCGCGGGTGGAGTCGGAGGCGATGAACCTCGGGCTCGTGAAGAACACAGTCAGTAGCCGCGAGCTCGCGCGCGCCCGGGAGCGGCAGTCGCTCGCGGAGAAGGCCTACACCAAGGCGGTCAGCGAGCACGGGAAGAGCTCCGATCAGGCCCGCCGGGCGGCGCTCACGCTGAGCACCGCCGAGGACGGCGTCGCGAAGGCGGCCAAGGGCGCGAAGGGCGACATCACCGCGCAGGCGAAGGCGCAGGCCGTTCTCTCGATCCTCCACAAGGACGGGTCGCGCGCGGCCGGTGACTTCGCCCGCACCTCCGACGGGCTCGCGAACCGGCAGAAGATCCTCACGGCCGAGATGGAGAACGCGAAGACCGAGATCGGGGATGCCCTCCTGCCGGTGATGAACGAGCTCGCCGGGTGGTTCCTGCGTGAGGGCGTGCCGGCGATCAAGGAGTTCACGAAGTGGGTCAAGGACCACAAGACGGAGATCATGCAGGCGGCGAAGGCGATCGGTGCCGTCGTGAAGTGGCTCGCTGAGTCGTGGATCGGTCAGCTCGACCTCATCATGCGGGCGATCGCCTGGACGAAGTCCGCGTGGCAGGCCTTCAAGCACGCCGTCAACGTCGGCATCGCGGCGATCGTGTCCGCGATGTCGGTCCTCATGCGGACGTGGGCGGGCGTCCTGCGCGGCCTGTCCAAGGTCCCCGGGTTCGGGTGGGCACGCGACGCCGCGAACAAGATGGACAACGCCGCAGACCAGGCCGACCGCCTCGCGCGGCACCTTCGCACGATCCCCGACCGGAACGTCCGCGTGAACGTGAGCTTCACGCAGACCGGGCAGGTCCGCCTCCCCGGCGGTGGAGCGGTCGACATGGGCCAGTACCGCGCCCGCGCGGGCGGTGGCCCGGTCCTCAAGGGCACGTCCTACCTCGTCGGCGAGAACGGCCCGGAGATCTGGACCGCGCCGGGCACGGGCTCGATCGTGCCCGCCCGGCAGACGGCCGCGCTCATGCGCTCGACCAACGGCGGGTCCACTGCCGGCGGAGGCGGCGACGAGCGTCCCGTCCTCGTCCAGCTCATGCTCGACGGGCGCGTGCTCGCCGAGTCCCTCGTCCGTCACCGCCGCCAGACCGGCGTCCCCCTGGGGATCTGACCATGCCCACCGCACTCGACGACGTCCGGATCGAGGTCTCGTTCGACGCGCCCGGCGTCGCGGACCCGACCTTCGTCGACCTCACCACCCGCGTCGAGATGAGCTCGAGCATCGGCATTTCGCGGGGCCAGACGGACCCGTTCTCGGAGGGCGTGTCCCCGGGCCGGTGCTCCCTCGTGTTCGACAACACCGACGGCGCGTTGACGCCCGGGAACCCCGCCTCCCCGTACTACCCGAACGTGCGCCCACAGAACCGCCTCCGCGTGACCTACCGCCCGTCGACGTCCCCGGGCAACCTGTTAGGCGCGGAGTCGGCAGCATTCGAGGGCGGCACGACTGGGGAGTGGTCGCCGGCTGGCTCTCCCGCCCCGACGATCACCTCGTCCACCGTTCGGGCGAAGTCGGGCACCCGCTCGATGCTGATCACCTGGAACGGGGCTGGCTTCCTCCCGCTCGTCGGGATCAACGTCCCGACCGTCGTCGGACGCCGCTACGCCGTGAGCCTCCAGGTGTGGGTTCCCTCGGGTTCACCGAGCATCGTCCCGGTCATCGGTGGTATCGGTCTTGGCTCTGGGTCGACCACGAACGGTCAGTGGCAGCGGCTCACCATGACGTGGACGGCCACCTCGGGCACCTCGAGCGTGCAGCTCTGGCCGGGCTCGACCGCGACCGCCGGGACGCAGGCTTGGGTCGACGAGGTGATGGTCGACGAGTACGTCCGTGACGAGGTCGTGCAGCGGACCAACCTCATGCTCGACCCGAAGGCGACGAACGGGGCGAACCCCGACGGGTGGACGACCCCAATCGCCGGCGGACTCACTGCCGCAAGCCAATACACGGCCAACAAGGATGCCACGGCCGGCTCGACGTGGGCGGTGACCGCCGTCGTGGAGAACGGCAGCGCCACCTCCGACAATTTCGACATCAACCTCCGGGGCACCCTCGGGGGTTTGTTCGGGTCGATCGCCTACACGCCTCAGAACGTGACGCTGGGTGCAGGAGAGACGCAGACCGTGACCTTCACCCGGACCCTCCCGGCCTCCGGGGTCGACGGCTTCCGTCTCCAGATCGCGAGCGTCGGCATCACCGACGGGTCGCTCAAGATCCGGAACATCGCAATCACCCAGGGCACCACGACGACCTACTTCGACGGCGACACCGTCGCCCCGATGGGCACCCCCTCCTACCGGTGGACCGGCCCCCCGGACGCGTCGACGGCCGAGGAGTACCTGCCCGGGTTCGGGCCGTTCACCACGGCCGCTCTGCCCATCACCTACCGGTTCACCGGGTACGTCGAGGAGTGGCCGCTCGTGTGGCCCGATGGTGGGCAGGAGCGTGCGCTGTCTCCGGTCGTCGCGTACGACATCGTCTCCCGCCTGTCCCGGGCGCCGGAGTTCCGGTCCGTCATCGAGGAAACCCTCGACCTCACGGGCCGCGTGTGGCACTACCCGCTCTCGGAGGGGTCGGAGTCGATCACCGCCGGCGACGTCGTCGGCAACGGGTCGGCACCGCTGACCCTCCGCACGATCGGCACCGGGTCGACGGTGACGTTCGGAGGCGGCACCGGCCCGGACACGGACGGGTCGACCGCCGTGTCGTTCGCCGGCGCCACCCCGGGGAACAGCACCTACCTCACGACGACCCTTAACGCCGAGAACCTGGCCGCTCCGCCCCCCAACTTCGGCCTCACCTACTTCTGCACGTTCGCCAGCGAGACCGCCGCCGCGCAGACGGTGATGTACGCGAAGGACCCCTACGGCGCGTCGGTCGAGATCGGCGTCTCTGCAACGGGATACGTCTACGGGACGATCGTGTTCCCGTGGGGCGCATGGCTGGGGACCGGCGTCGTCAAGACGGTTCGCACGACCCCGACCTCGTTCCTCAACGGCAAGACGCACGTCGTCGAGCTGTCGATCGACGACAACGGGACCGGGTTCGGACAGACCCGGATGCGCCTCTATGTCGACGGCACCCTCGCCGACACCCTCACGTGGTCCGGCTGGTACGGCATCGCCCCCACGAACCTCGACGTCGGCCTGGGCTTCACGGGCACGATTTCCCACGTCGCCCTCCTGTCGACGGGCATCGACGCGACGACCGCGGCGTCCCACAACGCCGCGTGCACCACCGGATTCGCGGGCGAGAACACCGGGACGCGGATCTCCCGCGCCCTCGATTGGGCCGGCGTCCCGACCGCGCTGCGGAACATCGGGGTCGGTGCATCCGGGGTCGACCACATCGACCCGCGCGGCATGACGCCGTGGACCTACATCGCTCTCGTGGCGAACACGGAGGGCGGGCTGGCCGCGGCCGACACGCTCGGCCGCGTGTGGTTCCGTGACCGCACCGCCGGCTACGACACCGCGCAGGCCGTCGCGGTCACTGCGTCGAGCGATGACCTCGGCGGCGGTGTCGAGGTTCGGACCGGGCTGGACTCGATCGCGAACGACGTCCGGGTGACACGGCAGCGCGGCGCGTCCTCGCGGGCTGCCGATGCGACGTCCATCGACACCTTCGGCGCGTTCGGGTACGACCTGACGATCGCCTGTCCGACGGACCGGGAGGCGTACGACCGGGCGACGTGGGTCCTCGCGATCCGCGGCACCCCGGCGCCGACGATCCCCTCACTCGACCTCGACGGCTTGACGGGCGACGCGGCTCCCGCGGTGCGTCAGATCGACCTCGACGACCGGATCGCCGTCTCGTCCTTCCCCTCCCAGGTGCCGGCCTCGGCGTCCCTGAGCGACCTCCGGGTCTACGGCTACACCGAGTCGATCGGGTCGTCTGGGTGGTCGGTGTCTGCGAACACCGGGACGTTCCTCTACATCCGTCCGATGATCGCCGACGACGACGTCTATGGGTTGGCGGACGGCGACAACCGAGCAGTCTACTGAGAGAAGGGTATTCGTCGATGGGTACGATCCCCACGATCGCCTCCTTCCCGTCGGGGGGGAAGGTCACGTCCTCCTACCTCAACTCCTTGAAGGCGGCGAACGACTTCTGGGCCACCCCGCCCGAGTGCTACATCTACCCGTCGGCGGCGCAGTCCCTCGCGTCTGCGGCGTGGACGGTCCTCGGCTTCGACACCGAGCTGTCCGACGTCGTCCAGGCCGGTGACCCGCCTTCTCACGACAACGTGACGAACAACTCGCGGCTCTACATCCGCACCACCGGGAAGTACGAGATCTCCTCGCAGGTGCAGTTCGTCAACAACAACACCGGGTCCCGTCAGTCCAACGTCCGGCTCAACGCGGCCGGGAACATCGCCGCCGGGACCCTACTCGTGCAGAACGCCCAGAGCGCGGTCCTGACCTTCGGCACGTCGGTGATGACGCCGACGATCCGGGTCCCCCTCACCGCCGGCGACTACCTCGAGCTCTTCGGGTACCAGAACAGCGGCGGCGCGCTCAACGTGCAGCAGGGGCAGGCGTTCACCTTCCTGCGGGCCGTGCTGGTGTCGGCGTGATGGGCACCGGGACGCTCATCGCCGCCGGGGTCGTCGCCCTCTCTGGCCTGACCGTCGTCGAGACCGTCACCCAGAACGCGGCCCTTGTCGCTGCCCTCGCCGCCGGAGTCGCCGGCCTGCTCTACCTCGCGAAGGCCGCAGTCGGTTTCGTCCGGCGCGCCGCCGACTTCGTCGACCGCGTCAACACCCTCGTCGACCTCACCGACCGCGAGCTCCGGCACAACGGCGGGTCGACGATCAAGGACGCCGTCTCGCGAATCCCGTCGCTGGAGAACCGGTTCGCGCGAGTCGAGGCCGACGTCGTCGAGCTGAAAGAGAACGTCGACCAGATCAAGACCCAGCAGGAGGCATAGCCGTGACCGACACCACCCCCGCACCTGAGCCGTTCCGGTTCGAGGTCCGCGTGACTGCGACCGGCGAGGTCCGCGACGCCGACGGCGCCCTCATCTCCTCGACCCCTGTCGAGGCCGTGCTCCACCTCACCGAGCAGGAGCTCGACGAGCTGGGCATCCCCCACCCGGTCCACCCGGACCACGCACACGAGGAGTAACAGATGGCAACCGGATTTGCTGCCGCCCTGGTCAACGGGTGGCTCGACGCGGCCTTCGCGACGGCGTCGTGCTGGGTCAAGCTGCACACCGCCGACCCGGGAGCGTCGGGTGCGACCGCCGCCGCCGCCGGCGACACCTCCCGCAAGCAGGCGACGATGGCCGCCGCGTCGGGCGGGTCCAAATCGGCGTCGGGGTCAGTCGGCCCGTGGACGAACGGGGGGACCACCGAGACGATCTCGCACATCTCCCTGTGGTCCGCGTCGACCGCCGGCACCTTCAACGCCTCCGCTGCCCTCTCGGCGTCGCAGTCGTGGGCGTCGACGAACACCTTCACGCTCATTTCCCTGTCCATCTCCGTCTCCCCCGTGGCGGCCTGACATGGGCGCCCCGACGGTCACCTTCTCCCCGGCCGAGGCAGCGCCGGGCGACGTCGTCCACGCGACGATCACCAACGACCCGCACGCCCGCGACCTGACCTCGTCGGAGACGGTGCAGGCGTCGTTCACGGCTGGCGACCTCTCGGCCGTCGGCGAGTTCACGGTGACCCGTGTCACCGGCCTGGAGCCGTGGGTCGCGGCCGGGTGGGATGTCGTGTCCGACGACGGCACCACGGCCGTCCTGCGGACGACGATCTCGTGACCGAGCGGTCGGTCACGTTCCGGGCCGGCGCCCTGAGCGTGACCGGCTCGCTCGTCGTGACGGAGCGCCGGATGCTGCTCGGCACGACCGAGCTCGCGTACGACGCCCTCGCTGCGGCGGTCGGGCCGATGACGGTCCGCCGGTCCTACGACGGGCCGATGCCGACGAACATCGCCGCGTCGAAGGCGCAGGCCGACCTCACCGCCGGCCGCGTCCCGTGGATCTCGTTCACGACGGCGTCTGCGTCGGCCATGCGCCCGTTCTTCGCGTCGTGCGTCGGCAAGGGCCGGGTGATGGTCACCGTCGCCCACGAGGTCGACCTCGGGACGAAGGGCCTCACGGCGTCGCAGTTCCGCGCCCTGTTCGCCGACCTCGCGGCGGCGCGCGATCTCGAGGGTGCGACCAACGTCCAGCTCGTCGTCATCCTGACGGCGTCCCCGTTCCGGTCCGGGACCTACGTGCCGTTCATTCCGGACCCCGCGCACTTCGACGTCGTCGCGGCGGATGCCTATCGCTTCTGGCGCCCGCCGGGGTCCCCGCCGGACCCGAAGACCGGGAACCTGAGTCAGTCGCGGCCGATGTCGTGGATCGTCGGCGAGCTCCCCGCGTACGCGGCCTCGATCGGCAAGCCGTGGGCGCTCGGCGAGTTCGGGGCGCACCCGTTCCCGGGCGACCCGTCGAACCGGCCGACGTGGATCACGGAGACGGTGACGTGGTGCCGCGCGAACGGGTGCACGGCGCTCGTCTACTTCCATTCGGGCAACGGCGAGAGCGGCCCGTGGTGGCTCGACCGCTATCACTTCCCCGAGGCGACCGGGACGACCGCCGCCATGCTCGCCGCCGGCGGCGACCAGGCCTCGCTCGCCGCGTGGCGGGCACAACTCACGTAGGAGGCTGATCGTGTCGATCGGGACCGTCGTCGGGTTCGGCAACACCCCGGGCTCGAGCCAGAACAACGCCCTATCGGCGACGCTCCCGACGATCACCGACGACGGCGTCGCGTACATCGTCCTCGGGATCAACCTCACGACCGCGACCCTGACGTCGGAGCCGGCCGGGTGGACCCTCGTCGAGGGTCCGGTGAACAACGCGAACAACAACATGCGGGTCTGGCTCTACAAGAAGTCGGTCACGTCGGCCGACTCCGGGGCCTCGATCTCGGCAACGTCGTCGGCGGCCGGCCGGTGGACCGTCGTCGGCCTGTACGCGCCCGGCGCGGACGACCTCGGCGTCGTGCAGCAGTGGACAGACGGGTCGGCCGACACGACCCTCTCGATCGACGCGATCACGCCGTTGGTCGACGACACCTTCCGGGCGATCCTCATCTTCGACCGCTACTCGTCCTCGACCGGGTCGGTGACTCCGCCGACCGGGTGGACGGAGCTGGCGGACCTGTGCACGACGAACACCTCGGGTGCCCGCTTCGGCGGGTACGCGGCCGGGGTGCAGCTCGTCGGTCAGGCCGGCGTGTCCCAGGCGGCGACGTCGGCGACCTACACGGCAGCGGCGCAGAACATCGGGTGGCAGTTCACGATCCGCCCGGCGGCAGCGACCGGAGTCTCCGCCGACGCTGCCCTCGCCGGCTCGGGCGCGGTCACTGCGGCCGGCGTGGTCGGTGACCAGGCCGGGGCGTCCGTCGACGGCACGGCCTCCACCACGGCGTCGGCGGTGGTGGGGAAGGTCGCGACGGCCGTCGTCGCCGGGGTCGCGACCATCGCGGCGGCCGGTGTCGTCGGGGTCGCGGCCTCCTCGAGCATCACCGGGACCGGCTCGGTCTCGGCGGCCGGGGTGCGGGGCGTCGTCGCTGCGGCCACGGTCGCGGGTACAGGGTCGACGTCGGCCGATGGCGCGGTCGTCGCTGCGTCAGGCTCCGGCGCGGCTCTCGCGGGCACCGGCACCGTCACGGCGGCCGGCACGGTCGGGGCCTCGTCGACGGCCGCGCGCACCGGCACCGGCACGGTCGCGGCGGCCGGTGTCGTCGGCAAGGTCGCCGCGGCGTCCCTCGCGGGCACTGCCACGGTCACCGCGGACGGGACGGTCGGCACCGCCGCCGAGGCGACCGCGTCCGTCGACGGCGTCGCCACCATCACCACGACCGGTGTCGTCTCGAAGACCTCCCCGACTTCCCTGTCCGGGATCGGGTCGATCACCGCGACCGGCCGGGTCGGGGTCCGCGCCGGCGCGGCCATCGCCGGGAACGGGACGGTCGCCGCCGGCGGCACGTCAACCGGCCCCGTCGTCGACGTCACCGTCGAGGGGATCGTCGAGCACCAGCGGCTCGTCACCGCCCGCGAGCACCGCCTGGACGTCGTCGTCACCGAGCAGCAGCGCACCGTCACCACGAAGGAGAAGTCCGGATGATCCTCAAGCGCGCAGGGCGCGAGTTCTACAACCTCGCGATCTCCACCACCCCGGCCGTCGCGTCGTGGGAAGCGTCCTTCGACGGCGGCGCGACGTGGTCGGCCGGCACCGCCGGGACCGTCGACGGCGTCGCGGTCATGCAGTGGCTCATCGCCGGGCCGTCCGTCGCCAAGGAGACCGCCGTCGCGCAGCTCTCCGGCCCGGTCGTCCCGCAGATCCGGGCCACCTCCAACCCCGAGATCGTCGTCCGGGACGCTCCCCGGATCGACCTCACCGACTGACCGCGGAGGTCGACATGACACGTTCCCTCTGGCTCCCCGGCGCGGACCGGTCCTCGCACTACTTCGGCGACGACTACCCCGGCCTCTCCCAGAAGAGCATCGACAAGCTCGTCGCTCACTCCACCGAGACCGACAAGCGGTGGGGGTGCCCCGGCTACCAGGGCGGCGCGACGGCGCCGACGATCACGGTCAACCCGTGGCCGGGCTACCAGCAGACGTGGCAGCACTTCCCGGCCAACACCTCGGCCCGCGCCCTGCTCAACCCGACGTGGACTCCGGTGTCGGAGAACAAGGACGACGTCGCGCAGGTCGAGATCATCGGGTACTCCGAACCGAACCTCGGGAAGGCCCGCGGGTGCTACCTGCCCGACCTGCCGCTCGAGGGCCTGGAGTACGTGGCCCGGATCCTGCGGTGGTACCACGACGAGTGGGGGGTCCGCCTCGTCCGGCCCGCGACGTGGCCGTGGTACCGCGTGAGCAACGAGGCGGCGTTCCGGGAGGCCCGGATGAGCTCGGGGGAGTACGACCGGTACGCGGGCGTGCTCGCCCACCTCCACGTCTCGGGCAACGAGCACCGCGACGTCGCGATCGACATCGACCGACTCCTGTCGATCGCCAACGGCCGCGCCGGGTCCGGCGCCGGTCACACGACCCCGCCCCCCGTCTCGGCGGGCGGCACCTCACACACCGTCCCCGAGGAGGACATCGTGGCATCCATCGAAGACCTCGAGCGCATCGTGCGGCAGCAGGTCGACCGCGGGGCGAAGAACATCGTCGCCAAGATCGCGTCGGAGGTGTGGGACGACTACCGCACCCCCACCAAGCGGTCCCCCATCGGCCTCCTCCAGCAGGCCGCCGGCCTCACCGAGGCGGTGCGGGCCGCCATCCGCGAGGAGGTCGCGAACCTCCCCGAGGGTGGGACCGTCACCGAGGCGACCATCGAGACCGCCCTGCGGAACGTCTTCGGCTCCCTCGGCACGACCCCGGGCGGTGCGGAGTGAAGCGCTGGCAGCAGCTCCGGTTCGTGCTCTACATCGCGTACGCGATGGGCGGGCCGATCCTCAAGTACACCGAGGCGAAGGGGTGGACCGGCGCGCCGGAGTACGACCTCTGGCTCGGCATCGGGACGGCCGTCGGCGTGACGGCCGCGGCCAACGTGCCCCGGATCCGACAGCGGGTCACGGCCTGGGTCAAGCCGAAGCAGGACGACGGGGCCTGACGATGGCTCTCGTCGACCAGCTCGCGCACCGCACGGACGCCCAGATCGCGATCGGCCTCGTCGAGGTGCTCGTGGTCGGTGTCGTGCTGATGGTGGCCGGGCGTCGTGCTCGTCGGCGGTGGTCCGTCGGCTGACGCTGCCCTGCTCGCGAAGAGGCCCCCCGTCTCGACCTCACGGTCGGGGCGGGGGGCCTCTTCGTCGTTCACGGCGCGGCGTTGAGGATGCGACGGCCCATCACGGCTCGTCGGCGGTCATCGCGCACCGCCGAGGTACATGCCGAGCGGGTGGCGCGGCCCGGGGTGCCGCGGCGAGCCGTCGGCGAGCGTGTCGTTGGCGGCGCTCATCGACTGGATCTGGAAGTCGATGCGCAGCCCGGTCGCCTTGACGTAGTGCTCGGTGATGGCGACCTGCACGAGGTGGCGCAGGGCATCCCGACCCGCCTTCTCGAAGAGGCGCCGGTAGCGCTTGTCGTCGAGGATGACGCGAATGTCGACGTCACGGTGGTCGGGCGTGGTGAGGACGGACCCGACGAGGTAGGGCTGCCCCACGGCCTCACGAACGAGGATCGACGCCATGTCGAGGCGGTCGAGGTCGGGCGCGTCGAGGTAGCACCACGGGTTGGCACCCATCACGCACCCGCCTCGGGTGTGGGGTGCGGCTGGTCGGCGGGCTCCACGGCGTCCAGAATGTCACGCAGGTCGGCCAGCTCGTCGGTGTTGCTCATCGGGCGAGGCCGCCGTGGTCGACGACGACGGCGCGGTGCTTCGTCGCGTCGATCCGGGGCGCGACCGGGAGCGGGCACGGCTGCGGGACGTAGACGACCCGGCCCTTGTAGATGATCGTCTTGTAGCAGGGCGTCCCGCCGGGCAGCGGGTACGCCTGGGCTGACGGGGCGGCAGCGGCGAAGAGCACGCCGACGACGGCGAGCGGGGCGAGGAGTCGGGCGGTGCGGGACATGGTGGTTCCTCTCGGGAGGGTCAGGACTCGGTGAAGATGGGGCGGTACTCGACGAGCGGGTGGAGCACGCCGTCGTCGTAGTTCTGGCAGGTCGTCGTGAGCGTCTTCCCGGACGCGAGCCGCGCCCAGGGGTGCGTCGACCGGGCGTAGCCGAAGTGGCCGGGCCGGTCGGACAGGTGGTAGAGCGGGCCGGGGTCCGGTGCGGGGGCGATGCGGAGCGGGCTCCGCCAGAGCGGGACGAGGTCGCCGGCGGCGGTGACGCGGACGATGGTGGTTCGCCACGCGCCGCCGTCCTCGAAGGCCCACGTCCCGGTCCCGGTGAGGCGGACGAGGCGGGCGCGGATGGCGACCGTCCCGTTGCTGCGCTGCGTCGCGTCGTGGATCCAGTAGATCTCGGTGGGGGAGTCGTCACGGAGGATCTGGGCGCCGCCGTTGGCGACGCGGAGGCACCCGCGCGTCTGGACGATGGCCGAGGAGTGCACGAACCGGCCGCCGGTCGACATCGTGTCGCCGTAGAGCCAGAGCACCCGGCCGTCGCGGAGGGGGACCGAGATCGAGACGTCCCCGGCGCCCCACTGGTCCGTCGGGAGGGTGGCCCAGAGGGCGGCGTACCCGGCGGCGGAGGTGGGGAAGGGCTGGGCGCACGCGGCCGACGAGGCGCGCGTGGCGGTGGCCGGGGCGGCGCCGGGGGTCGGGGTGAGGGGGCGCGCGGCGGAGCTGCCGGCGACGCTCACGACGGCGGCGAGGGCCGCCACGATGGCCCCGATTCGGGCGATTGTGCGCGTGACGTGCGTGTGACGGGCGGCTTCGGGACGAACCCGCAGGTCAGATGGGAGCCGATGACGGGAATCGAACCCGCGTGTCCAGCTTGGGAAGCTGGCGCTCTACCATTGAGCTACATCGGCGTGCCGGGTCGAGTGACCTCCCCGGCGCCCGGGAAGTCTAGCCCACCACCGCGGCCGCCTCGCACGGGGTCCGCCCCGTCCCGGTAGCCTGACGCCGTGCTCCTCTCCGACCGTGACATCCGCGCCGAGGTCGACGCCGGTCGGGTGGCCCTCGACCCGTGGGACCCGGCGATGATCCAGCCGAGCAGCGTCGACGTCCGCCTCGACAAGTTCTTCCGGCTGTTCGACAATCACAAGTACCAGGTGATCGACCCCGCGCAGGACCAGGCGGACCTCACCCGCCTCGTCGAGGTCGACGCCGAGGAGGGCTTCGTCCTCCACCCCGGCGAGTTCGTCCTCGGCTCCACCCTCGAGACCGTGAGCCTGCCGGATGACCTCGCGGCCCGCGTCGAGGGCAAGTCGAGCCTCGGCCGCCTCGGCCTGCTGACCCACGCGACCGCCGGCTTCGTCGACCCCGGCTTCACCGGGCACGTCACGCTCGAGCTGAGCAACGTCGCGACGCTGCCGATCATGCTGTGGCCCGGGATGAAGATCGGGCAGCTGGCGTTCTTCCGGCTGACGAGCCCCTCCGAGAACCCCTACGGCTCCGAGGCCTACGGATCCCATTACCAGGGCCAGCGGGGTCCGACGGCCAGCCGCAGCTTCCAGAACTTCCACCGCGCCGACGTCTGAGCCGTTCCGAGGTGGCCATCCGGTGAGACGGAGGGCGCCGAACACCCCTCGACACGCCGATCTTCGCCCGTCCTGCGTGCGGAATCGGTCGTCACGGGGTACGCATCGTGGGTGCGGCTCTCCGACCGTCCCTGTCCCACGGCTGGACCCGCCCGACCCGCAAGGGGGGAACGAACGATGGACGAGCGCGCCGCCCACGGCCGGTCCCGCAGTGCCGCCCGCACCTCCCGCACGCCCCGCACCCCGGTGCGCCGCCCCCGCCGACGCACCCTCGAGTCCCTCCTCCTCGCGCCCGACGGGGGTGGTGGTGCTCGCCTGCACGGGCACGTCCCCGACCGGCCGAAGGCCCTCGTGCTCGTCCTCCACGGCGGTCGCGAGCGCAGCCGCGCCAAGGTGACGCGCTGGCAGCTCGCCGTCCTGCGGATGCTGCCCTTCGCCGGCTCGCTGCGCCGGGGCCTCGGCGACCAGGTCGCCGTCGTCCGCCTCACCTACCGGGTGCGCGGCTGGAACGGTCACGCCGCCGACCCCGTCGTCGACACCCGCTGGGCGCTGGAGCGCATCCGCCGCGTCCTGCCGGGCGTCCCGGTGGCCGTCGTCGGGCACTCGATGGGTGGCCGCGTCGCCCTGACCGTCGCCGCGGACGCCGGCATCGCGGCGGTGGCGGCCCTCGCCCCGTGGGTCGAGGGCGACCTGCGCGCGCCGCGCGACGGCCGACCCGTCCTCCTCATGCACGGCTCGGCCGACCGCACGACCGACCCGCGGCGGACGGCCCTCGTCGCGGAGCGCTGGCAGGAGTTCGGCGTCCCCGTCACGTGGGTCCGCGTGCCGGGCGAGCGCCACGCGATGCTGCGTCGCGCCCGCCGGTGGCACGACACGGTGACGGAGTTCGTCAGCGGCGCGCTGCCGGTCGCAGACCGAGCCAGCTGACCGCCGCGCCGGCCACGAGCAGGCCGGCGCACCAGAGCATCGCCCCGCGGTAGCCGGCGGTCATGGCGACGGGGTCGAGGTACTCCTCGCCGGTGAGCCCGACCACGCCGGGGAGCGCCGCGACGGCGAGCAGCGACCCGGCGCGCGCCACCGCGTTGTTGACGCCGCTCGCCACCCCGGCGTGCCGGTCGGGCGCGGCGCCCAGCACCGCGGCCGTCAGCGGCGACACCAGTCCCGCGAGGCCGAGGGCGAAGACGAGCATCCCCGGCAGCACGTCGAGCCACTCGGCGGAGGCGTCGACCCGCAGCAGCAGGAGGCTGCCCGCGGCGCACAGCAGCGGGCCGGCGGTCATCGGCAGGCGCGGCCCGATGCGGTCGGCGAGCGCCGCAGAGCGTGACGACAGCAGCATCATGACCAGGGTCAGCGGGAGGGCCGACATGCCGGCGGTCAGCGCGCTCCATCCGGCCACCTGCAGCTCGAGCACCACGAAGAGCGTCACCGCGCCGAGCGCCCCGTACACGAGGAGCGTCATCGCGTTGGCCGCCGAGAAGACGCGAGATGCGAACAGCGACAACGGGACCAGCGGATGGGCCGAGCGCCGCTCGACGACGACGAAGCCCACGGCCGCGGCCGCCGCCAGTGCCCAGCACCCGACGAGGAGGGCGGGCGGCAGCGTGCCGGCAGCGGTCAGCGCGTACGTCGTCGTCCCGAGTGCGAGCACCGTGAGCACCGCGCCGGCGACGTCGAAGCGCCGGCCGGCGGCCCCCGGGTCGCGGCTCTCGGGGACGCGCCGACCCGTGAGGAGGACGACGGCCACGCACAGCGGGACGTTGACCGCGAACACCCAGCGCCACGAGGCGTGGTCGACGAGCCAGCCGCCGACGAACGGCCCGAGCGCGGCGGCGACGCCCGAGAAGCCGGCCCACGTGCCGATGGCCGCCGCACGGTCCGCCGGGCGGAACGTCGTCTGGATGATGGCGAGCGCGCCCGGCGTCAGGAGGGCCGCCCCGACCCCCTGGAGCACCCGCAGCCCGACGAGCTGGAGCGGGGTCTGCGCCACGGCGCACGCCACGGACGCCAGCGCGAACCACACGACCCCGACCTCGTAGACGCGCCGCCGACCCCAGCGGTCGCCGAGCCCGCCGCCGACGAGCACGAGGGAGGCGAGGGCCAGCAGGTAGCCGTTGACGACCCACTGCAGCTGCGCGAGCGAGGCCCCGAGGTCGGCGCCGATGGTCCGCAGCGCGACGTTGACGACGCTGCCGTCGAGGATGGCGACCCCCGTGCCGAGCACCAGCCCGGCCAGCACCAGCCGTCCCTGCGCCGAGCGGCGGTCGAGGTGCTCGTCGGCGGGGACGGGCTCGGCGGCGGTGGTCACGGGGGTCGCAACACCGGCGCGGCCGCCGGGCATCCCGGCGTTGCTGGATCAGCTCGGTCGGGCGGCCCGGATGCCGGTCAGCGCGTCGCGGTAGGTGACCCAGCCGACGGGGTCGACGCCGTCCGCGTCGAGCACCGGCATCCCGCCGACCCCGCTGTGGTTGAGCGCGTCGAGGACGCGGTCGAGGGTGTCGGTGACCCGCAGCGGCTCGGGCAGCTCGGTGACCATCGACGCCGGCTCGACCTCGTGCCGTCCGTCGACGAGGGCCTCCGACACCGCCCGCGCGGTGACGACGCCGTGGTAGCCGCCGGCGGCGTCGACGAGCGGCAGCACCCCGTAGCTCGCGCCCGACAGCCGGGCCGCGACCTCGCGCAAGGGTGTGCCGGCCTCGACCGGGGTGGGCAGCGGGCGCATCACGGTGCCGACCGGGGTGCGGGCCGCCCCGGACTCCGGCGGCGCCGTGAGGTCGACCCCGCGCCGGCGCAGCTTGAGGGTGTAGACCGAGTCGGCGGAGAGGCGGTGGCTCACGAGCGTCGCGACGACGATGGCCGTCATGAGCGGGAGGATGATCGAGTACTCGTTGGTCAGCTCGAAGAGGATGACGACCGCGGTGATCGGGGCCCGGGCCGCGCCGGCGAAGACCGCCCCCATCCCGATGAGGCCGTAGGCGCCGATCGGGCCGGCCACCCCCGGCAGGGCCGCGTGCGCGACGGCACCGAAGGCCGCACCGAGCATCGCCCCGATGAACAGGCTCGGGGCGAAGACGCCGCCGGAGCCGCCGATGCCGATGGTCAGCGAGGTCGCGACCATCTTCCCGACGAGCAGGACGACGAGGAACCCCAGCGCGTAGCGGCCGTCGACGGCGTCGCCGAGCACGGGGTAGCCGACGCCGTACATCTGCGGGAGGACGAGGAGGACGAGGCCGAGCAGCAGGCCGCCGACCGCGGGGCGGGCCCACTCGGGGCCGCGCCAGACGGCGTCGCAGACGTCCTCGACGCGGTAGAGCACCTTCGTGAAGGCCACGCCGACCGCACCCGCGACGACGCCCAGGACGGCGAAGAGCAGGTACTCGGTCGGGTGCCCGACCGTGAAGGCCGGCAGGGTGAGGAAGGGCTCGTCGCCGAGCACGGCGCGCCCGATGGCCGAGGAGGTGACGGCCGCGAGCACGACGAGGCCGAAGGACTGCGCGGTGAAGTCGGCGAGGATGAGCTCGAGCGCGAAGAACACGCCGGCGAGCGGGGCGTTGAAGGTCGCCGCGATGCCGCCGGCCGCGCCGCACGCGACGAGCACGCGCATCCGGGGCTCGCTGACCCGCACGACCCGCCCGACGGTCGAGCCGAGCGCCGACCCGATCTGCACGATCGGGCCCTCGCGGCCGACCGAGCCCCCACCGCCGATGGTCAGGGCCGACGCGAGCGCCTTGACGCCGGCCACGCGCGGCTTGATGCGCCCGCCGTTGCGCGCGACGGCGAACATCACCTCGGGCACGCCGTGCCCGCGGGCCTCGCGGGCGAACCGGTGGACCAGCGGTCCGTAGACGAGGCCGGCGACGACGGGCGTGAGGACGACGAACCAGCGGCCGAGTCCCGGCAGGTGCGGGTTGGCGGCCCCCGGGACGGCCGCGTAGTCCTCGTGGCCGGTCAGGAGGAGGGTGGCGCTGCCGACGAGCCAGCGGAAGGCGACCGCCGCGCCCGCGGTGCCGGCGCCGACGACGAGGGCCATCGCGAGGAGCCCGCCGCTGCCCAGGCGGAGCCGGTCGAGGCGGACGGCGAGCCGCCGACGGACGTCCGGGCGGGCAGGAGTGGAGGGCGTGGCGGAGGCGGCGGACATGTTTGCAGTATGCAATAGTTGCACTCGTGAGTGAAATTCCCCCGGCTGTGCCGCCCCCCGCCCCCGGGGCCGAGGACGCCGACGAGCTCGACGCGATCGTCGGCGCGGTGCTCGTCTCGTCGCGGGTGCTCGTCGCCGTCTCGGCGCGCTCGCTCGCGGACGTCGAGGACAGCCTGACGCTCACCCAGTTCCGCGCCCTCGTCGTCCTGAGCGGCCTGCGCGAGACGCGCCTGAGCGCGCTCGCCGAGCGCCTCGGCGTCGGCCCGTCGAGCGCGCTGCGCACCGTCGACCGCCTCCTCGCCGCCGGCCTCGTCACCCGGCAGGAGGATGCGCGCGACCGGCGCGCGGTCGTCCTCGCGCTGACCGAGCGGGGTCGGGAGGTCGTCGACACCGTGACCGACCGGCGCCGCGCGGCCATCGCCGAGGTCGTCCGGCGGATGCCGGCCGAGCGCCGCACGGGTCTCGTCGCGGCGCTCACGGCCTTCGCCGAGGCGGCGCACGAACCGCTGCCCGACCCAGCCCGTGAGCCCGCCGACAGCTGGTGAGCCCGGGTCTCGATCCGGTCTCGGTCCGTCGAACGTGCGTCATCGAGGGCGGTCCACCCGCGGTTGCGCGCACTAGGGTCGACGGATGATCCGCTTCGACGGCGTGACCAAGCAGTTCCCCGACGGCACGGTGGCCGTCGACGACCTGAGCCTGACGGCGCCGACGGGCAAGATCACCGTGCTCGTCGGACCGTCGGGGTGCGGCAAGACGACGAGCCTGCGCATGGTCAACCGGATGATCGAGCCGACGAAGGGGTCCATCTCCCTCGACGGTCAGGACACCGGCCGGATGAAGCAGTCCGAGCTGCGGCGCGGCATCGGCTACGTCATCCAGCACGCGGGGCTCTTCCCGCACCGCACGGTCCTCGACAACATCGGCACCGTGCCCCGGCTGCTGGGCTGGGACCGCAAGCGCACGCAGGAGCGCAGCCACGAGCTGCTCGAGCGCGTCGGGCTCGACCCCGTGCTCGGCGACCGCTACCCGGCGCAGCTGTCCGGCGGGCAGCAGCAGCGCGTCGGCGTCGCCCGGGCGCTCGCGGCGGACCCGCCCGTCATGCTCATGGACGAGCCGTTCTCGGCCGTCGACCCCATCGTCCGCGACCAGCTCCAGGACGAGTTCCTCCGCCTCCAGGACGAGCTCGGCAAGACGATCATCTTCGTCACCCACGACATCGACGAGGCCATCAAGCTCGGCGACCAGGTGGCCGTCCTGCGGGTCGGCGGTCAGCTGGCGCAGGTCGCCGAGCCCTCGTACCTCCTCGCCCACCCGGCGGACGACTTCGTCGCGGACTTCGTCGGCCGCGACCGCGGCTACCGCGCCCTGCAGTTCCAGCCCACGCCGCGGCTGCCGCTGCGCTCGGAGCGCACCATCGTCCTCGGCGAGCAGCCCGCGGCCGGCAGCGGCGCCTGGCTGCTCGTCGTCGACGAGCAGCGCAAGCCGCTCGGATGGGTCGAGCCGGAGCGCATCGGCTCCCGGGGCGTCGAGGACGCCGACCTGCACCGCGGTGGCACCGTCGCCCGCGACGGCGGCACGCTGCGCGGAGCGCTCGACGCGGCGCTGTCCTCGCCCTCGCGCCGCGGCGTGGTGGTCGACGACAGCGGCGTGCTCGTCGGCACGGTGCTGGCGCACGAGGTGCTCAGCGCCATCGAGGACACCGACCGGCCCGAGCGCGACGAGGAGGACCCCGTGCACGGCGGGGCCGTCGCCCTCGCGGAGGAGGGGGCCTGAGGTGGACTGGCTCGCGTCGAACTGGCGCACCGTCATCGACCTCGCGGGGCAACACCTCTACCTGTCCGGGGTGCCGCTGCTGCTCGGTCTCGTGCTGTCGCTGCCGCTCGGCTGGCTGGCCAAGCGCTGGCGCGGGGCCTACCCGGCGGTGGTCACGACGAGCGGGCTGCTCTACACGATCCCGTCGCTGGCCCTGTTCATCATCATGCCGCTGGTCCTCGGCACGAAGATCCTCGACCCGTTCAACGTCGTCGTCGCGATGACCGTCTACACGGTCGCGCTGCTGGCCCGCACCGTCGCCGACGGCCTGATGTCGGTGCCCGACCACGTCGAGCAGGCCGCGACCGCGATGGGCTACCGCGGGCTGCGCCGGCTCGTGGGGGTCGAGCTGCCGCTCGCCGTCCCCGTCATCGCGGCCGGCCTGAGGGTCGCCGCCGTGAGCAACGTGAGCATCGTCAGCGTCGCCTCGCTCGTCGGGGTGCCGCAGCTCGGCTCCCTGCTCGTCGACGGGTGGCGACGCATCATCTGGGGCGAGCTCGTCACCGGCATCGTCGCCTGCCTCGTGCTCGCGCTCCTGCTCGACGGGCTCATCCTCCTCCTCGCGCGGGCGCTGACGCCGTGGCGCCGGGTGGCGGGGGGCACGGCATGATCGCCTCCCTGCTCTCGTGGTTCACCGACCCGGCCAACTGGTCGGGCTCCGACGGCATCCCCACCCGCCTGCTCGAGCACCTGACGTACGCCCTGATGACGATGGTCATCGCCGCCGCGGTCGCGCTGCCGCTCGGCCTGTGGATCGGCCACAGCGGCCGGATGCGCTGGCTCGTCACCACGGCGAACGCGGCGCGCGCCGTGCCGACCCTCGGCCTGCTCTTCGCCGCGTCGCTGCTCGTCGGGCCGATCCTCAGGGGCGACGCCGCCTTCCTCGCGCCCAGCGTCGCCGTGCTCGTGCTGCTCGCCATCCCGCCGCTGCTCGCCGGCACGTACGCGGGGGTCGAGGCGGTCGACCCGGCCGCGCGCGACGCCGCCCGCGGGGTGGGGATGACCGGCTGGCAGGTGCTGCGCCAGGTCGAGCTGCCGTGCGCGCTGCCGCTCGTGATGTCGGGCCTGCGCACCGCCGTGCTCCAGGTCGTCGCCACCGCGACGATCGCGGCGTACATCGGCCTCGGCGGGCTCGGGCGCTACCTCGTCGACGGCATCGCCCTCGCCGACTACCCGCGGGCCGCCGGGGGCGCGCTGCTCGTCGCGCTGCTCGCCATCGCCCTCGAGGGCCTGCTCGCGCTGCTCCAGCGGCGGCTCGTCTCGCCCGGCCTCACGGGTCGGGGGCGGCGTGTCGGTGGGTCACGAAACGATGACGAATCCGTCTCCGCGGAAGCAAACGCGCGGACGCCTGTTGGTCCGGGTGGGATGTCGGGGACGAGCTCCTGACCCGACCTGCCCCCGAGCCCACCCGGACGCCACGAGCCGGCGTCCCCCACCCCGTGCACCACCGACCCAACACCGGCCCCGGCCACCGAGCCCGGCCACCACGAAAGGGACCGACCCGATGAAGCGCAGAACCGTCCTCACCTCCGTCGCCGTCGCCGCCGCCCTCGGGCTGTCGGCCTGCGGTGGTGGCAGCGACCCGCTCGCCAGCGAGAGCCCGGCCGCCGGATCCTCCTCCGGGGGTGCCTCGTCCGGCTCGATCGTCGTCGGCGGCGCCGACTTCTCCGAGTCCACCCTCCTCGCCGAGGTCTACGCCGGGGCGCTGCGCGCCAAGGGCATCGACGCGTCGACGAAGACCAACATCGGGGCGCGCGAGATCTACCTGCGCGCGCTCGAGGACAACTCCGTGCAGGTCTTCCCCGAGTACACCGGCGCGCTCGCCGTGTACTACGACAAGGAGTACTCCGGCACCGACGCCGAGGAGGTCTACGAGAAGGCCAAGGAGGTCGTCCCCGACACCCTGACGGTGCTCGACAAGTCCGCCGCCGAGGACGTCGACTCGCTCGCCGTCACGAAGGAGACGGCCGACTCGAAGAACCTCACGACCATCGAGGACCTCAAGGCCGTCGCGGGCGACATGACCCTCGCCGCGCAGCCCGAGTTCAAGGAGCGCCCGCAGGGGGTCGTCGGCCTCGAGAAGGTCTACGGCATCACGTTCGGGTCCTTCCGGCCGCTGACCGGCCAGGCCGTCCTCCAGGCGCTCGTCAACGGCCAGGCGGACGTCGCGAACGTGTTCTCGACCGACCCCGGCATCGCGGCGAACAACCTCGTCGTGCTCGAGGACACCAAGCGCGTCTTCGGGTCGCAGAACATCGTGCCGCTCGTGCGCGCCGACAAGGCCGACGAGGTCAAGGACGCCCTCAACGCGGTCTCGGCCAAGCTGACGACCGACGCGGTGACGCAGATGCTCAAGCAGACCGACATCGACAAGAAGGACCCCAAGACCGTCGCCGCCGAGTTCCTCTCGAGCAACGGCCTGGGCTGAAAGACCGTCCGCGGGGCGCGACCCCGCGGGTGGTCGACCGTCCGCGGGGCGCGACCCGCGGGTGATCGACCGTCCGCGGGGCGCGACCCCGCGGCTGAGCGACCGGGCCCCCGGTGACCGACCAGGTCACCGGGGGCCCGCTCGTCGTCGGGGGCGGCCTGTGCGCTGACCCTCGCCGCCCGCCCGACCTCCGTTTCCCGACTTCTTGCGAGTTGAGCCGGTCAACGCGCCGCTGGTGGGCGTGTCGAGCGGCGGAACTCGCAACAAGTCGGGTGGTGAGGGTGACTTCTTGCGCATCCGCCACCTCGGAGGGGCCTCTGGGGCGCTTCTGAGGTGGCGGATGGGCAATCAGTCGGGATGGGTCGAGCCGGCGGTCAGTCCCAGGGGTCGGGCTCGTCGAGGAGCGAGGCGTCGCCGCCGAACGACGCGGGGGTTGCACCGGGCTTGCTCGCCGGCTTCTGCTCCTCGGTGGTCGGCGCCTCGGCCGTCGGCTGCTCGTCGACCGGCTCCTCGCTGGGCTCCGGCTCGTCAGCAGCGTCCGGCTCCGGGGTGGCGGACGGCTCGGTGTCCTCGGTCTCGTGCGACTCCTCCGTCGGCGCCTGGGCGTCGGTCGTCTCGTCGGCGACCGCCACGTCCTCCTCGGCCGGCTCCGCATCCGTCGACGAGGAGCTGTCGGGCGCAGCACCGTCGGTGACCGTCGCCGGCGCCGCGTCCACGGCGGGCGCGTCGACCGGCTCGTCCCACGGGTCGGGCTCGTCGAGCAGTGATGCGTCGCCGCCGAACGAGCCGCTCGCAGCTGCCGGTGCCGCCGGTGCCTCTTCCGCGACGGGCTCCGCCTCGGGGGCCGGCTCATCGTCCGCCTGCTGCACGGCGTCCGGCTCGGTGGCTGTGTCCGGCTCCGGCGCCGGAGCGTCGGTGGCAGGCGCCACCGAGTCGGCGGGCTCGTCCCAGGGGTCGACGTCGTCGGCGTCCGTGGTTGCAGCGGCGGGCTGGTCGGACGTCGACGCCTTCGTCGGTTCCTGCACGTCGGCGGCGGGCTCGTCCCAGGGGTCGACGTCGTCGTCCGTGGTGGCTGCCGGTGCGGGGGCGGGGGTCGACGCGGTCGTCGGCTCCGGCTTCGGGACGTCGCTGGCGGGCGCCGCCGAGTCGGCGGGCTCGTCCCACGGGTCGACGTCGTCCGCGTCCGTCTCTGCAGCGACGGGCTGGTCGGAGGTCGACGCCTCGATCGGTTCCTGCACGGGCGACGCGGCCGGGGTGGTGCCGGCGGCGGGCTCGTCCCAGGGGTCGACGTCGTCCGCGTCCGTGGTCGTCGCGGTGGCCTGATCAGAAGTCGACACGTTCGTCGATTCCTGCACGGGCTGCGTGGCTGGCGCGTCGGCCGGCTCGTCCCACGGGTCGACCTCGTCGGTCGAGGCGGCGGCATCGGCCTTGGCCTTCTCCTCGGACGGCTCGCCCTGCGAGCGGCCGGGCTCCGGGTCCGCGACGGCAGCGGGCTCGTCCCATGGGTCGGGCTCGGAGCCGTCGACGACCGCCTCCGCCGTCTCGGCGTCGACCGCGACCTCGGGCTCCGCGGCGCGCTCGGACGTGGCCGGCGCAGCGGGCTGGTCGTCCCAGGGGTCAGCCTCGTCCTGGTCGGGAGTCGACACAGTCGTCGATTCCTGCACGGGCTGCGCAGCGTCGGTCCTGGGTGCGGCAGCGGGCTGGTCGTCCCAGGGGTCGGCCTCGTCCTGGTCAGGAGCCGACACGTCCGTCGACGCCTGGACGGGTGCGGCGTCAGCAGCCGGGGCGGGCTCGGGCTCGGTGACGGTGGCGGCTGCAGCAGCGGTCGCCGCAGCGGCAGGCGCCGTGACCTCCGGAGCGGCCGACGCGGCCTCCGCCGAGACCGCGGCCTCGGGCGCCTCCTGACCCCGGCGGACGGCCGCGAGCAGCATCTGCGCGACGTCGACGACCTCGACCTCTTCGCCGACGCCCTGCGCCTGCTTGGCGGTGAGCCCGTCCGAGATCATCACGCGGCAGAACGGGCAGCCGATGGCGATGCGCTCCGCGCCGGTGGCCAGGGCCTCGTCGGTGCGGTTGGTGTTGATGCGGGTGCCGAGCTTCTCCTCCATCCACATGCGCGCACCGCCGGCGCCGCAGCAGAAGGACTTCTCGCCGTGCCGCGGCATCTCGCGCAGCTCGACGCCGGGGAGGGCTCCGATGAGCTCGCGCGGCGGGGCGTAGACGTCGTTGTGCCGGCCGAGGTAGCAGGGGTCGTGGTACGTGACCGACGGCGCGGTCGACGCGGCGTTCTTCGCCGACGACATGCCGGGCGCCTCGTCGGGCCGGGCGACCGGCACGAGCTTCTTCTCGCGCACCAGCCGGTTGAGCAGCTGCGTGTGGTGGACGACCTCGTAGCTCCCGCCCAGCTGCGGGTACTCGTTCTTGATCGTGTTGAAGCAGTGGGCGCACGTGACGACGACCTTGGTGACGCCGAACTCGCCGAAGGTCTCGACGTTCTGCGCGGCGAGGGTCTGGAAGAGCAGCTCGTTGCCGGCGCGGCGGGCCGAGTCGCCGGTGCAGGTCTCGCCGTCCCCGAGGACGGCGAACGAGACGCCGGCCGTGTCGAGCAGCTCGGCGACGGCGCGGGTCGTCTTCTTCGCGCGGTCCTCGTAGGCACCGGCGCAGCCGACCCAGAAGAGCCACTCGACGTCCGAGGCCTTCTCGACGTCCTGGCCGAGGATCTTGACGTCGAACGGCAGGTCCTTGGCCCAGTCCAGGCGCGCCCGGGCGCCCATGCCCCACGGGTTGCCCTTGCCCTCGAGGTTCTTGAACAGGCCCCCGAGCTCCTGCGGGAACGCCGACTCGATGAGGGTCGCGTACCGGCGCATGTCGATGATGTGGTCGACGTGCTCGATGTCGACCGGGCACTGCTCGACGCAGGCGCCGCACGTCGTGCACGACCAGAGCACGTCCTGGTCGATGACGGCGTCGGGGCCGTGCGGGTTGTACGCGGTCAGCGGGGCCGCGGGGTCGTAGCCGGTGTCGCCGACGAGGGCCATCGAGGTCCAGTCGACGACGTCGACCGAGCCGGCGGGCTCGACGCCGTCGGTGGGGACGGTCGCGGCCGCGCTCGCGACGGAGGCCATCGCCTTCTCCTGGTCGCCGTCGGCGGCCGACAGGGCACGCAGGTACGGGGCCTTGGCGTCCGCGTGGTCGCGCAGCGTCATCATGAGCAGCTTGGGGGAGAGGGGCTTCTCGGTGTTCCACGCGGGGCACTGCGACTGGCAGCGGCCGCACTCGGTGCAGGTCGAGAAGTCGAGCAGGCCCTTCCACGTGAAGTCCTCGACCTGGCCGACGCCGAGGACGTCGCCCTCCTCCATCTCCTCCATGGCCTCGATGTCGAACGGCTTGCCGCCGACCGTCATCGGCTTGGCCGGGCCGAGCGCGGTGCGCCCCGACGACTCGCGCTTGAACCAGATGTTCGGGAAGGCCAGGAAGCGGTGCCAGGCGACACCCATGGTCGGCTGGAGCGCGATGGTGATCATCCACGCGAACGAGATGAGGATCTTGACGGTGGCGACGACCTGCACCCAGGCGGCGAGCCCCGCCGGTGTGGTGCCCGACCACCAGCCGGCCATCCAGCCGGTCAGCGGGAAGTGGGCGACCAGCGAGGTGTCGGGCTCGAAGCGCTGCACCATCGCCGCCTCGAGGCCGCGCAGCAGGAGGATGCAGAACGTGACGAAGAGGATGGTCAGCTCGACGTAGTAGGCCTGCCAGAAGGTCGAGCCGTAGAACCGCGAGAAGCGCCCGCCCTCGCCGCGCGCCCGCCGCGGGTGGTTCTTCTGGCGGATGGCCATGAGGACGACGATGCCGACGAGCCCGCCCCACGCGAAGATCTCGACGACCCACTCGAACGGTGCGAAGTGCCCGAGGACCGGCAGCCGGTAGTCGGGCTGGACGAGCTGGAAGAACGCGTTGACGAGCGTCGTGAAGAGGATGATGAACGCCAGCGCGGTGAACCAGTGCGCCGCCGCGACGACCTTGAGCCGCGACATCCGGGTGTGGCCGAGGAACTCCTTGGCCAGCGTCCAGGTGCGGGCCGCGGGCGCGTCGGTGCGCGAGCCGTCGGGCTGCCCGAGGCGGTAGAGCGTGACGAACCGCCCCACCTGCCGGAAGAGCAGCGCCCACCCGATCGTCGGGACGACGAGGCAGAGGACGATGGCGACGACCTGCAGGGCGGTGACCCCGCCGAACCGGTCGTCGAACGACGGGATGACGTCGCTGGCCAGGGCGGGCGCGAGGGCAGCAGGCATGCGGGTCAGCGTACCCGTGGGTAAGCAAGCGCTCACCGGTCTGTGACGACCGTCAACAGGGCCTGCGCGGCCGCGAGAGCTCGTTGTCCGGCCCGATAACGGCGTGTTGGAATACGCATAAGGACTCCGGGGTTGGCTCGGAGCAGGCTCGACGCGCCGCACCCCGCCTCCCGGGACCGGCGCCCACCGACAGAGAGGCGACCCGATGCCCATCCTCGACGACGTGACCCAGGCCGTCGGCAACACCCCGCTCGTCCGGCTCAACCGGATCATCGACGGGGACGCCACGGTCGCGGCGAAGCTGGAGTTCTACAACCCGGCGAGCTCGGTCAAGGACCGCATCGGGGTCGCGATCGTCGACGCCGCCGAGGCCTCGGGCCAGCTCGAGCCCGGCGGCACGATCGTCGAGGCCACCTCCGGCAACACCGGCATCGCGCTCGCGATGGTCGGCGCCGCGCGCGGCTACAAGGTCGTCCTCGCGATGCCCGAGTCGATGAGCAAGGAGCGCCGCGCCCTCCTGCGCGCGTACGGCGCCGAGCTCGTCCTCACCGACCCCTCCACGGGGATGAAGGGCGCGGTCGCCAAGGCCGACGAGATCGTCGCCGAGCGCGAGGGCGCCGTCCTCGCCCGGCAGTTCGCCAACGCGGCGAACCCCGAGGTGCACCGCCGCACGACCGCCGAGGAGATCTGGAAGGACACCGACGGCGCCGTCGACATCGTCGTGGCCGGCATCGGCACCGGTGGCACGATCACCGGCGTCGGAGAGGTCCTCAAGTCCCGCAAGCCGGACGTGAAGATCATCGCGGTCGAGCCGGAGGAGTCCCCGATCCTCAACGGCGGCCAGCCGGGTCCGCACAAGATCCAGGGCATCGGTGCGAACTTCGTCCCCGAGATCCTCAACACCGAGGTCTACGACGAGGTCATCGACGTTAACGCGCAGACCTCCGTCGAGTGGGCCCGCCGGGCCGCGACCGAGGAGGGCCTGCTCGTCGGGCTCTCGTCCGGTGCCGCCCTCGCCGCCGCCAACCAGGTCGCGAGCCGCCCCGAGAACGCCGGCAAGACGATCGTCGTCATCATCCCGAGCTTCGGCGAGCGCTACCTCTCGACGATCCTGTTCGAGGGTCTCGTCGACTGACATGTCCCTCCTCCAGCAGGCGCGCGCCGCGGTCCGCGAGGACCTCGATGCCGCGATGCGGCGCGACCCCGCCGCCGAGACCCGGGCCGACGTGGCCCTGAACTCCCCCGGGCTGCACGCGATCTGGTCCTACCGGCTCGCGCACCGGTTGTGGCAGAAGGGCCCCCAGTGGCGCCCGGCCGCGCGCCTGCTGTCGACGGCCACCCGCGCGGTGACCGGCGTCGAGATCCACCCCGGAGCCCGCATCGGCCGGCGCTTCTTCATCGACCACGGGATGGGCGTCGTCATCGGTGCCACCGCGGTCGTCGGCGACGACGTGATGCTCTACCACGGGGTCACCCTCGGCGGCCGGTCGCTGGCGCGCGGCACGAAGCGGCACCCGACGCTGGGCGACCGCGTCGTCGTCGGCACCGGTGCCCGCATCCTCGGCGACATCGAGATCGGCGACGACGCGCAGGTCGGGGCCAACTCGGTCGTCGTCAAGGACGTCCCCGCCGGTGCGGTCGCGACCGGTGTGCCCGCGCGCGTCCGGATGCCGCAGCTGCCCGGCGAGGACCCCTACGACGCGCTCTTCGCCGAGCCGGCCATCTTCATCTGACCTGCGCGAGAACCGTTCCGGTCTTGCGAGGTCACGGGGTGGCGCACCACTCGGAGCCGTAGAGGCAGAACACCCCGGCCCCGGGGTGCTCGACGACGACCTCGGCCCACGCCTGTGCGGCGTCGACCCCCGCCGCGATGCGCCGGTGGTGGGCGACCATCGCGTCGTGTGCCACGTCGTCCGCGACCGGGGCGACGGCGGCCAGCACGCTCGTCGCGCCCAGCGAGAGCAGGGCGATGGCCAGCCCCAGCGGCTCGTCGCCCGGGCGGGTCGAGAACTGTCCGACGTCGCAGGCCGACAGCGCGACGTGCTCGGCGGCCACGGGCCGCGGGAACTCGTGGGCGAAGACGGGACCGTCGGCCATCCGCACCGACGAGAAGAGCGGGCTCTGGCCCTGGTGCAGGCCGTGGGCCGCGAGGTGCACGACCCGCGCCGATCCGAGGGCGTCGAGGACGTCCGCGCTGGTGGCCGGCCGCTCGGCGACCTCCCCGGCGACGACGCCCCAGGCCCCGGCGACGGCCCGGATCTCCGGGAGGGTGCGCGCCAGGCCGGGCCCGTAGAGGGCCGCGACCGGGGCCGTCGGCCGGGCCGGGGCCACGCGGGCGGGGCCCCGTACCCAGCGGGTCAGGCTGGGCGCCACCGTGACCGGTCGACCGCGCAGGCTGGGCATGAGGCTCCACGGCATCCCGGCGAGCGTGCGTGACGGCACGACGACGACCCGGCGCTCGTCGGCGCCACCGGGGTTGAGGAGCGTGTCGGCCGCCGCGAGCGACGAGACAGTGGCGCGCTCGAGGACGGCGGCCATCGGCGACCCGGGGGCGATCGTCGCCCGGGCGCGCAGGTCGCGCCGCAGCCGCGTGACCGCCTCGACGACCGCGGCCACCGGCCCGACGTGCACGACCTCGGCCCCGGACGCGCGGAGCACCACCTGGTGCAGCTCGCCGGCGGACTCGAAGAACTCGACGACCGTCGTGCCGTCGTCGAGGGCTCCGCGGGCCTCGTCGGCGTCGACGGGATGCACCGCACCGCTCGCCGTCCCGTCGAGCGCGAGGCTCCACTCCCGCTGTGCGACAAGGGTCTCGAGCTCGTCGACCCGGGGGGTCAGCGTCGCTGCCTGGTCGCCGTCACTGTCGGCGAGCAGCTGCCGCAGGCGGCGCAGCTCGCGCGTGGCCTCGGCGAGGTCGGGGTCGTCCGGGTCGGTGACGGGGTTGATGCGGTGCGAGATCGCCCGCCAGCGCTCGACCGTCGCGAGCACCTCGTCGGCGGGGTCTTCCGCGAGGGCGCGCTCGGTGTCGAGGGCCGCGAGCCGCCGGCCGTGGAGGGCCAGGGCGGCGCGCACGTCGAGGCTGGCCGACTGGACCTGGTGCGCCGCGAGGACGCGGTTGCCGTCCTCGAGCCGGGCGCGGGCCTGCGGGCCCCGGCCGCGGGCGAGGTCGAGACGGGCACGGACCAGCACCTCGTGGAGGGTCGCGGAGAGCGACCGCTCACCGTCCTCCCCGAGCGCCTCGAGCCGCCGCTCGGCCCCGTCGGCGTCCCCGAGCAGCAGGCGGGCCTCGGCCTCCAGCCGCACGGCCTCGCGGCCCGAGGTGCCGAGCGCCGGGGCCCCGGGCTCGCCGGCCCCGTGCTCGGTGTGCCGGACGAGCCGCTCGACGACGGCCGGCAGGTCGCGCCCCTCGGCGACGTCGACGCCGGCCCGCAGGAGCTCGGCCTCGCGCACGAGGTCGTCGGCCTGTCGGGCACGGTAGGCGGCGGTGGCGTCGCGGATCCGGTCGCGCGCCCGCTCGAGGTCACCGACGAGCAGGTCGCAGCGCGCGAGGCGCAGGCTGATCTCCCCCTCCTCGATGCGGTGCGCGGAGGAGTGGGCCGTCGAGAGCGCGGCCTCGAGCTCGGACCGCGCCCCGTCGACGAGCCCTGCGGCGAGGAGCACCTCTGCGTGGTCGAGTCGGGCCCGGTCGCGCGCGACCGCGACGTCCATCGCGTCGGCCTCGCGCATGAGGGTGAGGGCGCGGGGCAGGTCGCCGTCGACGAACGCGACGACCGCCCGGTTGTGCCGGGCCTTGAACTCGAGCTCCGGGTAGCCGTTCGCGACCGCGATGTCGCGCGCCAGGTCGAAGTTCTCGGCGGCGTCCTTCGCGCGGCCGACGCCGAGCCAGGCCTGCCCGAGGTTGAGGTGGTAGGCCCACCGCTGGGCGGGCTCGAGCCCGGAGCCCTCGACGTCGACCGCCAGCAGCGCCTCGACGCACGACGGCCACGCCCCGACCCGCCCGTGGAGCGTGCCCTCCTGGATGTGCGTGAGCGTGACGAGCAACGGGTCGTCGAGCTCGAGCGCCTCGGCCCGCGCCGCGCGGAGCGTCCGCAGCGCCGGCTGGATGCCGTCCGCCTCGAGCTCCGACCACGCCCGCGTGATGCGGATGCGGACCCGCAGCCAGCGCGCGTCGTGGTCGGTGCGACCCTCCAGCAGGCCGAGGGCCTGGTCGAGCTGCTCCGCGGCAGAGGCGAACTCGCCGATCTCGTTGTCGGCGCGCGCAGCATCGAGCAGCCCCCCCGCAGACTGCAGCGGGTCGCGCTCGATGGCTCCTCCTCTAGAGGTCGATGGCCGGTGTGATGACCGGCGGCGCGTCCGGTCGCCCGCGTCGCCGCAGGACGAAGTTCACCAGACCGCGCTCGACCCCCGCAAAGGTGAACCGCCCGTCGGGATCGGTGCCGGTGGTGCGGGTCCGGCTGCGCTCGCGCAGCTCGACGTCGACCTCGCCCTCGCTGGCCCAGCCGACGACGTCGACCCGCCCCGGGCCGGCCGGCTCGAGGCTCACCATGACGCTCAGGCCGTCGCTGGCGAAGGTCACGGTGTCGGCCCGGTCGTAGTCGGCGCCGCGCACGCTGGTCAGGGCCTCGGCGTCGGAGACGATGCGGGCCACCTCGGCCTCGAGCGAGGCGACGCTCATCGCGAAGGTGATGCGATCGACGAGGCCGGGCGGCACGGGGTCGAGCGCGTCGTGGGCGGCGCGCACGGCGGCGAGGACGCGCAGGTCCGTGGCGTCGACCGGCTCGCCGGCCAGGCGCTCCTCGTGGTCGGGTGCAGGGTTCATGAGGTCATCTCCCAACGGGGATCGGAGGTCAGGGCGGCGCGCAGCTTCGCGAGACACCGGCCCCGGGTCGGGCCGATCGACCCGACCGGCATCCCGAGGGCGTCGGCCACCCCCGCGTAGTCGGGTCGGTCGGCGTACGCGATGGCGCGCAAGAGGGTCTGGCAGCGGTCGGACAGCAGGTGGAAGTGCTCCCAGACGACGCGCTGCTCGTCGTGGGCGAGGACGGCGTCCTCGGGGGAGGGGGCGGTGTGGTCGGACTCGACCTCACGGACGTCGTCGTGGGCGTCGGGCTCCTCGCGGTGGCCGCGCGAGCGCAGCCGCCACGAGTCGCGGCGCGTCGTCGTGAGCAGCCACTTGAGGACCGAGCGGGGGTCGTCGACCGACCCCGCGTGCTGGACGAGCTTGAGCCAGGTGTTCTGGACGACGTCCTCGGCGGCCTGGTGGTCGAGCCCCGACTGGCGCGCGACGGCCCACAGGAGGGGCGTGACCTCGCCGACGAGCAGGGTCATCCCCGCGCCGTCGCCGTCGCGGAACGCCTCGAACGCGGCGGCCGCCCGGACGGCGAGGCCGTCGGCGTCGGTGTGCATCACGGTGCTCCTCCCAGGGTCTTGGCGACCGCCTCCGCGACCGAGCCGCAGGCCTTCGTGGCGAGCAGCTGCGAGATGCCGCCGGCACAGCACGGGGCGGCGAACGAGGTGCCGCTCCAGACACCGAAGCCGGTGGCGTAGCAGTCGGGGTCGGGGGTCTCGCGGGCCGGCGACCCGTGCCCCGCGGGCACTGCCAGGTCGCCGCGCAGCGACCCCTCGAGCGTCGTCGGCATCGTGCTGACGACGGCCACGCCGGGGTGCCAGTGGGTGACCCACTCGCCGGTGTTCGAGAACGTCGCCGCGGCCTTGCCCGTCGGGTTGAGGGCGCCGACCGCGGCCACCGGGACGGCACGGTTCGGGTTCTGCGAGAGGGCGGCCGGCCAGAAGTGCTCGGTGGTGGCGCCGTTGCCGGCGGCCGCGACGACGGCGACGCCGTCCTCCGCGAGCATCGCGATGACGCGGAAGAGGGCGTCCTCGTCCGAGACCGTGTCCGGACGCTCGTGGTAGTAGCCCATCGAGAGGTTGACGACGCTCAGCGGGTCGTGGTCGGCCCGGCCCTCCTGCGCGGCCCAGTGGTAGAGCGCCAGCAGTCCGAGCGCCTCGACGACGTCCTGCTCGTCCGCCGCGCCGTCGCCGTACATGACGGGGACGACGACGAGGCGCGCGTCGGGGCACTGCTGCCGGATGACGCCCGCGACGAAGGTGCCGTGGCCCGCGAGGGCATCGAGGGTTCCGTTGACGGTGTCGACGGTGACGCCCCGGCCCTCGGGGTCCCGGTCGGGCGCGAAGCGCAGGCCGATGGTCTGGCCCGCGACGGTCGGGTCGCGGTCGACGAGCGGCGAGCCGTCGAACCACGGGTGGGAGCCGAGGCCGGTGTCGAGGACGGCGACGACGGGGGACGGGCCGCCGGTGGGCTGCGGCGCGTCGACGTGGAGCGAGACGGGACCGCGCCCGGCGGCCACGCCCGGCGCCCCCACGCCGCCCATGTACCCGACCCCACCCATGTAGCCGACCCCGCCCATGTACCCGACCCCGCCCATGTAGCCCACCCCGCCCATGTACCCGACGCCACCCATGTAGCCGACGCCCTCGAGGCCGCTCGACATCATCACGTGGTTGAGGCTGAAGCCGGCGGCGGCCTTGCGGTCGACGCCGCGGGCGCGCTGGACGACGTCCCAGGCGGTCAGCGGTGCGCCGACGCGGCCGGGGTTGGGGCGCAGCTCGACGAGGCGGTGCGTCGAGCGGCCGAGGCGCTCGGCGTAGCCCAGCTCCTGCGCGGCGGCGGCGACACGGCTCGGGAGCACGTCGACCTGGAAGTCCATCTCCTCGCCGATCCGGCGCAGCAGCTGCAGCGGACCCTCCTCGAGCTGCTCGTCGGTC
The DNA here is from genome assembly GCF_018729305.1 of Phycicoccus mangrovi. Classification (NCBI taxonomy): domain Bacteria; kingdom Bacillati; phylum Actinomycetota; class Actinomycetes; order Micrococcales; family Intrasporangiaceae; genus Phycicoccus; species Phycicoccus mangrovi. The sequence goes on along the minus strand of NZ_JAHHWP010000009.1, from coordinate 74,069 downwards.
AGCCCCGGCACGAAGAGGCGGTGCGGGACGTACGCGACCGCGCGCGGCGCCGGCTCGTCCCCGACGCGCGTGGCGGTGCGGGGGTCGAGGACTGTCGCACCGAAGCGCCGCAGGGCCGTCTCGGGCACCGCGAAGACCGGTGGGACGGGCGGCCGGGGCGGGCGGCCGTCGTCGCCGGTCGGGCGGTCGGGGTCCTTGCCGTCCATGGGTGCTCCTGGGGGAACCGGGCCGGATGGGGTGTCCGCGCCGGTCCAGCGTAGTGAGGATCGTCAACGCTGAGAAGGAGCCGTCGGGGGCCGGGGTGATACCTCGGACCGTGTGACGTGGATCTCTTCGTCCGGGACGTATCAGGAGGGCCTCGCGGTGCTCCTGACGCACGTGAGCCCCTCCGGGCCACGACGATCGGGTCCCGCCGGGGAGCTGCCCCGGTCGCCGTGACCCGGAGCCGGTCCGCCGCCGCAGGTGGTGGACCGGCGGTCCCCGGGGCTGACCGGGCGGACGGTCCACGTGGCCGACCGACCGAGCGGGGCCGACGGCCCCGGTGCCTCACCGCCCGGACCTGCGGTGTCGTACCGGCCGGAGGACCCGCGCACCCGGGGGACCGGTCACGCCGCGCGGCGCCCGCAGGGGGGCGCCACCGGGTGCTTCCAGAGGGCGCCCGGACGGTGTGGCCGGTCTCCCACCGATGGTCCGGGCCGCGGAGGGGCGGTCAGTCGGGGGTGCCGGGGGCCCGGGTCGCGGCCGCCCAGGCGTCCGCGTGCTCGGCCTGCTCGGAGCGCGGGCGCTCGGGGGCGGTCGTCGGGTGGCCGTTCGGGGCGATGGCCTCCGAGGCGACCGTGCGACCCTGGCGCAGCCGCTCGCCCGTGGCGCGCGCGGCGTCCGCGACGAGGTCGGCGACGACCGGCGCCGCCTTGGTGCGCGCGGCCTCCTTGGCCTGCGCGACCTGCTTCTGCACCGGTCCGGAGTTCCACACCTTGCTCGAGGTCCGGCGGATCTGCTCGTACCGCTGCGTCCCCGCCTTGGCCCCGAGGACGTAGCCCGCGGCCAGCCCGGCCATGAAGGTCAGCTTGCCCATGAGGGCTCCTCTCGTCGGCCTCCGACCTTACCCATGGCCCGGTGGCACCACGCAGCCGCGCACCCGGCGGATGCCGACCGCCCGCGCCCCGCACGAGCGACGGGCCGGGCGAGCCCTACGCTGGGCGGGCGGTCCGGGCGTGATGCCCAGGGCCGTTGGAGGGCTCGCATAGTGGCCTAGTGCGGCGGTCTTGAAAACCGCTATGGCGGCAACGTCATCGTGGGTTCGAATCCCACGCCCTCCGCCGGCTCCCCGCGGGAGCCTGCGACCGCCGGGAGCCGGCGGAGGTGGGGGATGACGGGGAGGCCCGCGCCGAGGGACGAGGCGCGAGCCGGAGTCCCACGCCCGCCTACATCCCGACTGGTTGCGAGTTGAGCCGGTCGACGCGCCGCTGGAGGGCGTGTCGGGCGGCGGAACTCGCAAGAAGTGGGGTGGCTGGGGGAGCGGGGTGGCTACCGTGGGTGGGTGGACCACCAGCCGGTGCGCGTCGTGACCGACGCCGAGCTCGTCGACGCCGACCCGACCTCGGGGATGCTGCGTCGGCGGGCCTTCGAGCTGCCGGGGCTGTGGGCCGGCCAGGTCGTCACCGAGCCGGGTGCCGTCTCGGGGTGGCACCACCACGACAGCAACAGCAGCGTCCTCTACGTCGTCCGTGGCGTGCTGCGCCTGGAGTGCGAGGGCGTCGAGGGATGGGTCGACGCCGTGCCGGGCAGCTACGTGCAGGTGCCGGCGTTCACCGTCCACCGGGAGTCCAACCCCGGGCGCGAGCCGTCGCTGGCGGTCATCGCCCGCGCCGGGACGGGCATCCCCACGGTCAACGTCGACGAGGCGCCGCCGCCCCACCGGGGACGCGGGTGAGCGCGACGCCGACCCCGCCGGGCGGCACGGCGGTGCCCGACGACTCGGGGCCCCTGGACCAGGTCCGCGGGGCGGCGGCCGACCTGGCCGCGCCGGTCGTCGACGCGGCCCACGACGCGCTCGACGCCGCCCACGACGCCGTCGACGTGGTCGCGGAGACGGCGCACCAGGTGGCGGAGGTGACCGCGCAGGCCGCGGAGGTCGCCGAGACCCACGCCGCGGTGAGCACCGGTGCGCGCCTGGGCTTCTTCCTCGACGGCCTGCTCCACGCGGCGATGGGGTGGGCCGGCCTGCAGATCGTCTGGCTCGGGCACAGCCGCAGCACCGCCGACGAGTCGGGCGCGCTCACCTCGATCGCGACGTCGCTCGGCGGGCGGGCCGTCCTGTGGGTCGGGGTCGTCGGCTTCGCGGTCGTCACCGTCTGGAACCTCGCCCGCGCCCTGACCGGCCGTCACTGCCACACGCGGCTCAAGCGTCTGGAGCACGCCGCCGACGGCATCGCGTACGCGACGGTGGCGTGGGCGGCCGCGGCCTTCGCGATCGGTGCGGGCCAGACGAGCCGCGACTCGACGGTCGGCATCACGCGCACCCTGCTCGGGCTGCCCGGCGGCGTGCTCCTCGTCGTCGGCACCGGCATCGCGGTCGCGGGGGTCGGCGCCTTCAGCATCTGGTCGGGCCTCTCGCGCGACTTCCTCGTCGACCTCGCGCGCCGGCCGGGCCGGGCGCTCGTGCTCGTCGGCATCGTCGGGTTCGTCGCCCGCGGCGTCGCGTTCGGCATCGTCGGGCTGCTCTTCGTCATCGCCGCGTGGACGCACGACGTCCGCGCCTCGACCGGCATCGACGGTGCGCTGCGTTTCCTCCAGGAGGCGCCGGCCGGCCGCTACGCGCTCGCCGTCGTCTCCCTGGGACTCGTCGCCTTCGGCGTCTACCTGATGACCCGCGCCCGCCACCTCCTGCGCTGACGCGCCGCGTCCATCGGCGAGGATGGCCGGATGCGCCTGACGACCGGGACCGCCGACGCCGCCCTCGACCAGCGGCTCTCCGACGAGCTGGACCGCGTGAACGCCGCCGCGACACCGGGACTCGCCCCGGCGGAAGAGCTGACCGTCCGCGTCACCGACGACGACGGCGAGCTCGTGGCCGGTGTCTCCGGCTGGACCTGGGGTGTCGCCGCGGGCATCGGGATGACCTGGGTGCGCGAGGACCAGCGCGGCACCGGCGTCGGCCGCCGGCTGCTCGACGCGTTCGAGGACGAGGCCCGCCGGCGCGGTTGCGCGCACGTGTACGTCACGTCCTTCACGTTCCAGGCGCCGGCGTTCTACGAGCGCGCCGGCTACCGCGAGCTCTTCCGCTGGGACGACGTGCCGGCCCGCGGCATCGCGGACGTCCACCTGCGCAAGGACCTCTGACAGGCCGAACGGCCTGTGCCGCAACCGCCCTCAGGCGCGGGGCGGGATCTCCCCGGAGCCGCGGCTGACGAGCGTCGGGTCGACGACGAGGTGCTGCGGCGGCGAGGTGTCGCCGCCGATGCGCGCGAAGAGCCGCTCCGCGACGAGCCGGCCGATCTTCGTCACGTCCTGGCGGACGACGGTGAGCGGCGGGTCGAGGAGGTCGGCCAGCGGGAAGTCGTCGAAGCCGACGAGCGCCACCTCGTGGTGCACGCCGCGCTCGCGCAACGCCCGGACGGCCCCGGACGCGAGGATGTTCCGGCCCGCGAAGACCGCGGTCGGCGGGTCGTCGAGGTCGAGGAGCCGGTGCACGACCTCGCTGGCCTCGTCGGTGGAGGCGACGCCGTCGACGACGAGCCGCGGGTCGGGCCGCAGGCCGCGGTCGGTGTGCGCGGCGGTGAACCCCTCGCGCCGCAGCTGCGCGGTCGTGAGGGTCGGCAGGTGGAAGAGGGCGGCGATGCGCCGGTGCCCCCGGTCGAGCAGGTGCTCGGCGGCCATCCGACCCCCGAGGAGGTTGTCGATGACGACCGAGTCGACGTCGACGCCGCGCGGCGGCCGGTCGACGAAGACCGCCGGGGTGCCGGTGCGCAGCTCGGCGACGAGGTAGTCCTGGCGGTCGCTCGCCGGCATGAGGACGAGGCCGTCGACCCGGCGCGTCACGAGGTCGTGGACGAGCTCCTGCTCGCGGTCGACCCCCTCGTCGAGGCTCGCGGCGAGGACGCCGGTGCGGTGCGAGCGGGCGGCGTCCTCGAGCGAGCGGAGGAGCCCGGCGGAGAACGAGTTCGAGACGTCCTGGACGAGCGCGCCGATGAGGCCGGACCGCGCGCCGGTGCGCCGCAGGTTGCTCGCGGCGAGGTTGGGCCGGTAGTCGAGGCGCTGCACGGCGGCGGCGACGCGCTCGCGGACGTCGGGCGAGACGCCCGCCTCCTCGTTGACGACGCGGGACACCGTCTTCAGGCTCACCCCCGCCAGGGCCGCGACGTCACGCATGGTCGCCCGGGGGCGACTCTCTCCTGACAACGATGTCACGGCCATGTCACAAGGTGTAGCCCATCTCTTGACCTCGGCGCAAGCAGCCGGTACAACTGTGGCTTGACAACGTTGTCACCCGGCAGCGTCGTTCGGTCCAGCCCAGCACTCAAAGGAGAGTCACGGACATGCAGCTCCGTCAGATCCCCACGACGCGCACCGCTCGCCGCGCCGTCGTCTCGGCCGCGATCGTCGGCCTCGCCCTCACCAGCACCGCGTGCAACCGCGGCAGCGACGCCGACACCGGCTCCGGAGGGGAGGCCGCCGTCGGCGTCACCCTCATCACCAAGGACTCCACCAACCCGTTCTTCGTCGCCATGCAGAAGGGCGCCCAGGCGGACGCGAGCAAGAACAACGTCAAGCTCACCGTCGCCTCCGGCAAGCAGGAGGGTGACGACCAGGGCCAGATCACGGCCATCGAGGACGCGATCGCCCGCGGCGACAAGGGCATCCTCATCACCCCGATGTCCACGGGCGTCAACGCGGCGATCAAGAAGGCCCGCGACGCCGGCCTCTACGTCATCGCCCTCGACACCCCGCCGGACCCCGCCGACACCGTCGACATCACCTTCGCCACCGACAACCGCTCGGCCGGCAAGCTCGACGGCCAGTGGGCCGCCGCCACGCTCGACGGCAAGCCCGCCGTCATCGCGCTCCTCGACCTCTTCGACGACAAGATCGTCTCGGTCGACTACAACCGCGACCAGGGCTTCCTCGAGGGCATGGGCATCGACGTCGCCGACGGCAAGAAGAACGGCGACGAGGCCGCGACCGGCAAGTACACCGGCGGCAAGGGCGGCGACTACACGATCGTCTGCAACGAGGCCAGCAACGGCGCCGAGGACGGCGGCCGCACCGCGATGGAGAAGTGCCTCGCGAAGAACCCGAACATCAACCTCGTCTACACGATCAACGAGCCGGCCGCCGTCGGCGCCAACGCCGCCCTCAAGGCCGCGGGCACCCAGGCGACCATCGTCTCGGTCGACGGTGGCTGCGCCGGCGTCAACTCCGTCAAGGAGGGCGTCATCGGCGCCACCGCCCAGCAGTACCCGCTGAAGATGGCGACCCTCGGCATGGAGGCGATCGCCAAGATCGCCCGCGGCGGCGAGAAGCCGCAGACCACCGAGGGCCTCGACTTCTTCGACACCGGCGTCGCGCTCGTCACCGACAAGCCGGTCGACGGGGTCGAGAGCATCGACTCGACCAAGGGCTCCGAGATCTGCTGGGGCAACTGAGCATGAGCTCCACCACCGGTTCTGCTGCCGCCGAGTTCGCTCGGCGGCAGCAGTCGCCCCTCCAGCGCGTGCAGGGTCTCCTGCACAAGCGGCCGTGGCTCAGTCCGCTGTTCCTGCTGTTCGTGGCGTTCCTCGCCTTCTTCATCGCGACCCCGACGTTCCTGACGCCGAGCTCGATGGGGATCCTGCTGCAGCAGACCGCGGTCGTCGCCGCGCTGGCGGTCGGCCAGACCATCGTCATCCTCACCGCGGGCATCGACCTTTCGGTCGGCGCGATCATGGTGCTGTCGATGATGGTCATGGCCTCCCTCGCCCGTGACGGTGGGATGCCCGGCCTCCTCGCGCTGCTCATCGGCGTGGCCCTCGCGACGCTCGCCGGCCTCGTCAACGGTCTGCTCGTCACGCGGATCAACCTGCCGCCGTTCATCGTGACGCTCGGCACCCTGAGCATCTTCACGGCCATCGCGCTGCTCTACTCGGGAGGCGAGAGCATCCAGGCCGAGCACCTGCCGCGGCTGCTCAACTTCCTCGGTGAGGGCTTCGGGATCGGGTCCTTCCGGTTGACGTGGGGGATCGTCGTCGTCGTGCTCATGTACGCGGTGATGGCGTTCGTGCTGTCGCAGACCGCCTGGGGGCGCTACGTCTACGCCGTCGGCGACGACGCCGAGTCCTCGCGGCTCTCCGGCGTCCCGAGCCGGCGCATCCTCCTCGGCGTCTACACCGTGGCCGGCCTCATCTACGGCCTCGCGGCGTGGATCCTCATCGGCCGGGCGGGCGCCGCCACCCCGAACGCGGTGCCGGACGCGAACCTCGCGTCGATCACCGCGGTCGTCATCGGCGGCACGAGCCTCTTCGGCGGCCGGGGCCGGCTCATCGGCACCCTCATCGGCGCGCTCATCGTCCAGACGTTCTCGTTCGGGCTCTCGCAGCTCGGTGTGAACCAGCAGTGGCGCTACCTCGCGACCGGTGTGCTCGTCGTCGTCGCGGTCGCCATCGACCAGTGGATCCGGAAGGTCAAGGCATGAGCACCATCGACAAGCTGCCCCTCACGGTCGACCACATCCCGGAGGACCGTCGGCACATCTACGACGCCGAGCCGATCCTCTCCGCGCGCGACCTCGTCATCACCTTCGGGCGCGTCGTCGGTCTCGACGGCGTGAGCCTCGACCTCTACCGGGGCGAGGTGCTCGCGGTCATCGGCGACAACGGCGCCGGCAAGTCGACGCTCATCAAGTGCCTCACCGGGGCGTACCTGCCGGACTCCGGCCGGCTGCGGCTCGACGGCAAGGACGTCGCCTTCCGGCGGCCGCAGGACGCCCGCGAGGCCGGCATCGAGACGGTCTACCAGCAGCTGGCCGTCATCCCCGCCCTCGACATCGCGAGCAACCTGTACCTGGGTCGTGAGGAGCGTCGCAAGGGCATCCTCGGCTCGGTGTTCCGGATGCTCGACAAGGGGGGCATGGAGAAGCGCGCCGGGAAGTCGGTCCAGGACCTCGGCATCCAGACGATCCAGAACATGGGTCAGGCCGTCGAGACGCTCTCCGGTGGGCAGCGTCAGGCAGTCGCCGTCGCCCGGGCCGCGGCGTTCGGGTCCAAGGTCGTCGTCCTCGACGAGCCAACGGCCGCGCTCGGCGTCAAGGAGTCGGGGATGGTCCTCGACATGGTCAAGCAGCTGCGCGACAGCGGCCTGGCCGTCATCCTCATCAGCCACAACATGCCGCACGTGTGGGACGTCGCCGACCGCATCCACATCCAGCGGCTCGGGGGCTGCGCCGGTGTCATCACGCCGCAGTCGCACGACATGGGGGAGGGCGTCGCGATCATGACCGGCGCCAAGACCCTCTCCCGGTCCTGACCGCGTGGCGCCGCACCTGCACCTGTCACCAGGTGCGGCGCCACGTCCCGGGGCGAGCACCCGCCGGGTACCCCTGCCCACCATGGGTTCTCCTCTCCCCGAACCCGACCGGCGATGACCATCGTCGTGGGCTACGTCCCGCGCAGCGACGGGCTCGCCGCCCTCGAGGCCGCGCTCGCCGAGGCCGCACGGTGTGACGAGCCGCTCGTCGTCGTCAACGCCGGCGCCGACGCCGACCCCCGCGCACGCGGGCGCGCAGAGCGCCGCGACATCGAGGCGATGTGCGCCGACCTCGCCCGCCGCGGGGTGCCCGTCGAGGTGCGTCAGCCGGCGCGCGGCCTCGCCCCCGCCGACGAGCTGCTCGAGGCGGCCCGGGCCTGCGGGGCACGGCTGCTCGTCGTCGGCCTGCGCGACGGGGGGCGCCCGGGGTCCGGCGACACGACCGTCGTCCGGCTGCTCGTCGAGGCCGAGTGCGACGTCCTCGTCAGCCGCTTCGTCCGGGGCTGAGCGGCACGGGCTCCCGGTCCGTGGACGACGGCGGCGCGGACCCGGCACGGCCCGGCGCGCTCTGCTAGTTTCGTGACCGGTTGCAGCAACAGCAGTACCTCGAAGGTCGAACTACCCTCGCGCCACAGGGGGCTGGAGTCGCATCCACGGCCGGTGCGCAGTGTGCCGGGCGAGTGACACACAGGAAAAGGAAGTACCCCCCACATGGCACAGGGCACCGTGAAGTGGTTCAACGCCGAGAAGGGCTTTGGTTTCATCGCCCAGGACGGTGGCGGCCCCGACGTGTTCGTTCACTACTCCGCCATCGACACCCAGGGCTACCGCAGCCTGGACGAGAACCAGAAGGTCGAGTACGAGGTCACCCAGGGCCCCAAGGGCCCGCAGGCCGAGCAGGTCCGCCCGATCTGACGCCGGTCTCCTCCGACTGACGACGACCCCGCCCGGGTGCACCGGGCGGGGTCGTCCGCGTCCGGGGGCCTCCGGTCAGCGGTCGGCGAGGGCGGTGAGGAAGCGCTTGGCGACCGGCGCCGCGGTCTGCCCGCCGCTCACGCCCTCCTCGACGAGCACGGCGAACGCGACCTGCCCCTGGTAGCCGGTGAACCACGTGTACGGCTTCTCGTCGACGCCGTGGTCGGCGGTGCCGGTCTTGCCGCGGACGGTCCCACCGGGGGTGCCCCGCAGCGTCGTCGCGGTCCCGGTCGCGACGACCTCGGCCATCATCGCCCGCAGCTGCGCGACGGCCTGTCCGTCGAGCGCGGTGGGCCGCGGGGTCGTGCCGCTGCGGACGAGCACCGGGGGCACGTAGGTGCCGCGCGCGACGCTGCCCGACATCACCGCGAGCGCGAGCGGCGAGGCCTCGGTCCGGGCCTGGCCGATGACCGCCGCGGCCTGGTCGGTGCCCTTGCGCGTCTCGGGGATGCTGCCGTCGAAGGCGCCGTCGACGCCGAGCGTGGACGCCCAGCCGGCCCCGATCCCGAGGGCCTTCGCCGCCTCGGTCAGGTCGGTCGTGCCGAGCCGCTGGGAGAGCGAGATGAAGGCGGTGTTGCACGAGTGCGCGAAGTCCTGCGCGAACGGCACCGAGCCGGGGATGGACTCACCCGCGTAGTTGCGGAACGAGCGGCCGTCCACGGTGATCGTCCTCGGGCAGGGGACGGTGCTCGTCGGCGTGGTGAGCCCCCGGGTGAGGTAGGCGTAGGTCGACGCGATCTTGAAGGTCGACCCGGGCGGGTACTTGCCGGTGATCGCGCGGTCGAAGCCGTTGCTCGGCGAGCTCGCGGCGGCGAGCACCTCTCCGCTGCGGACGTCGACCGCGACGACCGCCCCGGGGACGGTGAGGTCCGACTCCGCGAGGGCCTGCTCGGCGGCCGTCTGCACCGTCGGGTCGAGCGAGGTCGACACGTCGTCCCCGCCGGTCGGGGCGACCTCGAGGACGCTGGTGTCACCGGCGCGGACGACGAGACCGGGGCGTCCGGCGAGGCGGCCGTCGTACTGGCGCTGGAGGCCGCTGACCCCCGCCCGGTCACCCGCGACGTACCGGCCGTCGCTCCCGTCCACGACCTCGGCGGTGACCTCGCCGACGGTACCCAGCAGCGGCTGGCCGAAGGTACGCGTCGGGCCGAGCGGCTGCGTCGCCGTGGGGGCGATGACCCCGGTGATGGCGTCGAGCCGCGCCTCGCGCTCGCGGTAGTCGGAGTCGCGGTAGGTGATGACCGGGATGGGCGCCTGGGACCCCGACCTGCGGCGCTGGGCCAGCGCCTCGACGACCGAGCCGGGGCGCACCCCGGTCACCTTCTCGACGGCGGCCGCGTCGGCCGCGTCGGCCTGCACCGGGTCCAGCTGCACCTGGTGGACGGTGCCCTGCGGCATGAGTGGCTCGCCGTCGCGGTCGAGGAGGTCCCCCCGGGTCGGGGTGGTCCGCTCGAGGGTGAGCCGGGCACCGGCGGCGAGCGAGGGGTGCCAGCGCGAGCCGTCGTCCGGACCGGTGACGAGCCAGCGGCCGTCCCGCTCGACGAGACGCGCAGGGGTCGAGTAGCGCCAGGGGACGTCGCCCGGGAGCGTCCAGGCGACGTCGAGCGAGGCCGTCGCGCTCGTCCCGTCGCGCCGCAGGGCCCCCGGCCGGGCGGTGACGGTCGACCCGCCGAGGCCCTTCACCGCCGCGGCGAAGTCGGCCGGTGCGCCGGTGGCGGCGAAGGGCACGGACGAGAGGTCCTTGCCGTTCCAGGCCGCGGCGTAGCGCGCGAGGGCGGACCGCGCGGCGTCGTCCTCGGCGTCGCCGCGGGCGAGCACCCACCACGCGCCGCCCCCGGCCGCCACGACCAGCGCAGCGACCACTCCCAGCACCCACCCCGTGCGTCGTCCCATGGGGCCATCCAACCCGATGCCGCCGACGTCCGCCGGATGCGTCGGTCGAGGGTCCTCGCGTTTCCAGCCGCCGCACAGGTGCCGTCCGTACACTCGGACGGTCGTCCGTCTCTTTCGCCCGGCGCCCGCCCGGACACGGCGACGCCGAAGGAGCACACCGTGTCGCAGCCCACCCGGAGGGCGCGCGCCGAGCGCGCGCGGGCGACGCGTCGCCCGCGTCGGCGGCGGATCGTCACCGTCGCCGTGGTCTTCGTCGTCGTCGCGACGCTCGTCGGCGGGGCCGCCTGGTGGCGCCTGGACGGCAACATCAGCCGGCTGGACATCAGCGGTGCGCTGTCGAGCGACCGGCCGACCCCGGTCGACGCCGACCCGACGAACATCCTCCTCATCGGGTCCGACACCCGAGCGGGGCAGGGCACCTCGGACGCCGGCTCGGTGTCCGGGGCACGCTCGGACACGACGCTCATCGCGCACCTCTCGGGCGACCGCAAGCACGTCACCGTCGTGTCGATCCCGCGCGACTCGATGGTGCCGATGCCGCCCGGCTGCGACGCGAAGGTGCCGAAGCAGCAGTGGCCGGTCCAGCAGTTCAACGCCGCCTTCAGCATCGGCGGCCCGGCGTGCCTCATCAACACGATCGAGGCCAACACCGGCATCTTCATCAACCACTTCGCGGTCGTCGACTTCAACGGCTTCAAGGGCATGGTCGACGCGCTGGGCGGGGTGCCCGTCTGCACCCCGGTGGCCATCAGGGACCCCAAGGCCCACCTCACGCTCTCGGCCGGCCGGCACACACTCAACGGCACGCAGGCCCTCGGGTACGTGCGCACCCGGTACACCGAGGGCGACGGGTCCGACCTCGGCCGGATCAAGCGCCAGCAGGCGTTCCTGTCCTCCATCGTCCAGGAGGCGACCCGCACCTCGCTGCTGCTGCGCCCGGACCGGCTCTACGGCTTCCTCGACGCCGCGACCAAGTCGCTGACGACCGACGAGGACCTCGGGCTCGGCACGATGCGTGACCTCGCGACGTCCGTCCAGGACGTCGGGATCAAGAACGTCGCCTTCGTCACCGTCCCGGTCGAGCCCTACGTCTCGGACGCCAACCGCGTCCAGTGGACCTCGGCGGCGGAGCAGCTCTGGAGGACCATCCGCACCGACCAGCCGGTCAACGAGCCCACGAAGAGCCCGACGCCGACCGCGAGCCAGGCCGCGCTGACGGTGAGCCCGGCCGACGTCGCCGGTGTCGTCGTCGTCAACGCCACCGGCGTCGACGGGCTGGCGAAGCAGGAGGCCGACGCGCTGCGCGTCCAGGGCTTCCCCCAGGTGACGACCGACTCGACCTCGGAGCGTCCCGACGGCGTGCTCGTCCAGTACACCTCGGGGCAGGAGCAGGCGGCCCGCACGGTCGCGGCCGCCTTCCCGGGTGCGAGGACCGAGAAGGCCGACGGCCTCGGCACGACGATCCGGGTGGTCGTCGGTCCCGGCGCGAGGACCGTCGTGGAGCTGCCGAACCGTCTCGGCTCCGACCCGATCCCGACCCCCTCGGTCACCCCGCCCTCCCCGCAGAAGTCGATCGAGGCCCGGACGGCCGACCAGGACATCTGCGCCTGACGCCCGAGGGGGCCCCGCCGGTGCGGACCGATACGAAGTCCTCGGGTGCTGGTGCTTTCGTTCCCGTCCCCGCCCGGGGTCTCCCCACGCGGCCCGAACCTTGGTTTCATGCGGGACGGACCCGCGACGTCGCGCGTGACAGCGGCGGCGGGCCGCGCGCGAAAGGACCCCTCCGGTGACCGCACTCACGACGACCGCGCCCGACGCGGGCGTGCCGAGCCCCACGTACGACCGCACGACCGCCACGGTCGGCATCGTCCACTTCGGCTTCGGCAACTTCCACCGCTCCCACCAGGCGATGTACCTCGACCGCCTCATGGAGCGGGGCGAGGGCCTCGACTGGGGCATCTGCGGGGTCGGGGTGCTGCCGCAGGACGCCGCGATGCGTGACGCGATGCGCGCCCAGGACTGCCTCTTCACGCTCGTCGTGCGCCACCCGGACGGCTCGCTGGAGCCGCGGGTCGTCGGGTCGGTGCTCGAGTACCTCTACGGGCCGGAGGACGCCGAGGCCGTGTACGCCCGGCTCTGCGACCCCGCGGTGCGGATCGTCAGCCTCACCGTCACCGAGGGCGGGTACCTCAAGAACGCCGCGACGGGGGCGTTCGACGCGACCGACGACGCGGTCGTCCACGACGTCGACCACCTCGAGAACCCGCGGACGGCCTTCGCCTACGTCGTCGAGGGCCTGCGCCGCCGCCGCGCGGCCGGCCTGGAGCCGTTCACCGTCCTGTCCTGTGACAACCTCCAGGGCAACGGCGAGGTCTGCCGCCAGACCGTCACCGGCTTCGCCCGCCTCGTCGACCCGGCGCTCGCGGACTGGATCGAGGCGTCCGTCGCGTTCCCCAACTGCATGGTCGACCGCATCACCCCCGCGACGACCGACGCCGACCGCGAGTCGCTGCTCGCCGACTTCGGCATCGAGGACCGCTGGCCGGTGCCGGCCGAGCCCTTCACGCAGTGGATCGTCGAGGACGAGTTCCCCCTCGGGCGACCGGCGCTGGAGGAGGTCGACGTGCAGTTCGTCGACGACGTCAAACCCTACGAGCTGATGAAGCTGCGCCTGCTCAACGCCAGCCACCAGGCGCTGGCCTACCTCGGCGCCCCGGTCGGGTACACGCTCGTCGACGAGACGATGCGCGACGAGCGCATCCGCAGCTACCTCGAGCGCTACATGGCCGACGAGGCCGCGCCGACGCTCGGCGAGCTGCCCGGCATCGACCTGCCGGGGTACATGGCGACGCTGCTCGAGCGGTTCGCCAACCCGGGCATCCGCGACACCCTCGTCCGCCTGGCCACCGACGGCGCGAACCGGATGGCGACGTTCACCCTCCCGGCGGTGCGCGCCAACCTGGAGGCCGGGCGACCGGTGACCCTCGGCGCGCTCATGGTCGCCGCCTGGGCCGAGTACTGGGCCCTCATCGCGCGGGGTGGCCTGCCGGAGAGCGAGATCCCGCCGGAGGTGCACGCGCGGGCGCTGCGTGACGCGGCGTCCGACGACGACCCGGCGGCGTTCCTGCGCATCGAGGCCGTGTTCGGCGACCTCGCCGACGACGAGCGCTTCCGCGACGAGTTCTTGCGGATGCGCAGCGCGCTCGCGGCCGAGGGCGTGCCGGCCACGCTCGACGAGGTGCTGGGGGGCTGAGCGGGCCGGGCGCCGTCGGACCTCAGGGGTCGACGGGGGCCCGCAGGCCGAGGCTGAAGACCTCGGGCGGCGGCTTCTGCGACGACTCGAGCTTGCGGTAGGACGTCGGCGTCGTGCCGACCTCGGCGAGGAACTGCCGGTTGAAGTTCGCCATGTTGTGGTAGCCGCTCATCGCCGCGACCTGCGCGATCGGGTGCTCGGTGGTGTCGATCAGCCTGCGCGCGTGGGCGATCCGCAGCTTCTTGACCATGTTGCTGAAGGTCATCCCGGTCGCCGACTTGAAGTACTTCGAGAAGGTGGGCTCGGACATGTAGGCCATCCGCGCGGCCGTCGAGAGCCGGATGTCGCCGGTGAGGTTCTCGAAGATGTACGCGAGGCCGGCCTCGACCGCGCCGAGCGAGCCGGCGTCGGTCGGCCGGCCGAGCCACTCGCTCGCGACGACGTCGCGCTCCTCCGCGGGAGCGGCCGCGAAGAGCCCCAGCAGGCGGAAGAAGTGCGCCATCTGCTCGGCGCCCTGGGTGCGCGTCACCTCGAGGATCGTCTCGGCCGCGCGCCACGCCGTGGCCCCGGAGAACACGAGCCCGCGCGTCGACAGGCGCAGCACCTCGTCGACCTCCTGGAGCTCCGGGATGAGCTGCATGCACTGCCGGATCCAGTCGTCGGAGAACTGGACGACGGCGTCGCGGTCGACGGCGACCTGGCCCGGCTCGAGGTCGCTCACCCAGTCGTGCGGCAGGTTCGGCCCCATGATGCTCACGTGGCCGGGGGAGAAGGTCCCGACGTGGTCGCCGGCGATGAACGACCCGTGGGACTTCGTGATGAGGTGGATCTCGTACTCGGGATGCGCCCCCCAGCCGCAGATCTCGCTCGGGAAGTCGTGGGTCAGCACGCGCAGGGCGTGCTGGGGGTGCGGCGGGATGATCTCGCGCCGCGGCGCGTCGGGGTAGGGGCCGCGGACCAGGGGGGTGTCGGGCTCGGTGCCCTCGACGGCCAAGGAGGGGAAACCCGCGAGCTTGAGCCGCGGCGTGCCGGTGGACTGATACGAAATCGTCACCACTCCTCGTTGACATCCTCGTCAGGACCCCGCTCACGGTGCCGCGTGCAGCGGGGCCGCTCAGCCGTACGGGCACCCGCACGGGTGAGCACGGAAAAATAGTACCGAAACGACGCGGTGCATGGTCCTTGTCGCCCGGCGCGCCCGCCTTCTACGTTGCCGGTGTTCCACCGCGGCAAGGCGACGCGGAACGCTCCCCGGGCTCGGGGACCTCCTCCCGGGGACGGGCGGGGGAAAGACCTACCAAAGGAGTTAGGCATGCTCACCACGAAGCGCGCCCTGACCTTCGGCGCCGGTGCGCTGGCTTCGGCCCTCGCCCTGGCCGCCTGCTCGTCGGGGAACGTCTCCACGGACTCGGGCTCCGCCGGTGGCGGGGGCGGCAACGTCACCCTCAACGTGGCCACCGTGAACAACGGCCAGATGAAGGACATGGAGAAGCTCAAGTCCGAGTACGAGAAGGCCAACCCGGGCACGACCGTCAACTTCCAGGTCATGGAGGAGGGCGACCTGCGCGCCGCCGTGACCGCGGACGTCGCGAGCGGGGCCGGCCAGTACGACATCGTCACCATCGGCGCGTACGAGACGCCGCAGTGGGGGGCCAACGGCTGGCTCGTCGACCTCACGCCGGACCTCGAGTCCGACTCGGCCTACGACGTCAACGACCTGCTCCCGCCGGTGCGCGACGTCAACACCTACGACGGCAAGCTGTTCGCGGTCCCGTTCTACGGCGAGTCCTCCATCCTCATGTACAACAAGGAGGTCCTCGACAAGGCGGGCGTCACGCTCGGTGACACCCCCACCTGGCAGCAGGTCGCGGACGCGGCCAAGAAGGTCAACTCCGCCGACATGGCCGGCATCTGCATGCGCGGCAAGCCCGGCTGGGGTGACCTCTTCGCCCCGCTGACGACGGTCGTGCAGACCTTCGGTGGCAACTGGTACGACGAGCAGTGGAACGCGACGGTCGACACCCCGGAGTGGAAGCAGGCCGTCACCTTCTACAAGACGATGCTCGACGAGTCCGGCGAGAAGGACCCGGTGTCGTACAGCTTCAACGAGTGCCTCACCGCGCTCAAGGAGGGCAAGGCCGCGATGTGGGCCGACGCCTCCGTCGCCGCGTCGATGCTCGAGGCCGACGACTCGCCGGTCAAGGGCAAGATGGGCTACGCGCACATGCCGGTCGAGAAGACCCAGCAGTCCGGCTGGCTCTGGAGCTGGAACCTCGCCATCCCGTCCTCGACCAAGCAGAAGGACGCCGCGCTGAAGTTCGTCAAGTGGGCGACGAGCAAGGACTACATCAAGCTCGTCGGTCAGCAGATCGGCTGGTCCAACGTGCCCCCGGGCTCGCGCACCTCGACGTACGAGATCCCGGAGTACAAGGAGGCCGCGGCCGCCTACGCCCCGATCACGCTCGACGTCATGAGCTCGGTCAACCCGAAGCAGCCGGGCGTCAACCCGCAGCCGTGGGTCGGCATCCAGTACGTCTCGATCCCCGAGTTCCAGGACGTCGGCAACCAGTGCGCCCAGCTCGTGGCGGACTACCTCGCCGGCCGCTCGTCGGTCGACGACGCCCTCGCCAAGTGCCAGTCGCTCGCCCAGGCCGCCGGCGACAAGCACAAGAGCTGACCCGCAGCACCCCGTGAGCGACGGGTGCCGGGGCCGGTCCCTCCGGCCGGCCCCGGCACCCGTCGCCACACCCCCGCCAGACCGCTCGCACAAGGGAGTGCCCAGATGACCGTGACCGAGCTCGACACGGTGGAGGCCGAGACCGCCACCGAACCCAGGCGGGTGAACAAGAAGGAGCTGCGGACCGCACGCGGGCTGCTGCTCCCCGCCGTGATCTTCCTGATCCTCCTGACGCAGGTCCCGTTCGTCGTGACCATCGTCTACTCGCTGCTCCGCTGGAACCTGCTCTACCCCAACGACCGCGGGTTCACGGGTCTCTCCAACTACGCGTCGGCGCTGACCTCGGGGGACCTCTGGCCCTCGGTGCTGGCGACCGTCCTCATCACGGCCTTCTCGGTCATCCTCTCGGTGGCCCTCGGGATGATCTTCGCGATCCTCCTCGACCGGCCCTTCCGCGGCCGGGCCATCGCCCGCACGCTGATGATCACGCCGTTCCTCGTCATGCCGGCGGCGGCCTCGCTCATCTGGAAGTACTCGATGTTCGACACGAACATCGGCATCCTCAACTGGCTCTCGCGGACGCTGGGGCTGCCCGTCGTGTCGTGGTCGACCGAGCACCCGATGCTCTCGGTCGTCATCGTCCTCACGTGGCAGTTCACCCCGTTCATGATGCTCATCCTCCTGGCCGGGCTGCAGGGCCAGGACAAGGGCATCCTCGAGGCGGCGCAGGTCGACGGCGCCGGCACGTGGCGCACCTTCACCTGGATCACGCTGCCCCACCTGCGGATGTACGTCGAGATCGGCGTCCTCTTGGGGTCGGTCATCATCCTCCAGGTCTTCGACCCCATCGCCATCCTCACCAAGGGCACCGGCGGCACGAAGACGCTGGCCTACCTGCTCTACGAGCGGGCCTTCATCGGCCTCGACGTCGGGCAGGCCGCGGCCTACGGCGTCGTCACGGTGATCCTCACGATCATCGTCGCGACCGTGGCGCTGCGCACCCTCTTCAAGGTCTTCATGGCAGGAGGCAGCCGATGAACCGCTCGCTCCGTGGCTCCCTGGTCACCGCGCTCACGTGGGTGCTCGTGCTCGCGTTCTTCTTCCCCGTCTTCTGGATGATCCTCAACGGCTTCAAGCCGGAGGCGGTCGCCTCGTCGGTCAACCCGAAGCTGTTCTTCTCGCCGTCGACCGAGGGCTACCAGCTCGCGATGGACCGCGGGATGAAGGGCTACCTGCTCAACTCGGTGACCGCGGCGGTGACGGCGACGATCATCGCGGTCGTCCTCGCCATCCCGGCGGCCTACGCCCTGTCGATCCGGCGGGTCAAGAACGTCGAGAACGCGCTGTCGTTCTTCATCTCGACGCGCTTCATGCCGCTGGCCGCGGTCGTGCTGCCGCTGTTCATGATCCTCAAGACGCTCGGGCTGCTTGACAACATCTACATGCTCGCCGTCGTCTACGGCGCGGTGAACCTGCCGGTGGCGGTGTGGATGATGCGCTCGTTCTTCCTCGAGGTGCCGTTCGAGATCATCGAGGCCTGCCGCGTCGACGGGGCCGGTCTCGGCCGCGAGATCTTCCGGGTCGCGCTGCCGCTCGTGCTGCCCGGCGTCGCGTCGGCCGCGCTCATCACGTTCATCTTCAGCTGGAACGAGTACTTCCTCGCGACGCTGCTCACCTCGTCGGCCGCCCGCACGACGCCGCCGTTCCTCGGCTCGTTCGTCGACGGCCGCGGGCAGTTCCTCGCGGTCCTCTCGGCGGCGGCGACCATCGCCGCGCTGCCGGTCATCGTCGCGGGCTGGGTCGCCCAGAAGCAGCTCGTCCGCGGCCTGTCGATGGGAGCCATCAAGTGACCCGTGCGTCGTCCCTCGCCCGTCGCGTGGTGGCCTGATGCCCGCGCCGAGCCGCGACCTCACCGGCACGGTCGTCGCCGTCACCGGAGCCGGCGGGGGCATCGGTGGCGCGACGGTCCGGCTGGCCGTCGAGGCCGGGGCCCGGGTCGTCGCCGGGGACCTGCGCCCCGAGGGGCTGGACCGGCTCGTCGAGGAGCTGGGGTCGGACCGCGTCGTCACCGTCGTCGGCGACGTCCGCCACGAGGAGACCGCCGACCGGCTGGTCGCCGCCGGGGTGGAGGCGTGGGGCCGGGTCGACTCCGTCGTCGCCAACGCCGCCGTCGGCTTCTACGGCGGGGTGCTCGACCAGAGCGCCGACGAGGTGGAGCTCATGGTCGACGTCACGCTCAAGGGCACCATCTGGACCACGCGGGCGGCGGTGCGGCAGTTCCGGGCCCAGGGCGACGGCGGCGACCTCGTCGTCCTCGCCTCGGTCGCGGGCCTGCTCATCGGCGGCGGCAAGGAAGCGGTGTACGCCGCGACGAAGGGCGCGCAGGTCAACCTCGGCTACGCCCTCGACCGCGAGCTGCGCGGCGAGGGCATCCGGACGACGGTCATCGCGCCGGCGGGGGTCAACACCCCGTTCGCGGCGGCCGACGGGCGCTTCGGCGACGGCGACCCGTCGCAGGGGCCGTTCATGGAGCCGGCCGACATCGGCGGCGCCGTCGTCCACGTGCTCCAGCAGCCGCGACGGATGCGCACCGAGCTGTGGACGATGTGGAGCCTCGCCGAGCAGCACTGAGGCATCCCCCCGAACGACCGCCGGCCGGCGACCCTGCCCGGCCGGCCGGCGGTGCCGTCACGGGGCCCCCGGGAGTGACTGGGCCTTCCCGGGGGCCTCGTCATGCCCCTGCCCGGCGCCGTCCCGCTGTCGGTACCCCGTCGAGTGAACACAACACGCCGTGCGCGCCGGGGTGCCGGCGGCGCGTCCTGTTCACTCGACGGGTGAGGCGTCGGGAGACATCGAAGTCCCCCGGGGGCGCAAGCTTCCCCGGGGGACTTCTTCGTGCGGAGGCGGAGGGATTTGAACCCTCGATGGGCGGTTAGCCCAAACCGCATTAGCAGTGCGGCGCCATAGACCGGACTAGGCGACGCCTCCAACGCTTGCACAGGGTATCCGGCACGGGTGCTGCGGGCAAAAGCGCCCCGCCCGGCCGGACGTGGCGGTGGTCAGCGGGCCGACCCGGCCGCCTCCGGCCCGGCTCCCGGGGAGCGACTGTCGCGCGGCGCGAAGACCCACCAACGCATCGCGGCGTACTTGACCGCCGTCGCGGCGACGGTCGTCACGGCGACCACGCCGGTCTCGACCCAGGTCGGCGCACCGGGCGCGACACGGGCCAGCAGCGCCAGCCCGCCGGAGGTCATCGCGAGCGTGAGGGCCAGCACGAGCAGCCCCTGCAGCTGGTGGCGCGCGACCCCCTCGCGGCCGCGGATGCCGAACGTCCAGCGCCGGTTGGCCCACGTGTTCGCGACGGCGGCGACGAGCAGGGCGACGGCGTTGGCCACCTGGGGCGTCGCGAGGAGGGTCCGCAGGACGACGAAGCCACCGAGGTGCAGGACGGTGCTCGCGATCCCGATGACGGCGAAGACGAGCAGCTCGCGGGGCACCGACCCCCGCGAGCGCACCGGGGTGGCGCTCGCGGGGGTCCGCACGACGGTCACTGCCCCGAGCCCGTCGTCGGCCGGGTCAGGTCGTAGAACGTCTGCCCGCCGATGGTCTGCGCGGTGAAGTGTTGCGAGACCCAGGTCGCGATCTCGCTCGAGGTGCTCGAGCCGCCCTGCTGCCCACCGAACCCACCGCCGGCGAGGAACCAGTGGATGCGCCCGTCCGCGACGTACTGCTGGAACTGCGCGAGGGTCGGGGAGGGGTCCGAGCCGTTGAACCCGCCGACGGCCATGACCGGCAGCTCGGTGGCCAGCTGCAGGCCGGCCGCGTTCTGCGACCCGACGGCCGCCGCGACCCACGTGTAGCTCGACGCGTCGGCGGTGAGGGCCTCGACGACCGCGCTGTCGGGGGTGGTGGCGTCGAGCAGGCCGCCCATGCCGCCGCCCCGGGACGTCCCGCCCTGCGCGGTGCCGCCCTGCGCGGTGCCGCCCTGTGCGGTGCCGCCCTGTGCGGTGCCGTTGCCGAAGGGCGCGGTGCCGCCGTTGGGGTTGGTGGTCGTGCCACCGGGTGCCTGGCCGGGCATCCCGCCCTGACCGCCCCCGGGGCCGCCCTGCGGCATGCCGCCCGGCATCCCGCCACCGCCGGGTCCGCCACGGCCGCCGGCCGGTCCGGCCGTGACGATCGACCCGCTGTGACCGGTCGCGAGCGTCGAGGCGGAGTACGCCGCGGGGCCGGCGAGCCCGGCGAGGACCGCGAGGGCGGCGACGGCGGCGAGGCCGCGGCGGTGGAGCCGTCCGGCGACGAGGAACAGCAGGGTCGCCGCGAGGCCCAGCGCGAGGACGGTGAAGCGCAGCCACCCGCCGTACGAGGTCGTGCGGGAGAGGAGGACGAAGCCCCAGACCGACGCGGCCGCGGTGCCGGCGGCGAGGGTCAGGGCGCCGAGGGCGTCGTGCCGTCGCTCCCACGCCTCGCCGGCACCCATCCCGACGAGCGCGGCGATCGCCGGCGCCAGGGCGACCGTGTAGTACTCGTGGAAGATGCCCTGCATGAGCGAGAACACGAGCGCCGACACGGCGAGCCACAGGCCCATCGCGAGGTAGGCGGCGCGCCGGCCGTCGGTGCGGGGCGCCCGGCCGCGCAGCGCGAGGCCAGCGACGAGGAGGACCAGCGCGGCCGGCAGGAGCCACGAGATCTGGCCGCCGACCGCGGAGCCGAACATCCGGAAGAGGCCGACGCCGTCGGAGAAGCCGCCGGCGCCCCCGCCGCCACCGCCGACCCGGCCGACCTCGGAGCCGTCGAGCCGGCCGAGGCCGTTGTAGCCGAAGGTCAGCTCGAGGAAGGAGTTGGTCTGGCTGCCACCGATGTACGGGCGCATCGAGGCCGGCGTGAGCTCGACGACCGCGACCCACCAGCCGGCGCTCACGAGGAACGCCGCCGCCGACAGCAGTCCACCGACGAGCCGCCGGCGGACCGGGGTGTCGGCGCAGACGAGCCAGACGATCGCCACGGCCGGCACGACGAGCAGCACCTGGAGGCTCTTGGTGAGGAAGCCGAGGCCGGTGAAGACGCCCGCAAGGGCGATCCAGCGGTAGGAGCCGGCCTCGACGGCCCGCAGCGTCGCCCAGATCGCGAGGGCCATGAGCAGGGTGAGGAGGGCGTCCGGGTTGTTGAACCGGAACATGAGGACGGCCACCGGGGTCAGGGCGAGCACGACGCCGGCCAGCAGGGCCGCGCCGTGGCCGAACCGCCGCCGCACGGTCGCGTGCGTGACCCAGACCGTGGCGACGCCCATGAGCACCTGCGGCAGGAGCATCGCGAAGGAGGAGAGGCCGAGCAGGCGCACCGAGAGGGCCATGACCCAGAGCGAGGCCGGGGGCTTGTCGACGGTGATCGAGTTCCCCGCGTCCGAGCTGCCGAAGAGGAAGGCCTTCCACGAGACGCTGCCGGCCTGGACCGCGGCGGAGTAGAAGCTGTTCGCCCAGCCGCTCGCCGTGAGGTTCCAGAGGTAGGCGGCGGCCGTGACGACGAGGAGGGCCACGAGCGCCGGCCGGGCCCACGCGGGGTCCTGGGCCGGCCCGCGGAGGGTGCGGGCCAGGCGGCCGGCCCTCGGCGTCGTCGTGGCGGGGTGCGTCGCGAGGTCGTGGGTCCCGGGGCCGGAGGCCGTGCGCAGGGTGGCGGTGTCCATGCGTCCACGGTCCGGTCCGGCGCTGTGTCGTTCCTGTGGTCGCCCTGTCGCCGGTGGATGACCCGGTGCGAGGATCGGGAGGTGACCGTCACCGTCCGCCCCGCCCGCCCCGACGAGCTCGCCGCGGTCGGCGAGCTGACCCTCGCCGCCTACGCCGCCGACAGCGGCATGACGCGCGAGCACCCGTACGCCGCATCGCTGCTCGATGCCGGGGCGCGCCTGCGCGACGCCGAGCTGCTCGTGGCCGATCAGGGCGGCGCCGTCGTCGGCACCGTCACCTACGTCCGCCCCGGCACGCCGTTCGCGGAGGTCGGGGGGAAGGGCGAGGCCGAGGTGCGGATGCTCGCCGTGTCGCCCTCGGCCCGGGGCGCCGGCGTCGGCCGCGTCCTCAGCGAGGCGTGCGTCGAGCGGGCGCGCGCCGAGGGCTGCCGGGCCGTCGTGCTGTCGAGCGCCTCGTGGATGCTCGCCGCCCACCGGCTCTACGGGCGGCTCGGCTTCCGGCGGTGGCCGGAGCGCGACTGGTCGCCGCGGCCCGACATCGACCTGCTCGCCTTCCGCCTCGACCTCTGACCGCCCCGCCGCTCCTCGACCCACTGATTGCCCATCCGCCACCTCCCGGACCGCGTGGAAGCGCTCCCGAGGTGGCGGATGGGCAAGAAGTCGGGTGGGGAGGGGGGGTCAGGAGGCGGGGAGGAGGACCGAGAAGGTCGTCGCGCCCGGCTCCGAGGTGACCTCGACCCGCCCGCCGTGGGCCTGCCCGACCGCCGCGACTATGGACAGCCCCAGCCCGGTCGACCCCTGGGCGCGGCTGCGCGAGTCGTCGCCACGGACGAAGCGCTCGAAGACGGTGGGCTGCAGGTCACGGGGGATGCCGGGACCGTTGTCGGACACCGAGATGCGCACCATGTCGGCCTCGGGCCTCAGTCGGGTGACCACCCGTGTCCCGGACGGGGTGTGGGTGCGGGCGTTGGCGAGGAGATTCGCGAGGATCTGGTGCAGCCGGGCGCCGTCGCCCGTGACCTCGACCGGCTCCTCGGGGAGGTCGAGCTCCCAGCTGTGGTCGGGCGAGGCGGCGTGCGCGTCGCTCACCGCGTTGACGGCGAGCAGCGACAGGTCGACGGGCTCCCGCTCGAGGGGGCGCCCGGAGTCGAGGCGGGCCAGCAGGAGGAGGTCCTCGACGAGCTCCTGCATCCGCAGGGCCTCGGACTCGACGCGGCCGAGGGCGTGGGTGACGGTCTCGGGCACCGGCTCCCGTTCGCGGCGGGTCAGCTCGGCGTAACCGCGGATGGACGCGAGCGGGGTGCGGAGCTCGTGCGAGGCGTCGGCGACGAACCGGCGCACCCGCATCTCGCTCTCCTGCCGCGACTGCAGCGCCTGCTCGACGTCGTCGAGCATCGTGTTGAGCGCGAGGCCGACCTGGCCGACCTCGGTGCGGGGGTCGGCGTCCCGCTCCGGGACGCGGACGGCCAGCGACACGTCGCCGGAGTCGAGCTGGAGGGTCGAGACCCGGCGGGCCGTCGCCGCGACCCGGTCCAGCGGGGCGAGGCTGCGGCGCACCACCACCGCGCCGCCCACGCCGACGAGGACGAGCCCGACGACGGTCCCGCCGACGACGAGGGCCAGCAGCTTGCCGAGCAGCTCGTCGACCGGGCGGGTCGAGACGCCGACGACGAAGATGCCCCCGTCGCCGAAGCTGCGCGAGGTGACGAGGTACTCGCCGAGGTCGTGGCCCAGCGAGACGCGCACCGGCTCGCCGCCCTCGACGGCGCTCGCGAGGCGGCGGATCTCGTCCGCGCTCAGCGTGCCGTCGGTGTTGGAGCGGGTGACCACCTGGTTGAGGGGGTAGCCGCGGGGGTCGGTGGCCACGGCACCGGAGGCGGTCAGCCCGAGGACGAGGGTGCGGTCGCTGCCGGGAGCCCCGGGCGGCTGGCCGTCGCCGAAGCCGCGCCCGTCGTTGTCGTCGTCGAACACGCCGCGCCGGTCGCCGGCGCGGAACAGGGCGCTCTGGAGGTCCTGGCTCAGCTGGCCGTCGAGATAGCGCCGGGTCTCGACGACGGTCAGCGCGCTCGTCGCGAGCATGACGAGGGTGAACAGGACGAGGACGCCCGCGAGCAGCTGCGTGCGCAGGGTCCAGCGCGAGGGCCGCGCGAGGGCCGCGGGCCGGCGCAGGGCAGGTGTCATCGGCTCACTCGGCCGGCTTGAGGACGTACCCGACGCCGCGCATCGTGTGGATCATCGGGGCGCGACCGACGTCGATCTTCTTGCGCAGGTAGGAGATGTAGAGCTCGACGACGTTGGCCTGGCCGCCGAAGTCGTAGTTCCACACCCGGTCGAGGATCTGCGCCTTGGAGAGGACGCGCTTGGGGTTGCGCATGAGGTAGCGCAGCAGCTCGAACTCGGTGGCGGTCAGCTGGACCTCGACCCCGCCGCGCGTCACCTCGTGGCTGTCCTCGTCGAGCGTGAGGTCGCCGACGACGAGGACCGAGTCGCTGTCGGCCGCGGCGATCGCGGTGCGCCGCATGAGGGCCCGCAGCCGCGCGACGACCTCCTCGAGGCTGAACGGCTTGGTCACGTAGTCGTCCCCGCCGGCGGTCAGGCCGGCGACGCGGTCCTCGACGGCGTCCTTCGCGGTGAGGAAGAGGACGGGGACGTTGGGGTCGTCGGCGCGCATCCGCCGCAGGACCTCCATCCCGTCGAAGTCGGGGAGCATCATGTCGAGGACCACGGCGTCGGGCCCGAACTCCTTCGCCGCCCGCACCGCCTGGATGCCGCTCGCGGCGCTGCGGACCTGCCAGCCCTCGTAGCGCAGGGCCATCGAGAGCAGCTCGGTGAGGTTCTGCTCGTCGTCGACGACGAGGACGCGCACCGGGCTGCCGTCGAGGCGGGTCAGGGCGGGCGCAGGGGCGGGCTGCTGGCGGGTCGGCATGCGCCCACTCTGCGGCGACCGGCTTGGCCCTCCCGATGCGTCACCTGTGCGCTTCCTGTGTGCCACTCCTCCAATCTGCCAGCCGGGTGCTGGATGCGCCACAGGTTCGTGACAGCAGGGGGTGTGAGGGTGCACGCAGCCATCCGCCCGACGAAGGAGACCCTCGATGAGCGAGCGCCGCGACGAGCACGACCCCGTGACGCCCGGTTCCCCTCCCGCACAGCCCACCCCGGCCGACGAGACCGCCGCGCTGCCGGTCACCGGCGACACGCACGAGATGGCCCCCGCGACGGGTGCCGGCGAGCCCGAGGCGCCGGCCTGGGCCGCGCCCGCCCCGGAGGCGGCACGACCCGTCCCGCCGAGCGGGGGACCGGGGACGACGTACGGCGTGCCCGCCGCGGCGGCTGCCGCTCCGTCGCCGGCGCCCGCTGCGGGCGACGGCTTCACGTGGCGTCGGCCGTGGTCCGGTTGGGGCACGCCGTCGCGGTGGTCCGGTCCGCGCACCGTCGCGGCGCTCGTCGTGGCCCTCGTGGTCGGCGCCCTCGGGGCGGCCGGGGCGACGGCGGCCATCACGCAGTCCGACGCCGGGCGCGGCGGGTTCGGGCAGGGGCGCTTCCCCGGCGGCGGCCCGGGCCAGCAGCAGGGCGGGCAGGGGTTCGGCGACCGGCACGGGTTCGGCGACCGCGACGGCGACCACGACAGTGGCCGTGGTTTCGGTGACCGGGACGGCGACGGCGACCGCGGCGGCCTGCCGGGCCTCCCCGGTCAGCAGCCCGGCGCGCCCGGCCAGCAGGGCGGGACCTCGACCGACCCGGGCGACGCGAACGGCACCTCGCCCTCCACCTGACGGCACGGCAGGGCCCCGCCGGTGCGCATGCCGGCGGGGCCCTGTCGTGTGCTGCGGCTCAGGCCTTCTCGAGGCGCTCCTCGAGGGCGGTGAGCTCGTCGGCGAGCGCGGTCGGCAACCGGTCGCCGATGGTGTCGAACCACTCGTGGACGAGGGGGACCTCGGCCCTCCAGTCCTCGGGGTCGACGCGCAGGGCCTTGGTCACCTTCGCGGCCGCGGCGGGGTCCATCCCCGTCGTGTCGATCGCCCCGGGGGCCGGCACGAGGCCGACCGGCGTCTGCACGGCGTCGGCGGTGCCGTCGAGGCGCTCGACGACCCACTTGAGGACGCGGGCGTTGTCGCCGTAGCCCGGCCAGAGGAACGAGCCGTCCTCGTCGTCGCGGCGGAACCAGTTGACCTGAAAGATCTTCGGCAGCTTCGCCGGGTCGGCCTTCGCGCCGATGTCGAGCCAGTGCTGCATGTAGTCGCCGGCGTGGTAGCCGATGAAGGGCAGCATCGCCATCGGGTCGCGCCGCACGACGCCGACGGCACCGGTGGCGGCGGCGGTCGTCTCGGACGAGAGGGTGGCGCCGACGAAGACGCCGTGGGCCCAGTCGCGGGACTCGTAGACGAGCGGGACGGTGGTCTTGCGGCGGCCGCCGAAGAGGATCGCGTCGATCGGCACGCCGTCCGGGTTGTCGTACTCGGCGGCCATCATCGGGGTCTGCTTCGCGGGAGTCGTGAAGCGGCTGTTCGGGTGGCTGCTCGGCACGCCGGACTCGGGCGTCCAGTCGTTGCCCTTCCAGTCGGTCAGGTGCGAGGGCGGCGCCTCGGTCAGGCCCTCCCACCAGACGTCGCCGTCGTCGGTGAGGGCGACGTTGGTGAAGATCGAGTTGCCCTTCTCGATGGTCCGGACGGCCTGCGGGTTGGTGTGCATGCCCGTCCCCGGCGCCACGCCGAAGAGACCGAACTCGGGGTTGACGGCGTAGAGCCGTCCGTCGGGGCCGAAGCGCATCCAGGCGATGTCGTCACCGACCATCTCGGCGGACCAGCCGGCGAGCGCCGGTTCGATCATCGCGAGGTTGGTCTTGCCGCACTGGCTGGGGAAGGCGCCGGCGACGTAGTGGACGCTGCCCGTGGGCGAGGTGAGCTTGAGGATGAGCATGTGCTCGGCCATCCAGCCCTCGTCGCGGGCCATCGCCGAGGCGATGCGCAGGGCGTAGCACTTCTTGCCGAGGAGGGCGTTGCCGCCGTACCCGCTGCCGTAGGACCAGATCTCGCGGGCCTCGGGGAAGTGGGCGATGTACTTCGTCGTGCTGCACGGCCACGGCACGTCCTGCTGCCCGGGCTCGAGCGGTGCGCCCACCGAGTGCAGGCCCTTGACGAAGGGCGCCCGCCGCTCCTCCATCGCGCGCAGCACGGGGGTGCCGATGCGCGCCATGATCCGCATGTTCGTCACGACGTACGCGGAGTCGGTGATCTCGACGCCGAACATCGGCACGGTCGCGTCGAGGTGGCCCATGACGAACGGGATGACGTACATCGTGCGGCCGCGCATCGACCCGCGGTACAGCTCGGTCATCGTCGCCCGGAGCTCGGCCGGGGCGACCCAGTTGTTCGTCGGGCCGGCGTCCTCCTCGCGCTCGGAGGCGATGAAGGTCCGGTCCTCGACGCGGGCGACGTCGGTCGGGTCCGACTGGCAGAGGAAGGAGTTGGGCTTCTTGCTCTCGTCGAGGCGGACGAACGTCCCGGCGTCGACGAGCTGGGTCGTGAGGCGGTCCCACTCCTCGCGCGAGCCGTCGCACCACACCACCTCGTCCGGCTGCGTGAGGGCGGCCACCTCGTCGACCCAGGACTGCAGGTCGGGATGGGTGGTCCGGGGGAGGGTGCTGGTCGTGGTCGTCATCGCGGGGTCCTTCCGCCGCTACCGGGTGGGGTCGGTCACCGGGCGACGGGCTCTCGACGCTGTCGGGAAGGAACCTCGGCGGCCCATCGCTCAGGGCCTCACCTCCACCGTAGGACCGTCGTCCGCGGGGGTCGAGAGGCCGCTGGGCACCGCGCTTGTGAAACTCTTCACAAGTTGGCGAGGGGCGGGTGTCAGTGTCGGACGTCGTAGACGGCAAGGGTCACGCCGTTGCCGTAGACGGCGTGCTCGACGAGGTCCAGGGTGCTCGGACCGGTGTCGGGGCCGACGGAGAAGAGCCGCTTGCCGGTGCCGAGGACGACCGGGAAGACGAGCAGGTGGTAGCGGTCGACGAGCCCGGCGGCGGCGAGACCCTGCGCCAGGAGGGCGCTGCCGGCGACGAGGATCGGGCCGCCGTCGCCCTCCTTGAGCCGGGCGACGTCGTCGAGACCGCGCAGAACGGTCGTCGGCTGCCAGCCGGGGTCGGTCTCGGCCAGCGTCGTCGAGACGACGTACTTCTGCATCCGGTTGAAGCGTGCGAACTCGTCGTCCATCGACGGCCACACCGGGGCGAACTCCTCGTAGGTGGAGCGACCCATGAGGAGGGCCTCGGACTCCTCCTGCTCACGGCCCTTGATCTCGTAGGCGGCCTCGTCGAACGGGACCTCCTTGAAGGTCCAGCCGGCGCGCGGGTGCGTACCGCCACCGGGGGAGTCCATGACCCCGTCGAGGCTGACGAAGGTGCTGACGACGAGCTGGCGCACGGGTTCTCCTGGCGTTCGGTGGATGGTGTCGACGGTACGACCGGCGGCCGGGTGGGAACTCATCGGTGCGGTCGGAAGGCGCCGGGTCGGCGGGCTCTGGGGGCCGATTTCTGATGCGCGCCGGAGGTCCGGTAGTCTGCTCTCTCGTTGCGCCTCGGCGTGACGGGCGCCCGTAGCTCAACGGATAGAGCATCTGACTACGGATCAGAAGGTTAGGGGTTCGAATCCCTTCGGGCGCGCAGAACGGATGGGTCCGTGACCTGCGGAAACACCAAACGAAGGCGCTCGCCGGCCACTGGCCACCGAGCGGCTGTGGCCCCAAAACTGGCCCCAAAACCCACACCGGCTGCGCTGTCGGGACGTGTCGTCGCCTGTCGGACAGGGACGGAGACCACGACGCTGGGAGTTCGTGAGCGCGTCTGTTCCGGGGGATGCGGCGGTGACTCTTGGGACGGCGCTGACCGCTTTCGGACTGACATGGAGACCATTAGCGCCACCGTCAGCCCCAACCCGTCCTCGACCGACACCCTGCTCCTCACCCTCGACGAGGTGGCTCGGCATCTGCGTTGCGCGCGGCGCAGCATCGAGCGCCATGTCGCGAGCCATCGCCTGCACGCGGTCCACCTCGGACGCTCGGTGCGTGTGGAGCGCAGGGAGCTCGAACGGTTCATCGCGCAGATGCGCGAGCCCGACGATGCCTAGGCCGCGGAAGCCCGCCGAGCAGAGCACCTCCACCGTGTACAAGGGCGCTGACGGTCACTGGCACGCTCGCGTCACGATGGACCGGAGGCCGGACGGGACCCGGGCCCGCAAGCACCTGCGACGACGCACGAAGGCCGAGCTGCGGGAGGCTGTTCGGGAGCTCGAGCGCTCGCGGGACACTGGGACGTTCGTGTGGACCGAGGATGACGTGACGCTGGCCACGTGGCTCGAGCACTGGCTGGAGACGATCCTGCCGATGACGGCTCGGTGGAAGACGCTGTCGACCTACCGCAGCCAGATGCGCGTGCACGTGGTCCCTGCGTTGGGTGGGCGCAAGCTCAGCGAGCTGCGGCCCGAGCATCTGGAGGAGCTTTACCGCGACATGGCCGCCCAAGGGCGGTCACCACACGTGATCCGCGCCGTTCACCGCGTACTGCGCTCCTCGCTGAACGAAGCCGTCCGCCGGCGACGTCTCGCGCACAACCCGGTCATCGTGGCCAGGCCTCCACGGGCGGCGCTTGTCGAGGTGGAACCCTTGTCCGTGGAGGAGACCCGTCGAGTTCTCACGGCTGCAGCTGGCACCAGGCATCCGGTGCGGTGGTCAGTCGCCTTGGCTCTCGGACTGCGGCAGGGAGAAGCCTTGGCGCTGACCTGGCCAGATGTCGACCTCGACAAGGGCGTGCTGCATGTTCGGCGTTCCGCTCAACGGCACACGTGGAGCCACGGCTGCGGGGGCATACATGGGCAGCCGGTATGCGGCCAACACCGCGGAGCGCACTGTCCGCGACGCAAGAGTGGCGGACTGCTCCTCGTCGAGACCAAGACGTCGGCCTCCCGACGCAGGATCGTGCTGCCCAAGCCGCTGGTGGAGGAGTTTCGCACCCAGCGCGTCGCAGTCAGGCAGGCCAGGCTGGCTGCAGGGCCGGACTGGGACGCCACACACGACTTGGTCTTCCCCAGTCCGACAGGAGGGCTCATCGACCCCGCGCGCGATAACCGGGACTGGAACAACCTGGTTGCCTCCGCAGGCGTGCGACACGTGAGACTGCACGATGCTCGCCACACAGCGGCGACCCTGCTGTTGCTGCAGGACGTCGACATTCGAACGGTGATGTCCATCATGGGCTGGACTGAGATGGCCACCGCGCAGCGGTACACCCACGCAGTGGACGAGCTGCGGCTGCGTGCCGCGCGTCGGATGGGTGACCTCCTCTGGGCTCACACGGACTAGCTCGTTGCGTGCGGCAACTCTCCTGATGTGGCTTCTAGCACGCTCACCCGCTTGCGGTCATCGTTGGACCGGCACATGAGGGGCAGCGCTACTAGCTCAACCTCGTGAACGCCGGAGGGCCCGCTGGGCCTGGTGGTACAAGCGCCCGAGGTACTGCGTCTCTTCGCCCACTATGGGGAAGGCCGCGCGTCGCCCGCTTAGTCCGGTTGGGCTCGACGCCCACCTATCCCCCGGCTCACCGCCCAATTGGCCCCGGACGCTGAGCCCCACTGTGGGCGAAGGATGGCGAAGGCCGGAACGGCTCCATCACCGACGTACCCAAGACCCGCTCGCACTGGATGGCGCCACTCCGCCGGACGTCGGCACCTACACCTCTGAACTTGACCGCAACGGACGTCGGAGGCGTTTCAAAAGTCGATCAGCCACCTGGGCAGCCTACTTCGGTTGAGCACCAATCCCCGCTGGGCCAGAAGGCGGGACCGTGCCCACCACCGCGACGTAACAGCAACTACGTCAGAGACCGAGCTGCGGCACACCTGCTCATCCGAGAGACACTTCACCACGCAAAGGCCGGTGAGTCGGCACTGTGGTCAATGCTGACGCGGGCGGTCGTTGCGCGCATTCGGGCCGCCAAGTCGGGTGAAAGGCCGCGTGATCGGTCTCTGCCGTGGTAGCAAGGTTCACGTCAGCGTGGGGGGCATGGGCGCGGTGAACGAGCACGAGGATGTGCTCGAGAGGTTGCGAGCCGTTGGACCGGGCGACCAGAGCGGTCGAGACACGTTCGGGCGCTACCGGTATCAAGTCCGTCTGGCCGTCCATTTCTGGCTTCAGACCCTGATCCCCGACGGCCCCAAGGTTGTGCTCCTTGAGCACCAAGAGGACTTAACCTTGGTCTACAACGGTCACGCTCGCATGTGCCAGGCAAAGTCCCGGGACCTGGGCCGCAGCGCTTGGTCGCTCAGCGTCGTTTCAAGACCTGGAGGCGGCCTGGATTCGCTTGGGAGAGCTTTCCAGCAAACCCAACAAGTTCCAGGGACATTTGAACTGCTCCTTGAGGGAAGGGCTGTCAGTAAGCAGCCGACTCAGGCCTTCTTCGCAAACCCTGCACAGTGCCCTGCAGAGACCAACGCTGCAGTAGCTAAATCTCTGGGCGTGCCGCCAGCAGACGTTGAACCGTTCCTCCAGCGCCTCAGAGTTCGATCGGGTCAGCCGAGTCGCACGTCCATCGATGACAAGAATCTGATGCTTCTGATGCATCTGATACCCAGTTGCACACTGCCCATCGCGCGGACCACATACGTGCGGCTACTTGCCATCGCGGAGGCAGAACAAGAGGGGACGTCTAGCACGACATCTGAGCAACTCCTCGAACTCGTGAACTTCGACCAAGCGCCGCACCAAATGGGGCTAGCGAGCGCACGTCTTCTCTCCGAACTACCCGGGGAAGTGGTCTTGCCCCAGGCATGGGGCGAGTTGATGGCTCGACCGTCAATGTCGGATCTTGAACGGAAGTTGCGGCTGGCAGGCGCCAGCTACAACACGATCCAAAAGGCTATAGAGCTCAGGGCGGTGGGCGACTTGCGCCTTCGGACCGTGAGAGCCGGGCCGCAATCTGACATGGAGTACGCGGACACCGTCGTGGACGCTGCCCTCTGGCTGGCCGAGGCAATTGCAACGCCCTATAAGAGCGACGCGATGGTTGGCGACAAGGTCTTTGCTGAGCTCCTCAAAGCTCACGGATCTCTTGGGTCCGCGGATCCAGATGATCGCTTCGGCGATGTCACTGAGTTGGTGGGGGTTGTCTGCCAGGTTTCGGACGAGTGCCGCTTCCCTTGGAGGATGCCATGAAGCGCACGGCCTACGTCAGCACGCCCGAGACGCAGACCCGCCTATTGCTCCTGATCGACACGTTCAGCCGGAAGCGCAACGGCGATCCCCGCCTCTTGGAAGGTCGGACCAAATTGGCCAAACTCGACTTCCTATTGCGCTATCCCAAGCACCTCAACCGCGCCTTAGACGCGCTCGGCGTGAAGGGCGGCGGTGCCCCGTCCGACTCCAGCCGCATCGCCGACAAGATGCTGCGCTACAGATACGGCCCGTGGGATCCCCAGTACTACTCCGCCCTTGGCGGTCTGCTTGGGCGAGGTCTGATCATCGCTCTCCCAACCCCCCGCGGCTACGGCTACCGGACGACGAACGAGGGAGAGAGACTCTGTGAGTGGCTCCTGGAGGACGACTCGTTCGAGGATCTAGCCCGAACGCTTCCAGTGCTGCGGCGTCATTTCGACTGGACGGGGAACAAGCTGAAAACGTTCATCTACGAGATCGTGCCCGAACTCAATGAACTTGAATGGACCAAGGAACTCTCGTGACACTGCTTCGCCTGGACTCCATCAATCTCGTGGGCGCCGACCGCAGAATCGACTTCTCATCTGGTCTCAACGTCGTAAGCGGTGACATCGCAAGCGGAAAGACGACGTTAGTCCGAGTGCTCCGCGCGGTGCTCGGAAGCAAACCACGACATCTGCCACCGGAAACGGCGAGAATTACCCAAATTCAAGCTTTGCTTAGGATTGGTACTGCCGATTACAGCATGAGCCGCCCATTCGTCACGACAGACACGGCTCCGGTCGACATTACAGGATCCGGTGAAGCTCTGAGGCTACCGGCTTCGCGGGCAACGATTCGATCGAGCGATACCTTCGGGACTTGGCTGTTGCGGAAGCTGGACATTCCCGCTGTCGAAGTTCCGACAGCCAGGACAAAAGCCACGTCGACCATGACGCCGGTGACTATCAATGATTGGCTCAACTATTGCTTCGTCCCGGGCGACGAGATCGACGTGATGGTATTCGGTCACAAAGACCCTTTTCGCGACATGAAGCGCCGTTACGTCTTCGAGATCAACTATGGACTTTACAATTTCGAGGCCGCCGAAGTAGAAGCAGGATTGCGTCAAATTGAACGTCGCCTCGAGTCCTTGGGACGACAGAGCCTCGCCGCCGCAGCGTTCCTTGCCCACACCCCCTTCGCTGATCTTGCAGAGGTGCAAGCTAGACGCGACCAGACTGCACGCGCTCTCGCAGACCTCGCCGACCGGCCTAACGAGATTGCAGCCGACGCGACAGTTGGCGAAGGTGCCGCAGCCATCCGACAGCAGTACTTGTTGGCGCAGAAGGAGGCCTCGGACGCGAAGGAGGCGGCGGCGGCCGCCGCGAGGCAGATCTCGGATCTTCAAGATCTCATCAGCGATCTAACCGCTCAGGCAGGAAGGCTGAACCGGGCCATCGTTTCGGCGGAGCTGCTGAGTGATATTGATTTCGTCGTATGCCCGAGATGTGGCCAAGGGGTGGAAGCCTCTGAGCGAGACCAGCAGGGGCACTGTCGACTATGCCTGCAGGAGGTGCACGAGTCAGACGCGCCGGCTGCGATGAGTCGCGAGCTGGATCGAATCTACGCTCAGATTTCAGAGACGCAAGGATTGCTCGACCGGCGGCTGGATGAATCGCACGCCGCCGCGGCGCGGGCGAACCAGTTGGAGGCTATCGAAAAGCGGCTGGACATCAGTCTACGAATCGCTACTAACTCTTTCGTGTCCTCGGCCGCGGATGAGATTTCGGCAACGGCCAAACGCCAAGCTCGGCTCGAAAGCGACCTCGAACGATTCGACGACTACTTGGAGCTGTATGAAAAGAACGCACTCATCGATCAAGAAGTCGCGCTTCTTGAGGATGAACGCAATGATCTGTTGTCCCAGTTGGAGTCAGCGAAGCTCGATTCCGCATATCAGAATGTACGCGAGCTCGAGCGCACATTCTCCTACTACCTTGAGCGGCTCCACTCGCCGCTCGTGGAAGGTGCGGGTTCTGCCACCCTCAATCGCACGACCTACCTGCCTGAGGTTGCCGGAAGAACATTCGACGCGCTCAGTAGCCAAGGGCTTGCGACTCTAGTCAATGTCGCCCACGCCTTGGCTCATCACACGACTTCCATTCGCTTAGGCCTACCACTGCCGGGTCTCCTGGTCCTTGACGGGCTCAGTAGCAACTTGGGCAGTAAGGATTTCGACGCCGCTCGAGTGGACGACATGTACACACTCATCCGTGAGGTCGCCGAGGAGTACGCCGAGCACCTTCAAGTGATCGTGTTCGATAACGATCCGCCGCCTTGGATTCTTTCTTTTGAACGGGCACGATTGACTCAAGACTCACGGTTGATCCTTACTGCGGACGAGTAGCACCGGGGCGTCAACATCGGACTTCGCCACAGTGCCGCGAGTATCGATCCGCCGCATCGGTAGTGAAGCGATTCGGGCCTCACCGCGCTCGGGCTGCAGGTCAGAGGGGGGCGTGGTCGCTCAGTTCGCGGTCGACCCACTCGAGGTAGGCCCGCAGAGCCATGACGGACTCCTCTAGAGCGGCGGGAGTGACGAGCACACCAAGCTCGTCCGGCGTGAGGCGGAACTTCAATGCCTTGAGGCGCTGCTTGGTCTGTTGCAGTCCCTTACCTCGAACCTGTCGAGCTGTGAAGCGTCCAAGCCCATGAACGAGCGCGTTCCTAGCCTCGATGATGGGGGCAACCTTGGCAAACGGCGAGGCGCCATTCCTGATCTTGACTTCCTTCGTCACGTACTTCGTGAAGTACTCCTCCATCGCGAGCCATGACCCCGTGCCCTTGTCCTCGAACTCGGCGTAAAGCTTCTCAACCAGCGCGGCACGAGGAGAAGGTGCTTGAGGTGCCAGCCGCATGACGAGCTGGCCGGCAACGAAGGACTCGACGATGGTCACGCACCGCACCAGGACGCCCTCTCGACGATGTTGCGCCTGCATTGACCCAGGTGGCAGGACCTTGAGTCTCCCGCCGATGGCCGTGCGGGACTCCAGTGCCGCCTCGGCGCGACGATGCTCGGCAAATGCGATCATGAGTTGGCGCCGAGACTGCTCGCACACCATTGAGAGATCGGGCACGCTGGCCGCGGGTGCGCCCGGCTGTGAAGACGTGGTCATGACGGCCTATCACCGGCTGGCCGCGCCTTCCGCACGACGCGGCGCCGAGTCCCCCAGGTCTGCTTCCGCGCCCATTCCGCCAGCCAGCGTTCGATCTGGTCAGTGGCGACCTCCTCGACCCCGTTCGCTCCCCGGGCCGCAGCTAGGGCCAGGGCGGCGGTCAGCCTGTGCGGCTCCGGAGCGCGGTCGTACGCGCGCGCGCTGAGCTCGACGGTCAACTGGCGCCTACGAGCAAGGGCGAGGGCCGCCTGCGCCGAAACCGCGTCATGAGCACCGACGACCTGCTCCTCCAACCACTCAATGTGGCGCTGGCGACGTCGCGTCCCGTCGGACACGGACCCCGCGAGGTGGGCAATCCACAGCGACTGCCAAATACTTACGATGTTGCGGTCGCGTCCACACAGCTCGTTGAGCACACGGTGGACCGGGGCTGCATCGTCCCTGCCGACCGCGATCAGGTAGTTGCACACCTGCGGAGTGAGGTGTGGTTCGTTGACGAGGAGCGCAATGGCAGCGCTAACCGCGCGGTCATCTCGGCCTGTCTCCAACGTGGCCAAGGACTTGCGCAACAAGGTCGACCAGATGGGCGAGCCCCACCCGAAGTCGCTCCTGGAGTCCTCATCACGCCAGACGCTGACTACCCGCGCCGCGACCGCGAGCTGGTCGGTGGTCGGCTCGAGCCTGGCTGCAGTCTCATCCGTCAGTTCCGTCTCGTCATGTTCGTTCCCGGGCAACCTGCGCCCCTCTTGTGTGACGTCGTCCATGATCACGTCCACGAGGTCTTCGTCATCGTTGTCGGAGTAAGCCGCAGTGGCCGATCCGAAGAACTCCTCGAGAGTGATGCCCTGTAGGTCTTGCTCGTCGAAGAAACGCTGCTCGGCGCGCTTAACCTCGGTCCGGGACTCTTTGTAGGTTTCCCTTCCCGGCGTACCGGTTTTCCCCTCGTTGAGGACGAGCCCGAGCTCGAACGCTGACCGCTCGATGTGTTCAAGAGCCTCCAGTGCCTCGCTGTAGTCCGCACAGGCGACACGGAAGTCGTCGGCGTAACGGCCGGTCACGTAGCCGAGACGCACGAGATTGCGCCGGATCGGGTCGACGTACAAGTCTCCGAGCACGTCGGAGGGTTCGGTCATCTGAGGCAGCCCAAACTGGCGGCCAGTACCACCCTGCAGTAACTCCACAACCGCGGTGATGGCCAGGTCGTCACCGGTCTGAGCGACAACCTCGTCGATGAGTCTCTCGTGGTCGATGTACTGGTAGTAGGCGGCGACATCCGCCTTGAGAACGTACTTGCAACCACTGACTTCCAGTGGGCTATCGGCGAACTCGTCGTAATCACCGCGGTCAGGTACCACCGGCAGTCGGCCCACGACCACGTTCACCAATGCCCGATAAATGATCCGGTCCTCGAGCGCGACGTACGGCAGCGGACGTGATCCCCTACCAGCCTTGCGGGCCAACACGCTGTCCTGCTGTGCCGGATGGAAGTCTCGACGCATGCGGGCCTGGACCCGACCGATCAGGTCCTCGACGTGGCCAAGGAGCGCACGATCGGCTAGCGGTGGGGGCAGGTAGCGATTACGTGCGTTCAGCTCACCGATCACCGCGGCGCGGTAGTCCACCTCGGCCAGGACAGCAGCCGGAATTCTCATCGCACCTCCTCCAAAGCACCTCGACGAAGCCCAGGCCCCATCAACTGGCCGGCGGCATGGCACGCTTACACATACCACGCTCAGCAGCGCTTCGCTCCGAACACAACTCCATGCCTGCGCCTTCCTCAGCATGGTGAGGATGACAGCTGACTACCGATTTGGCGCTCGTGCTTCTCGGCCGGGCATCGCGCTGAGCATGCACGGGCCGCAAATGAGGTGGGCTCAATCCGGCCAGGGCCTCCCCGGGCAAGCACCCCGGACCTGCCGGCCATTTCGAGACGAGGTGCGTCTCTTCGGCTCCCTTCTGTTGTCAACCCGCGGGTTCGAGCTGCCTTTCGGGTTCGGCCTTCCCCCGTGTGGCAGGCGGGCGTAGCGTTGTTGTTGCGGGTCCCGGGAGTGGCTGATCCGAAGTGCCGGTGTGCGGGATTGAGCCGGCCGCGCTGGATACATGAGACGCCCCGTAGTGCCCTCCCGGGCCCGCGTTCACGCGCTCGGGTGCGGCGTCGGTGACCAGCTGTCGATAGATGGCGTCGGAGATCCTGCGCTTCAGGCAGCGGATGGCCTCCATCGGCCGCTTGCCGTCGGCCCGCTTGCGGCGGTAGTAGGCCCGCCCGTCGGTGTCGAGGCGGATCTGGCTGATCGCGGCGATGTGGATCATGTGGTTCACGCGGCGGTTCCCGGCTCGGGAGAGCCGGTGCCGGCTGTGCTCACCGGAGGACGCGTCCAGGGGTGCGGTGCCGGTCCAGGACGCGAACCGGTTCCGGTCGGTGAACCTCGCGACGTCGCCGACGTCAGCCAGGACCCTGGCGGCGACCACCGGTCCGACATCGGGCAGGTCCATCAGGTGGGAGCCGCGGGCGATGACCAGTGCCTTGAGCTCGGCGGTGGACTTCTTGATCTTGGCGTCCACCGCCGTCAGCTCGGCCAGCTCCTCGGTGGCGAGCCGGCGGCGGGTTCGCCCGGCGACGTCGCGCGGTCGGACCGCAGCGAGTAGAGCCTTGGCCTGCAACGCGGTGATGTCCTTCTTTGTCTGTCCCGGAGTCAGTTCCGCGAGCAAAGTGTGGAGCCGGTTCGGGCTCTGCACCCGGCGCCGGCTCAAGGCGTCACGGTGGTCGACCAGCATCCGCAGCGCCTCGAGCTCACCGTCGACAGTCAGCACCCGCAGGGTCTTGGTGCGGACGGCCACGACCGCGATGGAGTGCGCGTCGTGAGCGTCGGTCTTGCGGTTGTGCCCGGTGTCGAACAGTCGCACCCGGGCGGCCAGCTTGGCCGGGACGTCGACCACGTCCTCACCGGCCTCCAGCAGCCGTTGCGCCAGGGAACGCGCGGCACCGTTGGCGCCCTCGACCGCCCAGGTCCGCTCCGGCCACGCTTTGACGTACGCCCGCATGGCCGCGTACCCGGCCTTGTCGGTGCTGAACCGCCCCTGTCCCAGCAGCCGTTCGTGGGCGTCGACGACCTCGATCGTCGCCGACAGCTTGTGGGGATCGACCCCGATGATGACCTGCGCCATGCGCTGCTCCCGCCTGTCTCGTGACCGTGATGGACGGCGAGGTGGGCAGTGCTACTACGAGCTGGGCAGTCCCTTCTTGAGCCACGCCTCGTCACGGTGCCCGACGGGATGCAGCCCGATAGTGAGCCACACCGAGTGGACGCGGTGGGCAGCCGCTTGAAGAGCGTCCCGCCGGGCACCTGGACCGAGTCTGGCCAGACACCGATCCTGCCGACAATCGTCTAGTAGCCGCCAGTCGAACACCGGTCTCGCGCGCCTGCCGGGCGCACCCAGCGCGGCCCCCTTACGGGCAGGCGGGCAGTTCTGTGTCGTGCGTCGAGCCCATCGTCTTGGTGTGGGGCGGTCTAGCGCGCCGGACCAGGGCATGCACCCGTAGGGGTTTCAGTGAGCGCTAATAGGACAACCCGTCACCCACTCCGCGATGGAAGAGAATGCCGACACCCGCACCCACAGCCAACGCCCGGAGGCTACTCAACGCAGCACTCTCTGTGGGGATGGGGCCAAACGTCAGCAGCGTGGCATGCGCGTAGCCTGCTTGAGCCTTGAACTCCTGCAACTTCTTGACATCACTGTGCAAAGGCGCCCATCGAGCCGCTGCCGACTTGACCTCAAGAACATGCCCGTTCTCAAGCGAGCCCGGCTTGTGCCATATGAAATCGGGGATCTGTCGTCCACTGATGTACGAAAGACCCTTCGCGACCTCGCCGTTCACACGCCAGCCATCCTCAACTGCGGCAGCTATGGCATCGTGCTTGGATTCCGCCATCACGAGACGCATCTGGTGGTAGAGCTCGTAGCAGTACACCCGCTCCTGATGCGCCGTCGTCGACGCCCGTTGCTTGTCGAGGTATGGAAGCGAGAAGTACTCGCTCGGGACCCCAACGACCGCCTCCCGAAGAAGTAGATCGAACGCCGCCCCATGAGCACGACCGTTCATCTCGCGTCCCCCTCTTAGCCAGTTCGGCACAGGATTAGAAACCCCCGTATGACTCACCGCATCCACCTGCGGCCAGACGAACCTTGCCATATGTTCGGCCCCTGCGCGGCAGGAATGCCTCGTCAGCGGCAGCGACCGCGGCGCCCCTCCAGGCAAGCGCCAGCTTTCTAGGCTCGGCGCGTCACATCGCCGCCAGGCGGGCATGTTGTTTTTCGTCCTTCGCGATCGGACAGGTCGAGAAGTTGTTCCTCACCGATGGTCAAGACGCATTGTCGAGAGGTCTTCCACCACGAGCTGCACGCTTCCCGCCACGCCGGCGACAAGTTCACCATCGGTGCAAAGTGGTTGGAATGCTCGCGTGACCTCTTGGATGCTGTCGCTCGGGCTGTCAAGGGGGCCCCGCTGGATGGCTCGGCCTGAGCGGCTCCGCATTCCGCCGACGAGTCCCGTTGTGCTGGCGATCAACCCGAGGCCAATGCCCAGACTGGCCGGATGAGGGGCGACGAGCTGGCCTTGGCGTGCTACGCGTTCTCTCCGACTGGGGTGGCGAGCTCCGCGGAGGTGGCGCTTCAACGGCCGATGTCGGAGCCGATCTCCCACGGGGCGACCGGTGAGTGCTCCAGGAGCCAGGTCTCCAGGTCCTGCATGAGGCCGGTGGCCACGAGCAGCCCGATCACCACGAAGAGCACGCCCAGACCGCGCCGCAGCCAGGAGTGAGGGTCGGCCGCCCAGCGCAACCGGCGCACCGCGCGCTGGCCGAGCAAGGCGATGGGCAGGAGCACGCCCACCAGCCCGCAAACGAAGGCGGTGAGAAGCGCGAGGCCGCGGGCCGGCTCGGCCGGCAGCACGGTGACCACGACGTACCCGAAGAGCGGGCTACAGGACGTGAAGACCGGCCCAAGCGCGACCCCGGTCAGCACCGCCCCGGCGTTTCCATCTCGACGGTAGGCCGCGGACAGTCCACGCGCGCTGCGCCGGCTGAAGCCGGTCGCCGCCGACATGCGGTCCCAAACCTCGGGGAACACGGCAGCCAGGCCAAGCAGGATGAGCAGGCCTCCGCTCAGCCACCGCCATACCGAGGGGGAGATGTCGATGAGCGCGGTGGTGGCCCGAAGCGCGAGCGTGAATCCGAACACCGACACACCGAGGGAGGTCGTCACGATCACGGCCCGACGTACCGCGTGTGCGTCGGCGGCCCCGGAGATCGACCCTCCGACCACGACCGGCAACAGCGAGAGAGCACACGGAGCTAGCGTGGTCAGGGCACCAGCAAGGAGGGCCACAAGGAGCGCAAGTGGCACCTCAGACCGTCTTGGCGAGGATTTCGGCGCCGTCCTTCGAACCGGTCCACTTCGCGACCTCGGCCCCTGACGCGTCGACCTGCACGAAGGTGTGCTGCGTGGTCACGCCGTACTTCTTGCGCAGGTCTCCTTCGCTGTCGAAGTCCACCTTGACCACGGTCAGGCCGTCGGGGATGCCGCCGCGGGCGATGGCCTTCTCCGTCGCCCAGCAGGTGGGACACCACGTGGCGTGGAAGAAGTAGACGACCTTGGTCCCTGCCCGGGACGCAGCCTGCTCGGTGTACTCCGCCTTAGACAGGTAAGCGCCTACTGGTGTCACAGCGCCCGACGGAGGCATTGGGGTGCTCCTGGAAGCCGGAGAACTCGGCGAGGCGGTCACCGCAGGAGGCGTCGCGCCACCCGGCGCCTGCGACGCCGTAGTCGTGCCGCAGGCCGTGAACATCAGCAGGCTCACCATCGCGACCAGCGCATGCCCCTAGGGGCTCCACGTCGAGAGGACCTGCTGCTCATTGGACGGGATCATGCGCCCAGTCCAGCCCGTCGCCATGCTGTCGCGCCAGCCCTCTGGAGATGCCGTCAGAACTCTGTAAGACCACCACCGCATCATGTGCACGTATGTGGCGCGACTTCCGCACCCTGGCGGGCACCGGTGGTTTGCATGACCAGCCGGACCAACGTGCGTCTCTGCGCCGCCATCGGGCGCAGCGTGTCCGTCCCAGGATGATCAGCGGTGCCAGCCAGGAGCGTGCGTCCCGAACATCGGCGGGCACTGCCAGCACGAACGTCCCGCATTGCCTATAGCGTCCGAGGCAGTTCACGTGAAGCGAAGGAGTGGACCAGTCATGGCTACGTACGCAGTCGCGCATCTGGATGAGATCGAGGAGTTCGAGGACGCCGGAAG
Organism: Phycicoccus mangrovi; assembly: GCF_018729305.1. Taxonomy (NCBI): domain Bacteria; kingdom Bacillati; phylum Actinomycetota; class Actinomycetes; order Micrococcales; family Intrasporangiaceae; genus Phycicoccus; species Phycicoccus mangrovi. The sequence goes on along the minus strand of NZ_JAHHWP010000009.1, from coordinate 32,429 downwards.
CCACTATCGGCCGATCCGACACCACCTCGGCATCACCGCCTTCGGGGTCACCGCGTGGACCGCACACCAGACGGGCGACGTCGTCATCAACCGGCACGACCAGGACGATCCAACGGCGGACCAGGAACTGTTCCTCGTGCTCCGCGGCCACGCGGTGTTCCAGATCGATGGTGAACAACTGGACGCGCCGACCGGCACCTTGGTGTCCGCCCCGCCTGGCACGGACCGGATGGCTACCGCCACGAAGGACCGGACAACCATCCTCCTGGTTGAGGGCACTCCCGGAGCGGCGTACGAGGCCCGGGGTTGGGAGCTCTGGGCTCCCCTCGCCCCTCTGTATCAAGAGGGCGCGTACCGCGAGGTCGCCGACCAGCTGCGAACCGTGGTTGCGTCCCATCCGCAGTACCCCATGTTGTTCTTCAATCTGGCCTGCTGCGAGTCTCAGTGCGGTCGCGCGAGCGAGGCCGTCGAACACCTCCGCAAGGCCATCGAGATGTCGGAGGCGTTCCGGGATTCGGCGAGGAACGACTCCGACCTGGATCCGATCCGCGGTGAACCCGGCTTCCAGCAACTCATCAGCTGATGAGCCGGCCCGCAGCACGCAGGCGGCAGTGATCGCTCAGCACCGCGGTACCGGGAAATCGCGGCACCCGGATCTACTCCGATGCATGAGTGGTGGAAGTTGTGTCTATTCGCCGCGAGCTCACCTACCGCAGGGGCCTGAGTCCTTCTCCGGGCGGGGCCTGGCGAATGCCGCCGGTTGACCGATGAGCGGAGGGCGCGGTCAGCGGCCATGCCCGGAACGGACGTCGAGCGAATACTGCGCGGCGAGTGCAACCTGCCTGTCGCCGTGTGCCATGAGTCTTCGGAGGGTTTGTCGTGACCCCGGGGAGCCGACCTCGCTGATGGCGTCGATGAGGCGGATGAGGTGGACGGGCGGGCTCTCGGCGGTGGCAGCCGCCAAGGCGCGGTCCACTTCGTCCACCGCGGCGTGGTCGGTCGCGAGCCTGCGCAGGGCGTCGATGGCGTCCACGGCGTCGTCGTCCTTGGTGACGAGTGCGACCAGGTCCGCGGCGGCGGAGGCGTCCCCGCCCCTGCCGGCGGCGATCGTGGCGCGGCGCGCGACGTACGGGTCGAGATGACCTCCAGCGGAGGCGATCGCCGAGAGGGCCGGCGGGGTGTTGATCTTCTCCAGAGCCTCGACGGCACGGTGTCGACGGTCGGCGTCCGTTGATCTCAGGGCCTGCGCCAGGAGGGGTACCGGGGCGTCACCGGCTCTGGCGAGTGCCCAGTACAGGGTCCCCGCGACGGTCGGGTCGGGTTCGCGCAGGGCGGCCTCGACGAGCAGGCCAGCCTCGCGGGCCACGTCGCCCTCGAGGGAGAGGACCAGGCGCTGGCGGGCCGAGGGGCTCGGGTGGTCCAGTCCGCGCAGGAGGCTGACGGTGTGCAGCACATCGGTCCAGTCCTCGGGATCGCTGGCCCGGACCCGTTCGAGGGTGGCGAGCAGTTCGTGCTCGCGGGCGATCCGGTCCTGGCACTGCTCGATCAGGTCCGCGAGCAGCGGCGCCGGGGTGAAGTCGGGGCTGTCGAGTGCCTCGGCAACCGCCTTCAGGCTCAGCCCCAACGATCGAAGGCCCTCGACGTGGAAGAGGCGCCTCAGGTCGTCCTCGGTGTATTGGCGGTAGTCACCGGCGGTGCGCTCGCTCGGGGACACCACGCCCGTGCGGTCGTAGTGGCGAAGCATTCGGGTCGAGATTCCCGAACGCTCCGCCACCTCGCCGATCAGCATCGACTCACTCGCCCACCAACGGGGCGCCGTGCAACGCCCGTGCCCGCTTGGCGTCCTCCACGGAGTCCTCGAACCCGGCTTGGGGGTCCTTCCTCAACCGCTCGGTCAGGAGCGCATGGGTGCGGACTCTGTCATCGGACGAGCCGCACGCCTGCGCCACCACCGGCACAGCGGCGTCACCGAGGGTGAGCAGGGCCCGGCTCAGGCTGAGCATGACCTCGGGACCTCCCCGCCCTAGCTGGGTCGCCAGATCAGCTGCCAGCCGGGCCTCGTGGCCCGGCGGGACCAGCCCGGCCGCGGTACGCCATGCCGCACGGGCGACCTCGTCGTCGGTGTCGAACAGCAGGCTCGGGGTGATCGCCGGCCACGTCTGACGGTCCCCGATCTTGGACAGCGTGTGCAGAGCCTGGCTGCGAGCCTGCGGCACGTCCGAGGACAGCTCGGCGAGAACGCGAGGGAGGACGACCTCCCGGTCGTGCTGCAACAGAGCCCAGGTCAGCATGTCGCGAACGAAGAAGTCCGACTCCACGGCGCACCGCGCGATCAGGTGCTCGACGTACTCCGGCCGCGGGTGGGAGCCTGCCGCGAGCGCCGTCGAGAGCCGGACCGACGCAGCCGTCGAGGTGAGGGCAGCGGCGAGCCGCGCCTCGGGGTTCTGGGTGTTGTTCGGGACCATGGTGTCCACCTCCTTCACCCAACACTCCACCTTGACACTGTGACAAGGTCAAGCCGAGCGTGGCAACCCCTGCCTCGTGCACCGAGAGTGTCAAGACGTGACATCGTCGGACGCGGTTGCAGCCACCCCTGGGCTTTAGGTCCGAGCAAACCCGCGAGTGAACGCCCTAGGGTGCCCCACTTCGCCGCGAGCTGGCGCGTCTCGGAACGAGCATCACCGGAACTTCAGGCAGCAGGTTCGGTTGGCGGATCGGTCACCGGGTGTCGGTGCCCGCCACCCGCGATCGCAGGTGGCCCCCCGACTTCTCTAGCCCAACGAGACCTTCGCGGCGCGACAGAGGCAAAGACAGCCGCAATCGCGATCAGCACGCCGCCGAGGCTCAGGATCGATGACCCGGTGTTGTGCATGGCGGCACCTTCAGCCAACACCACGTCCAGGCTTGTCACCTCGACGCCCTCTGGCCAGTGGGGTTGGTGCTGCGCCAACGCGAGGCAGCCAGGCACCTGATTCGTGGTGTTGGCGCACTGGCTGAGGTAGGTCGCGCGGGAAAACCAACGACCTGCCTCGTCGAAGGCGGCGCTGGCTGACACGAGCGTGAAGCAACCCAGTCCGAAGGTGCCTATCGCGAGGCAGAGCACGATTGCGCGCCATGTGGCTCGCCCCATACGCATCACGACGCATCCTCACCGTCAGCGTAGTCACCGCAGAACGGACAGGCGGGGTCGCGCCTAGGGTTGAGGAGGTCCCGCTGACGCGTGCGCGGTCTGATGAGCACGCTGGCGGGGTCGACGTCGTCGCGGTGGAGATTGGTGACGGCCAGCATGAAGTGGTTGACGGCCTCCGCCACAGCGAGGGCGTTAAGAGTGATGACGCTCGGCGCCGGGACCTCGTTGAGGTATCTGGCTTGGCGGGCTTCCTCGCGGGGGAGGTGGTCCAGGGCTAGCTCCGTGGGGTCCACGAGTCCGTTGCACCACAGGCACCCGCTTCCGGGCACCATGGGCCGGGCCGCGGCGTGGATCTGACCGATGACACCATCGTCGCAGACCTGGATCTTGACCCCGACCTGCGTGCCGGGGATGAGGTTCTCCTCAACGACTTTATTGGCGTAGTGCCGCGCCCCGGCGGTGTCGGCGGCCAAAAAGATCCAGTCGCATGGTGTGAGCAGGGTGGCGGTGTTGGGCCCCAAGGTCGCCTCGTGCAGGTCCAGCGTGATGTTGGGGTTGGCTCGGCGGGCGTTGTCAGCCGCGGCCTGGGTCTTCGGGCGGCCCACGTCGCTCGGGGTTGCGCCGGTGAGCCTGTTGAGGTTGTCGTTCTCCACTTGGTCGTCATCAATAAGGACGAGGTGCCCGACGCCGAGTCGAGCCAGGTGCTCGACGAGGAGGGATCCGGCGCCGCCGAGCCCGACGACAGCGACCCTCATGGCCGTGAAGGCGGCCTGCCCGGCGTCGCCGAACAGGCGGACCTGCCGGTCCGCGGCGATGTCCGCGGAGGTGAGTCGTGCCGGTGTGGGACGCAGTCGGAGAAGGTTATTGCCAGGGACGACCACCTCGACGACGTTGGTGCGGCTGCCGTCCGGGAGCCACAGGTCGCCGGCGGCTGCTCCCTCGGCGAGGACGAGGGCGCCGACGATCTGACCGGTGATCTGCCGCAGTGCCGGGTAGCCGCGCTCGTGGCTGGCAAGGTCGATCCCGGAGAACTCCACGCTCCCGACTCCCGCGTGCGCGTGCACGGCGATGTAGGCCTGGCTGGTGGTGCGCGCCTGCAGTGCGGCGTCGCGGACGAAGGTCGCGGACAGGGCGTGGTGTCCGAACGTGCCCTCCACGTAGTCGGTGCCGGCGACTGCGGCGATGAGCTTGGTGACGAGAAGTCGGGGACCGCGCGGCCCGTCGACGCGGCGAGCCAGCAGGACCGCGCCCCCGCCGCCGCCGGTGAACAGGTGCCGGTGGAGGTCCTGCCACAGCGGCGCCGGGATGGTGACGCTCCAGCCCTTCGTCGGGGGGTTCACAGGGCGCTGAACCATTGCCTCACCTTCTCCGCCTTGAGGGTTGCGTTGTCCGTGGTCGGGTTCCACCGGTTCGATCTGCGGGACAGCTGAAGCGCGGGCCGGCCCTGCCACTCGACCGTCTGGACGGCCGAGCCGTGCGCCTGCTGGTCGCACCGCTCGACCCGCCCGACGTAGTGCGGGTACACATCCGAGTGGGGGTATGCCGCGTTGAGGTGGAAACCCATCCACGTGGCGCCAGGGTCGTAGGTCGACCCCACCCCCACCTCCTTGATGACGACGTGGGCGCCGCCGGCGCCGTCCGGGGTGACCTCAGGCTCCTGCCCGAAGTGCCCACGCAGGCTGTCGATGGCGCTCCGCACGGCGAGGGTCAGGTCGCCGTTCACGAGTTGTCGTCGGGGGCAACGCAGGTGAACTCCATGTGGGTGTGCACCTTGACGATGTCCTCGTCTCCGATCACGTCGTAGCGCTGCCCGTGGAGCACAGACAGCTGGAAGTTCAGCTCGATCGGGGCGTGCTGGGCGATTGCGGCCTGCTTGATCTGCAGGCCGGTCAGATCTCCCTTCGGCAGCTCGAGCTGGAGCTCGGTGTTGAACGTGACCTTGACGGTCTTGGCGTTGGGCCCCTTCGAGCCGGTCAGCTCGGGCATGTGCTGCTCCTTCGGGCGATAGAGTCGGGTTGCGATTTTCGCAACCATCGTCACTATACGCCTCCGGTTGCGGAAATCGCAACTCCTACTCAACCCTCACCCACTGGTCGGCGCGCCGTTGCGCTTATCGCAACCACGTGGTCATAATGGCGCGTGCCCGGACAAACACTGGTTGACCGCGTCCGCCGCCTGATCGAGGAGTCTGGCCAGACACAAGAGGCCTTCGGCGCCACGATCGGACTGGACGCACCCAAGCTCTCCAAGACGCTCCGCGGGAAGCGGCGTTTCAGCTCGCTGGACTTGGCGAGGATCGCCGACGCAACCGGCTCCACCGTGGACTGGCTACTCACTGGTCAAAGGGCAGGGATGGCTGCGCGCGCTGCAACAGGCAGCGTGAGTGTGACGTCCGCTGTGCGCGAGGCCACCAAACTGGCGGAATCTCGAGACAATCTGAACTTCCTTGGCGGTCATCAAGATTGGCCGAAGCCGCCGGGCTTCACTAGCTCCTTGTGGATTGAGCAGGGAGCCCAGTTGGCCGAGTTCGCCTTGCAGCACCTAGGTCCTCCCTCGGCCTTCGGTAGTTCAGAGACATTCGCTGGAGCCGTCGAACGTGCATTCGGAATCGATGTGCGTTCCATGGAACTTGCCACCGGCTGCGATGGCTTGGCGCTCTGGACCGAAGGCGGAGCCAAGATTCTGTTGGTCTCCACGAGCGAGAACCCCACGCGGCAACGTTTCACGGTCGCTCACGAGCTCGCTCACTTGCTGTGCCTGGACGATCAGGGCCTGCACGTCGACGAGAACGTCATGGCAGGAAGTCGTGGGGATGCGTCAGAGGTTAGAGCCAACTCCTTCGCGGCATGTTTGCTTATGCCCGCTTCTATCCTTAGGGACCGCTTCGCAAGCGGCGTCTCCGATGAGGGATTCGCTCGCCAGGTGATGGACTTGAAAGTCTCCCCAAGCTCCTTGGGGTGGCGGCTCCTCAACTTGAAACTCATCGACGCTGACCAACGGGCACGCCTCGGTCGTCTCCGCACCATCGACTGCGCTGCTCAAGTAGATCTTCTGGGAGACTATGCAGGTTGGGTTGAGGCAAGCACCCAGCCCCGCCTGCCGGTGAAGCTAATTCGAGACATGCTGGACTCGTACCTGCATGGAAAAGCCACCCTGCGCCCTCTAGCCAACCTCATGAGTCTGCCCGTCGAGGCCCTGCGGGACGCAATCGAGCCAGCGCTGACCGAGCCAAGTCCGGACGCTGCCCACGACTACGAGCCGTGACCACCAATCTATTTCCCGACAATACGGTTCTTTGCAACTTCGCTTGCGTACATCAACTAGACCTGCTTGAGCGCCTTCTAGATGGTCGGGGACGGTGGGTTGAGGCGGTCGCAGCGGAATGCAGAAGGTCTAGTGCGACCTACGGGGATTTGGCTTCGATCGACCCAACTGGTTGGCTAGGGCAACCAGTAGAGATCAGCGATGAGATTGAGATTCTCCAAGTCGAGGGAATTCGTAAAGCTGTTTTCGGTGGCGCCGCTTCCCGAGCGCTCGACCATTTGGGAGAAGCCCAGACCATACACATCATCCGCCAGCGAGCGGATTTTCGCGGATCTACTTGGATCAGCGACGATCGAGAAAGCTTGCGCGTCGCTCGACTTCAAGGAATTCCGGTACGCGAGACACAGCATTTGGTTGCAGAAGCGGTTCAGGTGGGTCTACTTGGCAGCGCTGAGGCTGGCTACTCGATGCTGCAACAGATGATTGCCGAGGACCAGCATCCCGCACTCCCCCCCTCGGCGGGCGCGCTACTAGCCCTATAGCCCCATGTCCCGCGTTGCTCGCTGCATCGGAAGCGCTGGTTCGCTGACACCGTCACATGCCCGGAGGGCGCAAATCATGCGGCCTCAGACCGATCCCACCATCGGGAGGGCAGGAGGGAGGGAGGCGCGCCATAGCGCCGCGAGACGACCTAGTGCACTCAGGCCCTCAGTCTTTGTCGAGGTTCTCCGCTAAGGGGTCGAGTCCAGCCCCAGGGCTCCGTGCCCTTGACACAGCCTGCTTCCAGTCCTCCCAGCGCGCGGGATCTGACTGCAGGTACTGATGGAAGAGCACCAACCCTTCATCGGGTCTGGCTTCTAGTTCGACGTACGCGTCGATCATGAAGAAGGCGGCTCGATACGCCTCGTCGAGGGTGACCATCTCGGGAAGTTGCTCATCGGCCACCTGCCGATGCTCCCATGCCTGCTTCCACCAGGGCACAGCCGGGACGGACCCGCGTCTCTTCGCCGCGAGTCGACCGAGCCGAGCAGCCAGGCAGGTTGGCTCCGGCCCCGGTGGCCGGGGGTCGGAGTTGCCATCCACCGACGTCAGCCGGTGGATGCCCTACGACAGGACTCTGTTGGTGAAGGCCCAGTCCAAGCCGTCTTCGCCGTGGTCGTCCAACGCGATGTCGCGACGGAGCCCGACCTTTACGGCGACGTTCTGGCTCGCCAGGTTCCCGGGCCGTACGCGCGCCAGGATCACCTCGGCCGGCATGCGTGCCGCGACTCTGGACACGACGCCCGCGACGGCCTCGGTGGCGAGCCCCCGCCCCCAAGCGTCGGGCGCCAGACGGTAGACGAGGTTCAGGACCGGTCGGGCACGCACGGTCATGCGCTTTACCCCGACGTAGCCGATGATGCGGTCCTCGCCAGGCAGCCGTGCGCACCAGTAGCCGAAGCCGTGCTCATCCCAATGGCGGATCCACCGGCTCACGAGCTCAGTAGCCCCACCCTCGTCATTCAGCAGCTCCGAGGGGTTGTGCTCAACGGTGCGCGCATCCCCGAGGATCGCGAACACCCCGGGCGCGTCGGTCGCGAGGGGCCGGTCCAGCCGCACACGCTCCGTCTGCGGCTCGGCGATACCCATGTGCTCATACTCGCAGCCGAGGACCTGCCCCACTCCGCCGCCTGTTGCTCGCGGGATGGCAGCTGTGTGGCCTACGGCGGCTGGCGTCAGAGACCTCCGGAGTCGGGCCAGTTGGTCCAGTGGGTGTTCGGTTCTTCGCTCGGGTGGTACTTGCTCAGGTCGGCGGTCGCGAGGACCTCGGCCAGCTGTCGGTAGACCTCGCTCTGGCTGGGTTTGGTCTCGAAGAGGTCCGGCTGGTGCCATTCCTCGAGCCGGAGGATCTCCGGGATGTCCAGGGCGGCCGGCGCCGCAGCTCGATCTCATCAGCGAGAAGTAGGTCACGATGGACCGGGACCAGCCGTCGGAATACCGCTGACAGGTCCTCGCCGGGTTCGGGGGACACGTCTAGCTGAGTTCCGCGGACGACGGGGTTCACCCCCGCAGCCGTCTCCGGCTCAGCTTCGTTCTCGACGTCGTTGAAGTTGTCGGTGCGACCGAGGAAGTCATCGTTCTCGAATCCGGGACGGCCGCTGGTTAGACAGTTCCCGAAGGTGTGGAGAACATCTAAGACGTCGCCTGCACGGGGGTTGTACCCGACCGTCTCCACGACCAAGGCCCACCTGTCGCGGTCGGCGTAGGCGTGCAGCCGCGCATCGATCGCGAAGTAGTACCCGTGGCCGAGATCCGGGAACGTGAAGCCCTCGGCGGCGGCGTCGAGCTGCGCCAAGATCGAGTCCACTGTCTTGTCCCCACGCGGCATACGTGGAGACTTCCACAAGTGGCGCCCTCGCCAAGGCGGGTGCGTCCTGTTGGCCACTGGACGCCGCCTTCTGCCCCGGCCGCAGCCGGGAGAGCCCGAGATGCGTGGCGTCTCCACAGTCGGCGTCCCTGGCGGACGCACAGACGCCGCGGACCGGGCGTCGCGAGGCCTCGAATAGGGTGAGGGAGTGATCGATTTCCAGAACGCCAGCTATGTCAAACTCGGGCGCATCGACTACTCGGACGTGGCGAGTCAGATCGATCCGCTTCTCATCGAGGGCGAGCAGGGGTTCTTGGCGTTCAAAGGGATGCGCGACTACATCGTGTTCACAAGCAAGCGGATCATCGCGGTGAACGTTCAAGGCATGACGGGTAAGAAAAAGGACTTCACCTCGCTCCCCTTCGCGAAGGTCCAAGCGTTCTCACTCGAGACAGCAGGGACTTTCGACTTAGACGCCGAACTTGAGCTGTGGTTCTCGGGGCTTGGTAAGGTCAAGTTCGAGTTCAAGGGCAATACCGACGTTGCCTACCTCAACAAGCTGATCGCGCACCACGTCCTCTGACACCCCCGGGAAACCGCACGGGGGCACCGAGCGCCGAGTTGCGTCTTTGCGCCGCCAGCTGACCGTGCCGATCGGCGTGTGTTGAGTGCTTGGTTTCGGGGCGGAGTCGACAACGGTGATATGGCGGGGACTGCGTCGGTGAGAACGCGACTACGTGGTCCATGGAGGCCGTAGCCTCGACATCGTGGTTGAGCCCGACCTGTGGGATGACAGCGTCCGGCGGCGGCCGTTCCGGCTGGGGGTCGATGCTGGGCTGGCAACGCTGTTCACCGCGGTGGCGCTGGTCCCGGCGATTGGCCAACACGATGGGCGAGTCGTCGTCGTGACGGTGTTGATGGGCGCTGCCGTCATGGTGCGGCGAGTCGCCTGGCCAGTCGTGGTGGTGTTGGCCGGGGTCGCCGGTCTGGTCCAGTTCGCCTCGGGCCAAGTGGCCCTGGTGGCTGATGCGGGCTTCGCTCTGGTGTTCTTCGTGCTGGGTTCGGATCCCAGCCGTGCGGTGCGCCGCTTCGGACTAGCCGGAGCGCTCATGTCGTCGGTGGTGATCGCGCTCGGCGTCGCCCTTGGGTACCTCGGCGCGGCGGGTACGGGTGGGGCGAACGCGTACTCGGTCATCTCCTCGGCCGCGTTGGCGCTGTTGGTGTCCGGGGGAGGGTGGGTGGCGGGCTTCGTCCGCTGGCAGCGCCGGTCTCGGATCACGGCTCAGGTGCAGGCCGGTCTCGCGGCGGAGCGCGCCCGCCTTGCCGCCGACATGCACGATCTGGTCGCGCATACCTGGGCAGTGGTGGCGGTCCAGGCGGACGGTGCCCGCTACGCCCTCGCAGGTCCTGATGGCGCGGACAGGGCCGAGGAGGCGCTCGAGGTGATCGCTGACACCGCCCGCGGCTCCATCTCGGACCTGCGGGACCTGCTGGCCGAGCTCCGCGACGAAAGGCCACACGTGCCGTCGGGTGGCGCCACGCGCCATGCCCTGGTCGCGCGGGCGCGTGCATCCGGCATGGACCTCCGCTTGGTCGAGCACGGAGCGCCGCCGACCACGGAAGCACTGGCTGCCTCGGCGCATCGCCTCCTCACGGAGTCGCTCACGAACGCGCTCAAGCACGGTGACCTGGCTCATCCCGTGGTGGTCGAGGAGGACTGGAGTGCGGGCTATCGTCTGGTCGTGCGCAACCGGATTCGCCGCCCCTCGACGCCGGGTGCCGGGCACGGGATCGCCGGCATGCGAGAGCGGGTCCTGCTGCTCGGCGGCATTTTGCGGGCAGGGGCGGAGGGCGACATGTGGACGCTTCTCGCGGTCCTGCCGGAGCCCCCGCCGTGACGGTGCGTGTCGCGCTCGTCGACGACCAGGTCATGTTCCGGGCCGGCATCGCGATGGTCCTCGACAGTCAGCCCGACCTGGAGGTGGTGGGCCAGGCCGGCGACGGCGACGAGGTCCTGGCGCTCGTCACCGACGTCGCTCCTGACGTGGTGGTCATGGATGTCCGGATGGCCCGGATCGATGGTGTGACCGCGACAGCTAGGCTTCAGGAGGCGCTCGGTGCGCGTGCACCCCGGGTTCTCGTGCTCACCACCTTCGATCTGGACGAGGCTGCCGTCGCGGCCATCGAGGCTGGTGCCAGCGGCTTCGTGCTCAAGGACTCGCGGCCGGAGCTCCTCCTGGCCGCGGTGCGAACAGTGGCGGACGGAAGCCAGGTGGTGACTGCTCGGGCTACTCGCTCACTGCTGGAGCGGTTTCGGACGTCACGGTCCTCTCCGGGGCGCGAGTACGACGACCTGACTCCACGTGAGCGCGATATTCTGCTCCGTGCCGCGGGTGGCCTCTCCAACGCGGAGATCGCCGCGGTCGAGCACCTCTCGGAGCTGACCGTGAAGACCCATGTCTCGCGGATCCTGGCCAAGCTCGGGCTGCGCAACCGGGTGCAGCTGGTCGTCTACGCCTACGAGCACGGAATTCTGTAGCCGTGCTACATCCTCCGGAGTAGCTGGAACACCCCTCGCGCCGGATGTGCCCAGGGCGGGATCACTCTTAGCGTCGTCGCCATGAGCACTGCACCTGAGGCTGTTGTCTCCTTCGACTCGGTCAGCAAGGTCTATGGCACCGGCGCCGGCACGGTGTGTGCCTTGGACGAGGTGAGCGTCGTGGTGCCACGCGGCGGGTTCACCGCGGTAATGGGCCCGTCTGGCTCGGGCAAGTCCACGTTCATGAACATCGCGGCCGGGCTCGACGACCCCAGCTCGGGGGAGGTCCTGGTGGCTGGGCAGGCGATGCACTTGTTGGACGACCGGGCTCGCACGCTCATACGGCGCGAGCGGGTGGGTTTCGTCTTCCAGTCCTTCAACCTTGTCCCGACCCTGGACGTGCGGGAGAACGTGCTGCTCCCCTTTGAGCTCGCCGGCCGTCGACTCGCCACCGAGGAGGCAGAACGGATCGACCACCTTCTGGACGTGCTCGGACTGGCCGAGCGGCTCGCCCACCGACCCGCGGAACTCTCCGGGGGCCAGCAGCAGCGGGTCGCGATCGCCCGCGCGCTCGCCCCTCGCCCGGCCGTGGTCCTTGCCGACGAGCCGACCGGGAATCTCGACACCCGAAGCTCCCGCGAGGTGCTCGGGCTTTTGCGCGCGGCGGCGCGGGAGTACGGCCAGACCATCGTGATGGTAAGCCACGACCCGGTCGCCGCGTCGTACGCCGATCGAGTGCTCGTCCTCGCCGACGGCCGACTGGCCGGTGACCACGAGGCGATGTCACCGCAGCAGATCGCCGATCTGCTCATCGGCTTCGAGGAGGGTGTGGCGTGAACAGCTCCCTGGTCCTCGGCGATCGGCGTGAGGTGGGCACCGTCGGCCTGGTTGCCGGCATGTGCGGCTTCTACGCGGGGGCGCTGGTCCTCGGCGCCGACCTGCTGGCCGCCGACGCGCGGGCGGGCGGCGGCCAGGGCGGGGCTGTTGGGGTGATCCTCGACACGGTCGCCGCGGTCTTCATCATCGTTGCGGTCTACGTCGCCGCGGTCGTCATCGTCAACGCCGTCGAAACGGTCCTTGCCGGCCGGCTCCGCGAGATCGCCGTGCTCCGGCTGCTCGGCGCCGAGGCCCGGTCGCTGCGGGCAGCGGTCGTCCGTGGTGCAACCCTCGTGGCGGCTCTCGGCGCGCTGGCCGGCGTGGTAACCGGCACCGCCGTCGGCGACCTGACGCGCACGCTACTCGTGGCCGGCGGCAGCCTTCGCGACGCCGATTACGCGTGGTTCCCGACACTCGCCGTGCCTGCGGCGGTCGTCACCACGACGGCCGCCGCGGCGGCGTCGTGGGTCGGCTCCCGAGCGGTCCTGCGGGCGACGCCCGCCCAGGCCCTCCTGGGAGCATCAATCCCTCCGGCCGAGTCGCGCCGCGCCGGCTCGCTCCGGCGACTGACGACCTTCGGGCTGATCGGCTTCGGCGCGCTCACGCTGGTTGCCGCCGCGGTCCTCGGGGAGCAGGGGGGGCCCGGCGGTCTGCTGCTCGCGACCCTAGGGGCGACCACGTCCGCGAGCGGCTTCCTGCTCGGTGCCAGGATGATCGTCCCGGCACTGGTGACGATGGTCGCCCGACTGCTCGGCGGCGACCCACCGAGCGTGGTGGCGGCGCGCAACGCCGTGCGCGAGCCCTCCCGCACCACCCGGTCCGTTCTCGGACTGGTCATCGGAGTGACTTTGATGACGACCTTCACGGCGGGCTCCTCGGCACTGCGCGCCGCGGCCCGCTCCTGGGAGCTGACGCCGACCCAGGCGGTGCAGACCGATGAGATCCTGCGCAACGTGTCGGTGGTCATGACGTGCGTCGTCGTGGTCTCCTCCGCCATCGCCGCAGTGGGCTTCGCGAGCACGATGTCGCTGTCCGTGATCCAGCGAACGCGCGAGATCGGGCTGCTGCGAGCGCTCGGCTTCACCGCGGACCAGGTCCGGACGATGATCACCAAGGAGTCCATCGCCCTGTCGGCGACGGCGATCACCTTCGGGATGGCGCTGGGCCTCGTCTACGGCGCCCTCGGCGCGCAATCGATCGTGGGCTTCCAGACCGACGGGTTCGTCTGGGGTGTGCCCGGCGCGGTCCTGGCGTCCATCGCGTGCTGCGGCGTCCTGCTGGTCCTGGTAGCCTCCTGGGTGCCGTCGTCCCGTGCCGTGGCCGTCGCGCCCGTCGAGGCCCTCAGCGCTGACCGATGACGCCGAGCCGAGTCGGGGTGTCGGGCATCGTGGCCCGCGCAGGCACGGCTTGTCGTCGTGACGACCGGTCAGCCCCTCCAGGTGGAGGGGCGGGGCAGCACCGCCCCGACGCGGGCGGCGTAGTCGTCGTACGCCGCCCCGAACGTGCGCCGCAGGTCGCGCTCCTCGAACCGGATCCCGACCGCGATGTAGGCCGATGCACCTGCGGCGTAGAGCAAGTGCGACACGCCCATCGAAGGTGTGACCCAGACGCAGAGGATGAGCCCGGTCATCAGCGGGTGACGGACGAACGCGTGCAGGCCCGCGACCTGCAACCCTCTGGGGGCCCGGTTGCGCGAGCCGACGGCCCACCCCGCCTGCCGCAGCCCGACGAGCTCGAGGTGGTCCACCGCGAAGGTGGCACCGATGGACAGGGCCCAGCCGCCGGCGTAGAGCGCCCACAGCACCTCCGAGAACGGGCCGTCGACATGCCACACCCGACCACCGAAGGGTTGCCAGAAGACCAGGAGCATGGTGAGGGCGACGTCGGTGGCCAGCACGTACGTCGCACGCTCGAACGACGCCGGGACCCGCCGCCGCAGCCAGGTCTTGAACCGTTGACGCGCCATGACGGTGTGCTGGACCGCGAAGAGGAGCAGCAGGCTGAGATCGGTGGCGACCGCGGCGGCAGCACCCACCCGAGGGGTACCGTCCACCGTTCGCGGCACCACCACGTCGGCCAGGAAAGCCATCGTCCACGCCGTGACGACGATGAAGCCCGCCCACCCGAGCGCGGACACGGACAACCTTGGGAACTGTCGCATGGTGCGAGGCTGCCCGGCCCGGTCCTTCGGGCACAGCGTGGAACCACGGCACTTCGCCGGTCAGGACCGTTGCTGGGCGACGTACCAGGCGGCGAGCTGAGTGCGGGACCGGAACCCGAGGCGCAGGCGGATCCGCTCCACGTGCGACTCGACAGAACGCTCACTGAGGTGCAGCCGCTGGGCGACCTCGCGGTTGGTCAGACCCTGCGCTACCAAGGCCGCGACCTCGGACTGGCGTGGGGTGAGCCCTACCGGGGCCGCCTCCTGCAGTCGCCGCAGACCCAGGAAACGTCGAACCTGGTCGATCACGGCCCGCGAGTCGCCCATGGTCGGGAAGTGGGAGCGCCCGGACAGCTCGACCAGGCGAGCGCCGGGGATCCGGTCGGCGAGGAGCCGGCCCTGCGCCGGCGGGGCCGCCCGGTCCTGGTCGCGATGAAGCACCAGCGTCGGGGCGCAGATGCGAGCCAGAGCCTGGGTCACGTCGAGGCCGTACGCGAGGTCGAGCAGACCCACCGCTGTCTCGGCCGAGGATGCGGCTCGCTGGTATCGCGCGAGCACCCGCCGAGTGCCCGGGTCGGCCTCGGGCGCGAACAGCTCCGTCAGCACGTCCGAGCCGAGCCCCCAGTGGCCGGCAAGCAGCCCCCGGACGTGGGTGCGGCTCACCTCGTCGCCGATCTCCGACCCACGAGCCCATCCGCCGTAGAGCACCAGACGCGAGACGGTGTCCGGGTGGTCGGCCGCCCACCGCGCGGCTACCGGTGCCCCAAGGGACCACCCGAACAGGTCGAACCGATCCAGATGCAGTGCATCGACCACCGTGGACAGCGTCGCCAGCTCGTGCTCGAGGCTCCTCGGGCCCGTGTACGGGTCGGACAGGCCACAGCCGGGACGGTCGTAGCGCACAAGGGTCCGCCCCGACGACAACGCGTCGTAGAAGAGGCGCTGCGCCGGGATCGACCAGTCCAGCTCGAGGTGGCTGAGCCACCCGGGGGACACCACCAGCGCGGGGCCGGTGCCCGTGACCGCGTGGGTCACCCGGGTGCCGTCCGCCATCGGCGCCCGTCCGATGCGTTGTTCCCGTGCGACCACGGCCCCAGTCAACAGGTCTCCGGGCAAAGTGCGGTAGTTCCCCGGACGCGAGCGACCGCGTGGCCCCGGCAGTATCTGCGCCATGACCGACACCGACGCATCCAGGTACACCCCTTTGGCGGGTCCGAGTGCATCACACCGGGGCCGCGCCCGGCGAGACACCATCTGGCACAGCCCTCCCAACCTGGCCCTGGCACGCACCATGACAACCGACTGCGCGATCGGCCATCTGGGCATCGAGATCACCGAGCTCGGCGAGGACCGCCTGAGCGCCCGGATGCCGGTAGACCACCGCACCCGGCAGCCGTTCGGGCTGCTCCACGGCGGCGCCTCGGTCCTGCTCGCCGAGACCTTGGTCAGCTTCGCGGCAACCTTCGTCGCCGGCGACGGCAAGACCTGTGTGGGAATGGAAATCAACGCCAATCACCTACGACCCGTTGCGTCGGGCTGGGTCCACGGAACCGCCCGGCCCATCTCACTGGGGCGCCGCACCCAGGTGTGGGAGACACACATCTGCGACGACAACGGCACGTTGGCGTGCGTATCGCGCTGCACGGTGGCGGTGCTAGACACCCCGGGGAAGTCGAACGGATGAGTAGGGGCCGCCACGTTGGACCGGGCCGGCCCCGTCCGCGCCTGACAGCGACCCCACGAGATGAGGGACGGGCCGTTCGCGCCCCCAGATCAGCCCGTGGCCGCCTGGCGTCGACCGTCTCGGACGAGGTGCATCCGGTGGGATCCACGGTATGCCCGAGTGGCGGCTCCGATGAGTGAGATCACCGGTGGTGTCCGGGTTCGTACGGCAGTGTGGCCCGACCTGCACGACCTTCGGCGAATCTACCGGGCGGCCGCGTTGTCGAACTCCGGCGACGTTGATGCCTTGTTGACCCGTCCCGAGTTCCTCGAGTACGAGGGGACGGCGGTCGGTGCCGGCACCACCCGTGTCGCCCAGCGACAGCACGCAGGTGTCCTACTGATCGTGGGGTTCGCGACGGTGAGCCTCGGCGAGCACGGCGAGCCCGAGCTGGACGACCTCTTCGTCGACCCACCATGGCAGCGGCACGGGGTGGCACTGCGACTAGTGGAGGACGCCGCCGACCGGCTTCGCGGTTCGGGACACACGCGTCTGTGGGTCACCGGCAACCCCCATGCGTCTGCGTTCTACCGGGCAGCCGGCTTCGTCGGGACAGGGCGCGTCGAAACCGAGCTCGGTCCCGGGCTACGCCTCCACCGCGTCATCCCTGCGCGATGACCACCAGGCGCACGACCAGGGGCCGGATCGGTTTCGACCAGACTCAGCAGGCCGAGGTTGCCGACGAGTACACGTGCGGACCACTCGTGGGTCAATAGGAAGCGGTCGCTGCTCGTCGAGCAGGCGACGGCGTTTGGCCTCGACCTGCGGGTGTCGGCTTGGCAGGGATCGACCCGATCGCGATCTGCTCTGATCGCCGGCTTGTTGTCACGCCGGCGAAGGAGGGCCCGGCCTCAGTCAAGCTGCGTCTCATCGCCGCGAGATGGGCACCCCCTCAGGCGGTGCTACTCGTCGTCCAAGGCCCAGAAGAGACCGAGTAGGCACCCTGCGCAGAACAGGCCAGCAAGGAGTCCCTTCGCGTTCTCGCCGTGTCCGACGTACTCGATGGCCAGGCCGCCGCCGGCAACGGTCCCCAGGCCCAGAAAGAGCCATACGCGGAAGTTGATCGACTCGGGCCTGTTCTTGTCGTGCGGCAACCTCGACACCCTCTCCCTCGGCGGGCTGACGCGAGAAGAATGCCACTTCTCGCCAAGGGCTACCCGCGTTCCGCGGGCCTGCGTCCGGAGGCCAACGCGAGGGCCAGACCTGTGTCTAATCGCTGCCTGGCGGGCATGTCTTCGGGCCGTGCCGCCGGTGGGCGCGTCGGTGTCATGCTCAGGCGTTGCGGAGTCAAGGCGGTCTGGGAGTGGGTGCCTTTGATGAGGAGCCAGAGGGCGAGGCCGACCTCGGCGACGAACCCGATGACCCACGTCGGGTAGCTGATCGCGCGGTGGTCCGGGGCGACCAAGGCCTGGAGGAACCAGATGAGGACCGCGACGCCGTCGAGGAGAAGGAGCCAACCGAGCACTCGGGGGAGGAACCCGCTGCGCGGCACGAGCCACCCGAGGGGGAAGAGTCAGGCCGAGAAGAACACCTGAGCGGTGACGAAGCCCACCTGGTAGGTGGTCAGCGACAGCGCCGCGAGTCGTGGAGCTGGGCGCCGGTGAGGCCATGCGACAGCCAATCGGGTGTAGTACTACTATAGTAGTGTCATGCCCGACGAGCGTACGGCCACCGAGAAGCCCGAGAACACGGACATGCGCGCAGAGAGAATGCGAACATTGAAGAGGTGGCCTGGTCAGCAACGCCTTGGGCCGAAGTACTGGCGGCTCTGGAGTGCGACCTCCATTTCTGGCGTCGGCTCTGGAATGACGATGGCCGCGATACCGCTGCTATCGGTCGTCTACAGCTCCGATCCCCGGGTCGTCTCGCTCGTCACAGCTGCAGCCTTCCTCCCAGCTCTCTTGTTCGGTCTGCACAGCGGGGCCATCGTCGATCGGGAAGACAGGCGGCGACTCATGTTGGCGGCGGATGGAGTTCGTCTGCTCGTGGTGGCCCTCTTCGCCGTGCTTGTGGTGGGGGGGCGAGGGAGCATCCAGTGGCTCTTGGTGGTGGCGTTCATCCTGGGGAGCGCCGAGATCCTCTTCGAGAACGCCGCCTCGGCCTTCGTTCCGATGCTCGTCAGTCGCTCGAGCCTCGGCTCTGCCAACTCCAAGCTGCTCGCGACCCAGACCGTCTCGATGCAGTTCATCGGCATACCGCTGGGCGGGACGCTCTTCGTCCTCGCGGCATCGGCCCCTTTCGTCGTCGATGCGATGACATATGCGATCGCCCTGGCCCTCATCCTCGCTATCAAGGGCTCATACGCCACGAGTGGGCGGAACGCTGGCGACCGTCGTACCGTCACGGCCGGTCCACAGGGCACGGTCTGGCAAGACGTCCGCGAAGGCGCAGCCTGGCTGTGGAGGCACAAGCCCCTTCGCGGGCTCGCCATCCTCACCGCCGCCCTCAACCTCGCCGGCGCCACCGGAGAGTCCACCCTCGTCCTCTACGCCTCCCGGGTGCTGGGCCTGGATGAGCGTGGCTATGCGTTTCTCTTGTCGCTGCTGGCGGTCGGGGCAATTGCGGGCTCGCTCGTGGCGGCTCGTGCGCGTGGACGGTTCGGGACGGTCCGGACACTGGGAGCGGCGGGGGCAGCGATGGGGGCCGGATTCGTCGTTCCCGCTACCACCTCCAGCTTGCCGGCCACCATCGCCGCGCTGATCGCCGTCGGGGCAGCGAGCATGGTGTGGAACGTCGTCACGGTCACCGCACGCCAAGAGCTGGTCCCGGATGTCCTGCTCGGCCGAGTCACATCCGCGTACCGCGTGGTTGCGCTCGGGGTGCTGCCACTCGGCGCCGTCCTCGGTGGGGTGGTCGCTAGTAAGTACGGACTTCACGCACCGTGGGTGGCGGCTAGCGCGCTGATGGTCGGGGCAAGCATTGTTGCGGTCATGCCCGACGGCCTCCGGGAGATCGACCGGCGTCTCGCTGTCGCACGTCAGCCTGCTGGCCCGGCGCACAAGGATGGTCAGTGATCTCGCGCGGAACACCGGGGCGCCCGCGACCTCGCGACGAAGGTGGATACACTTTCACCAGCAGCGAATCCCACTGACGCCAGACGGGCTGTCGGGTCGGCGGCCCGTCCCCGGGGTGGCGACCGAAGACCCGCCCCAGCCGAGGAGCTCGCACCGTGGACCGGAGACAGGCGATCGCCGTGGCCGCGATGGAGTTGGCTGCGTCGGGTGGTGGCCACGCCGTCACTCATCGCAAGGTCGACCGCCACTTGGGATGGCCGGACGGGACGACGTCGAACTATGCAAGGACTCGGCGTGAGCTGATTCGGCTGGTGATCGAGCACGTGGCGTCGATCGCGAACTATCGCCCCGTCGGCGCGACCCCACCGACCACCGTGAGCATGGCAGTCCCCCAACTCGTCGCAGCCTTCGAGGCCACCGTCACCCGAGGAATCGACACCCGGGCTCGCTTGGCCTTGACTGTCGACTCCCTGTCTGACCCGGAGCTTCACGAGCTCTTGACCACGCAGTCCCCGGTACGTGCCAAGCTCGTCGAGGAGGGCATCACCCTGCTTGATCACCTCGGCGTCACCCGACCGGCCAGCCGAGCAGTCGACTTCATCACTCTGATGAACGGACTTCTCTACGACCGTCTGGTCGGCAACGGTTCTCGCGGACGCCCCGCGGACGCCGAGGACGTCATTCGCGCCTGGCTGATCGGCGTCGGCGCGCGCCAATAGCACTCGGTGCGATGCACGGGGTCGAAGCCCCTTACGGGTGAGAAGCGCCGAAGTGTGAAGTCGCTCTCACCACCGCTTTGGTATCGCATATGGGCGTCGGGCGCTCTCCATCGGAGGCGTGTGCCCCGTGGCCCGCCCGCGTAGGTTTGTCACCCAGGCCCGTCCCACGATGCGCCTTGGACATCCAGGGGGTGCTCCCGGGAGTACTGGCGCAAGAAGTCGTCGACCTCTGGCTGCTGCTCGGGCAGCAGACCTGCTAGCACCTTACGGGCGAACGAGACGGGCGCGGTCCCTGGGGCCGCGACCAGCCGTCCCTCGCGGACGGTGGATGGGGAGTCGACGTACCAAGCAAGGCCGACGTAGCCGGTGGCAGCGAGATCGGCTTGCGCGGTGGCCGTGTGTCGCACGTGTCAAGAGCGCCCGCGTCCGCCACCGTAAAGAAACCTGCGCAGATGCCGGACGCCATGGCGCCGGCCTCAAGCACCGAGCGGAACTGCTCGCACCGGTCGGGAGCGCTTGGCATCGACCAACCCTCGCTGCCGCAGTTGATGAGGGCGTCAACCTGCAAGATCGCCGGGCCTCGAGCGAGGCGTCCGGGTGCACCGCGAGGCCGGCCATCGACTGGACCGGTAGCCCCGGGTCACCCCCCTCCTCCACCGCGCAACCGCCGTTTCATGCCGCTTGGCTCACGGGCCGAGCGAGGCTCCCAGCACGTCCGTAGCGAGGATGCCAAAGAGCACTGTGTCCACCCACTCGCCCTTGATCAAGGAGTGGCTTCGCAGTTGTCCCTCCATCGTCATGCCGACCCGCTGGCAGAGTCTCAGGCTCGCTTGATTGCGGGGGTCGACGTGGGCCACTACCCGGTGCAGGCCCAGGACATCGAAGGCCGTGCCGATGAAGGCGCTCACCGCCTCGCTCGCGAAGCCTCGGCCCTGGTGTTCCGGATCGAAGGCCCACCCCATCTCACCCACGCGCATCGTGTAGTCGGTGGGCCACATGCAGATATCCCCGACCAGGACATCGAGATGACTGACCACGAGGGAAAGGGTCGAGTCGGGGCCCTCCCAGGTTGTCCGGTCGCATCGACGCCTGACCCGCTCCTCGGTCTCGTCGAGCGTCCAGGGCTCCCACGGGACCCACCTCACGACCTCCGGATCGCCGTAGTAGCCATGGGTGGCACGGACATCTGCTGGGTGGTACCGCCGCAAGAGCAGCCGGTCGGTGGTGATCGGCAGCAACATGGACGGCGGCTCGCGATCCGCACCACTCTTTATCGTCTCCGGTTCGCGCCGGTTGAGCATTCCGCTCCCTTCCAGTTGCGCCCTCTACACCACAAAGGCTTTGCCGGTACTACGCTCGTAGTTTCTTACTCTGAACACAGTACAGGCGCCGGACCGGCGTTTTGTACGCGGTCCTGGGCCGCGTCGACACCATGTTCTACGCCGAACCCGCTGCGCCGCCTCTTGAGACCCTCTCGTTGGAGCGCACCAGCGAGGGGATCCGAAACAGCCTGGCCACGACACTCCACGACGCGCAAGCGCCCTGCGGCGCGCCGGTCAACCTCAAGCGACCTGGCGCACGTGGTGCGCGACGTCACCCGCGACCCGCATGTCGCCTCCTGCCCGCGCCGTAAACGCGGCCGCCCTCGCCGCACGCACCACCACAGCCGGAGGGAGTGTCCCGGGCGGCCGGGAGGCCACGACGTGGATCTGCCCCAACACTCGTGACCGATAAGACCTGCCGTACGGGAGGCCACCGCCCGGCTCGAGCGACCAAACGGCACCCTCGCATGTGGATCACTCCCACGACCGAGGAATGGACCATGAGCGAAGTTGAACTCGAAAGTAGCGTCAATGGGTGTCGACATTGCGCGCCTTCGCCCTCCAGCGCCTCACTCCGCCAGCGCAGGGACGATACCTCGTCGCCTGGTGGGCAGTCGGTGTCACCAGCCTCATCACGTTCTACATCATGTTCACCGCCGTGCCCCACGTGATGTCGCGCGCCGGGGAACCTCCTGCCCTGGCCGGCGCGGCCACGGCCGTCCTCGTCGGTGGCGCGATCCTCGGCGAGCTCGCCGCCCCTGCGCTCGTCGCACGGCAGGGCATTCTGAAGGCTTCTGCCTGGGCTCTGGTGACCATGGCCGCGTCGTGCACTCCTCAACTGTCTGCCACCTCGCAGTTGGCCCTCGGATCGGCGACCCTGCGAGGAGTCGGTTTCGGTATTGTCATGGTTACCCTCTATGTCGGTGTGGCCCGCCACACCACACGCGACCAGCTCGGGACCGCGCTCGGAATCACGGGACTTCTCGCTGCCATCGCACCCACGGCGGCGCTTCCGCTCGGCAGCCTCGGCACCTCGCTCGTGATGTGGGTGGCCGCGACAACGGCCGCCCTGGGGCTCGTGGCCATCTGGACCCTCCGAGCCATGACCGACACTTTGGGCGAACGTCGCGAGCGCCCCCGCGTGTCACTCACCCTGCATGCACCCCGTCGACTGAGGATCCTCCTGGCCTTCGGCGTCGCCGCGGGAAGCGCCGGAATCCTGATGACGTACCTGCCCACCAGCGGTCTTCTACCCGACGGCGTCGTGGCTGTCGCGCTCGTTGTCTACTCCGGCTCCGCTGCAGCTGGTCGGCTCCTCGCCGGGATTGCCGGTAACCACCGCCGCCTTGAACGTCTGATGCCCGCCGCCTTGGCCGCCACTGCCGGCGGGCTTGCCGTGGTCGCCATTCACCCGTCGGCCGCAGCCGGGGTGGTCGCTGTCGCAATCGTGGGCGGTGGATTCGGATCCATGCAGAGCCTTAGTCTCCAAGCTCTGCTCAGTGAGAGCAGCGCCGACGTGACGGCTGTCTCGGCCGCGTGGAACCTGACCTACGACGTCGGTCTGGGCGCGGGCCCCTTGCTGCTCGGCTTCCTACTGATGAGGGCCTCGACCGCCGCAGGCTTTCTCGGCTTAGCAGCCTTCTGCCTCCTGGTGGCCGTCATCTACGTCGTGACCGACAAGATGCCGAGGCGGGAGGAAGCAGTATGAACCACTCTCGCGCGTCCACCTCGGTCTTGGTCGACAGCCATTGCGTCCTGTACTGACCTGCACCGCCTCCATCTCGGGAAGTATGACCCCGACACAAACCAGAGGAACGGCCGCGACGACCACCTCGTCTCCGAGTTCCCTTGGTCCCCGGGGTGAGGTGGCTGGGACGGGCGGACCCCGTCGTGGAGGATCAATGGCGGTTTCGCGAACGGTGATGGCTCGAAGCCAACCGAACGAATGGTGCTGCCTGTGGCTTCAACACTCTTCAACAAGGCGCCCCAACGCGGCAACCCCGGCATTGATGCGGGTAGTCGGCTCCGCCGCGAACCCCAGGACCAAGGCCGGGGTCGGTGCATGACCTGACGCGAAATGGTCCTTCCAGCCCTGGAGAAGAAGGCCGCGGCGCAGACCTTCGCGAATCAGTGCACCTTCATCGATCGTCCTCGGCAAGTGGGCGAGGAGGGAGAGACCGGCCGGGACTCCCATGGGGGCGGCATCCGGAACGTGTCGACGTAACGCGGTGAGAAGGGCAGCTCGACTCTGGGAGTTCAACCGCCGCATGGCGCGCAGGTGGGTGTCGAATGACCCAGAGCGGATGAAGGTGGACAAGGTGGCCTGCTCGAGGCTTGACAGCCCACGGTTGCGGCGCCGTCGTGCCTGGGCAATCGCCCCAACCCAGGCGTCGGGGACGACGATCCAGCCCAGCCGCAGGCCGGGCGCGAGAGCCTTGCTCGCGGTCCCCAACAGGAAGGTGCGGTGCGGATCCATCCCTTGGATGCTGCGCACAGGTTGACGGTCGTACCGAAATTCGGAATCGTAGTCGTCCTCGAGGATCAGACCGTCGGTAGCCCGGACCCACTCGAGGAGCTCACGCCGCCTGCAACCGGACAAGGGTGCCCCGGTGGGGGACTGGTGTGCGGGCGTCACCAGCACTGCATCGGCGGCCGAAGCGGCAAGCAAGTCGGTGCGGATACCTTCGGCGTCGACGGGCACGCTGGTAATGGACACGCCCGTGGCGGCGATGCGTAAGCGCTCCTCACGATCGGGTCCGGGGTCCTCGACGGCCAGGCGGAGGCGACCGTCGAGGACGAGAGCGTCCAGCACGAGCTGGAGCCCCTCTGCGTAGCCGCTGCAGATGACGATATTGCCTGGGTCGACGACGGCGCCGCGAACTCGGCCTAGGTACTGGGCCAAAGTGGTGCGTAACGCGAGCAGCCCAGTGGGAGCGCCGTACCCAAGGTCGTGGACAGGCAACTGGTTCACAGCTTCACGGCTGGCCCTCAGCCAAGCCGCCCGAGGGAAGTGGGACAGGTTGGGCCGATTCGGACGCAGGTCCGCTATTAGTGCGCGCGATATCCGTGGCCCCGGGTCCACGGCTTCGGCCGGTGCGCTCACCGGGCTCCACGCGACGATGGTCCCCGATCCGATGCGACCCAGCAGGTAGCCCTCGGCGATGAGCTGCTCGTAGGCCGCCTGGACGACGCCGCGGGAAACCCCGAGGTCGCGTGCCAGGGTGCGCGTCGCGGGCAGACTGTCCCCCGAGGTCAGCCGCCGCGTCCTTATGGCGGCCCGGATGCCGGTCTCTAGCTGCGTGCGGAGTGGCTCGAAGGCCTCGCGGTCCAGCTCCACGTGAAGGGGGGTACGCGGGCCAAGCTGTGCGGCGTTCACGGTTTGCCGGCCGCACTGACCACCCCGGCCAGAGGGATGGCCCGCTCAGCGGTCACGCCCGCTCCAGGGTGTACTGCGCGGTGGCCATGGGTCCGGCTTGGGGTTGGTCTTGGGGGGGTCGTATGTGGGGTCCGAGGTGGTCTGCGGCGTCGTCGACGGGGTGGTAGCCGATCCGGTGTCCTGGTTCCAGGGACCAGAATCGGTGGGTGTTGGCGGAGACTGCGTAGAAGGTGGCGAAGGTCGCGCTGGTGGTCATGGCTGCGTCGAAGGCGCGCCAGGCGTCTTGGGGGCTGAGCCAGGTCGCGGCGTCGCGGGGGGTGGTGGGGGCAGCTTCGAACGTGCCGATGCGCATGTTGACGACGTTGATGGCGAACTTGTCGCAGTAGAGGCGGGTCAGGGCCTCGGCGGAGGCCTTGCTGACTCCGTACAGGCCGTCCGGTCGGGCGGGGCTGAGGTCGTCGAGGATCGTGTCGGGAGGGTGCATGCCGGTGGCGCGGTTGCTGGAGGCGTAGACCAGTCGTGGGGTGTTGTGTGTCCGCATTGCCTCCAGGAGCCGGCAGGTGCCCAAGACGTTGGTCTCCAGCAGGTCTGCGAGAGGGGCTTCATCGGCGATGCCTGCCAGGTGGACCACGCCGTGCACGCCAGCGACGGCCTCGGCCACGGTGGCGGGGTCGTTGAGGTCCAGGTGGACGCTGCGTTCGTTGGTCGATTGTGGCGTCAGCCTGAGCAGGTCCGCGACCACGAGGTGCTCCACGCGTGGCTGGAGGTGGGCGCGCAGACCTTGACCAATCCGTCCCGCGGCACCGGTGATCAGCCAAGTCTGCTCACGCAGGTTCCTGGATCGGGATCCTGCCACGCTGTTGGCCGGCACGCGCCGCACACCGTGTATCCGCTCCATGCGCACTCCTTGCATCTCTTGAACGTATGTGCTGTAGTCACTACTATAGTAGTGACTAATCGGTCATCCTTCGTCCTTGCTGGCAATGAGGTCTCAGCGTGCTCGGTCATCCGCAATTTCAGGTCCAGGGCCACGGTGCGCCGTCGGGTGTGCACTGGTGAACGCCGGCTACGCCGTCACCATCGGCATCATCGCTCTCGGTCTCCTGCTCGGAGCTCATCCCGTCCGGCGTCCGCACTCTGCGGGCATCCTCAGTTGGTTCCTGTCGGCCGTACCCAACGAGTCTCCCTTCCTCGCCTTCGCCTATCTCCTGGTCAGCTCGGCGCCACTCGTGTCAGAGCGGCCGTCTCTGCCCAACCTGGTGTGTCTCGGGGTCGGCGTCGCGAGCTTCGTTACTACGCCGGCGCTCATCCGTCGAGCCCTCGCGGCCCGCGACGCACTGACCACCGCTCTCGAGCCGGTTGCCCACACGGGGCGGCCCATTCCCTGGCGCAGGCGCCTGCCCTGGTTCCGCATCATCGCCGCTCCGCTCCCGTTCTTCGCCCGGGGTGTCCGGGTCGAGCGCGCCTTCCGCTACGGGCCTCACCGGCGTCACCGCCTGGACGTCTACTCACCTCGAAAGAGAACCGACGACCGCCCCCTGTTGATCCACCTCCATGGTGGGGGTTTCCGCTCCGGTCGGCGCAGCCTGTACTCGCGCCCCCTGTTGCACGCGTTCGCTCGGAACGGATGGGTCTGCATCAGCCCCAGCTATCGTCTGCGCCCGGCGACCTACACCGACATGCTGGAGGATGTCCACGCGGTCATCCGGTGGGCGCGGGCGGAGGCCTCGCGGCTCGGCGTGGACTCCACGCGGATCGTCCTGGCAGGCAGCTCGGCCGGCGCACACCTGGCCGTCACCGCTGCACTCGCGACCCGTGCCGGCACGGGGGTGTCAGCCGCCATTGGGCTCTACGGGTACTACGGACGCGCCGATTCCAGCTCCGATTCCAGTCCGATCTCTCATGTCCACGCCGACGCGCCGCCCGTGATGATCGTCCACGGTGACCAGGACACCCTGGTCCCTCCCGGACTGCACACGGCGCTCGTGGAGTCACTGAGAGCGCGGTCGGTCAGCCCTGTCGTCTACGCCGAGCTCCCGGGTGCGCAGCATACGTTCGATCTCGTTCATTCGGTCAGGTTCGAGTTGGTGGTCGACGCCGTCGCCGCCTTCGCCACCGCCGTCACCGATGGTCCCGGTCCCACGACGTCAGCCCGGGATGGTGACCACGTCGAGGAGCCCACGGTCGGATCGGGCTGACTCGACCACGGCACGGGTGCCGCCCGTATGAGCCCCGCGTACCCTTCACCTTTCGATCTCCAGAGCACGATTGCGAGAAGCGCCCTTATGACCAGCACTGCCAAACCTCCCGCGAGCGGGACGTTCGTTGTCATCACGGCCGCCCGGCCTGAACAGCTCATTGACTTCCTCAGGGCAGCTTTCGATTTCGTTCCCAACGCTGTCCACCGCGACGCCGCGGGAGCCGTGGCTCACGCTCAGCTCGACTGGCCGGGTGGCGGAAGCGTCCTCATCAGCCCCGTGAACAGCGAAGGTCCGTGGATTAGGCCGGCTGGCAGTGCCGGCGTCCACCTGTTCGCGACTGACGTGGATGCCGCGTTCGAACGCGCCCGGGTCGCCGGCGCGGAACTGCTGGCTGGCCTGACCACCACCAGCTACGGCGCACGCGAGTTCGTGGCTCGTGACCCTGAGGGCAACTTGTGGTCGGTCGGCACTTACGCGGGCGAGCCGCACTCCGGACCGTTCGGCTCCGGAGGACTTCGGCCCGATGAGGTGGGCACCCGGCGAGGACCGCAGCGTTCATGACGGAGTGGGCGAACGCCCTCGTCTCCAACAAAGTTGAGCGGATCGCCGCGTTTACGACACACGACTGGGTTCTCGTCGACACTCCCGGTGTAATCAGCCGTCAGAGGTTCCACGATGTCGCCGCCAGCGGCGAGCTGAGCCACCAGCACATGAGCCATGAGGTCGTGTCCGTGCGTCGCGCCAGCGAAATCGTCCTCGCCCTCACGCGTGGGCGGAACAGCGCGATGTTCCGCGGCCAGCGGCTCGAGGCGGACGAGTGGACGGCCAACGTCCTGGTCGGGGGTGAGCGCGGCTGGGGTTGTGCCTTCACTCAGCTCATGCTCCGCGAGACCACCGCCCGACCTCCGCAGGAGCCTTTCCCCACCCAACTACCCCCCGATTGGAGAACCATGGCGATCTGGCACCTAGGGAGCATCCTGACCTCGGCTCGTCGCCGCACGAGCGCTCGCCCACGTCCTCGAGCTCCCGGAACGGAAGAGGCTGACGCCGGCCGCCCCCCGGACGGTCCAGTGTCTCAGCCATCCCGGCTTCACCTACGTGGGTTTCCTGAACATTCCGTCCGTCGGGATGGCGGTCACGTCGACCGCGGCCACGGTTTCCCACGGGAACCTTCCCTGGTGGTTCCGTTGCCCCGCAGCGGCACTGCTGGTCGTCGTGGTCAGGGCGCACTGGCTGGCCATGCCCCCCGCGAACCAGTACTGGCTGCTCAGGGTAGGGGCCATCACGAGAACGGCGGACCGGTTCTTCCGATCCGGCGAAGAGGCGGCGGACCGCACTGCCGTGGCGGATCTTGGGACGTTGCGGCGGGCGCGCTGGGAGTCCGGACACATGGTGGGAGCAACTGCCTGCGCGGATTCCCTTGCCGCGCAGGCGACTGCCCTGGCGTTTCGTTGACCCACGGCACGGGGTGCAACTTGCCCGGCACTCGCCGCGAGGTGCGCCGGACCGCCCGGCGGCCAGTGCAGTCGCACCCGAAACACATGCTCGTCACCGCTGACCAGAAGCTCATCGGCACGCGCGAGGCGGCGAGCGATCCTCATCCGACGGGTTTGTGGCCATGGTGCACATGACGGCCGGAGCGCCTCTCGTGGTGCCGGTCTCGGGACCCGCGCGATCACGACCGACCACGATCGACTCGATCGAGGCTCTGTTGGCCAAGGGAGGGGCCCGCGACGTGGTGGCTGACACACGTGGCGCAAGCCCGAGGGCGGTCGACCTGGACCTTCTCCTCCGCCTCAGTGTCGTGGCGAAACGCCACGGTGCGGCATTCACGGTACGAGGAGCCACGCCTGCCGTGCGCGCCATGCTCGATCTCCTCGGACTGGCTGAGGCTTTTGCCCTCGTGCACGAAAAGCCGAACCCTCCGGAGGAGGATGACTCGTCGAGCCCACCAGGCTGTCACCGGTGCCCTCGTTGAGGTGCGCCCATCAACTGGATGATCCGATACTGCCGTTCCACTACTATAGTAGTTGGACTGCTGACAGCCGAAAGGGGACGGAAGGCTGGTCCGTTCAAGAGCGGACGGCGAGAGGTGAGCGCACCCGAACTGAATCGGCGTGGCCGGGGCCGCTGGGGATGGGTATCGGCAGTCGATGGACCATCAGGAGGAGCTCGTTGAAGTTGTCGATGAACACCCCAAAGTTCGTCGGTCGGGCAGCAGCGCCCTCCGGCCGCCACTGCATGCGACGAGAAGCCGTGGGTGTCGTGTCGAACGCGTGCCGCTTTACGGCCCCGAATTCATCCGTCCGCGGCTACGCGTACGACACCAACGGCCGCGTGTCCTCATGACGACATTCGACGCGGCGTGGGCTGCGAGGCGCGAAGGCCATCTGGACGTTGGCGACGGGCAACGCATCTGGTGGTGCGAGTTTGGCGCGGCGGACGGAATTCCGCTACTCGTCGTGCACGGTGGCCCCGGGGGAGGCAGTGTGCCAGCCATGGCGGCACCGTACGACCCGGACGTCTTTCGGATCGTCATGTTCGACCAACGCGGCTGCGGCCGCAGCGTGCCACACGCGAGTGATCCTGGGGTATCCCTCGCCACGAACACCACTCCGGCGTTGGTCAGTGATATGGAGCACTTGAGAGAAGATCGGGGAATCTTCGACTGGATCGTTTCCGGCGGCTCGTGGGGGGCGACGCTTGCGTTGGCGTACACCTGCAGGCATCCTCATCGAGTCCGGGCGATCTTGCTGCGGAGTATCACCACGTACAGTTCGGCCGAATTGCGCTGGGTCTATGTCGCTGGTGCCAATCATCTATTGCCGGAAGCGTGGGACAGCTTCGCGGGGATGCGAGATCGTGCGAACCTGATCGAGAGGTATCGGCACGACCTCGAAGGCACTGACGACAGGCGACGCGCAGAAGCCGCCCTTGAGTGGTGCCGGTGGGAACTCGCGGGCATGCGGGCCGCACAGGGATCAGAGGTGTACTCCCTCTTTATGCAGCCACGATTCTCGGTCGCCTTCTCCCGAATCAGCGCCCACTACGCTGCCCATCAAGGGTTCATCGATCACGACGACCTCTGGGCGCAGGTCCCCACCTTGAGCGACATCCCTGCGACCTTCATCCAGGGCCGCTTCGATTTGTGCACGCCCCCGGTGACGGCGTGGCGCCTACATCGTGCATGGTCGGGCTCGACACTCCATCTCCTCGAGGACGAGGGCCACAGGCTGAGCGACGTCGCAAACCTACTTCGCGCCACGCTGCAACGCTATGCCTCGATGACCGAATGAGTGCTTGACCGGGACGCTCGTCGGGCGACGGAGGGGATGACCAGCAACTTGGACCGGCACGCGTGAGCTCTGCGATGGGGCTGATCGTCTGACTCGTCGACCGTCCGAAGAGCCTCACCCCGAGGACCAAGCCCTCGGTGTCTGACCTGAGATTCGCATACGCAGAAGGGCTTACGCGGTGGCAACATCCCGCCGCCTTGACTTCAAGTCATGGCCCCTTTGCCAAGCTGGTGATCCCAACACTTGGGCATCTGCCATTCGCAGGTCGAAGACCCTCCTTGGGTCCACGCCGACCCCTCGCCATGCGATGGGCGGCGTGCGGATGGACCTGGGCGAGGTGTCAGGGTATCCGGAGAAGGCGCGGGCTCCCTCTCCGTCGGAGCCTCTCTCTCGGACAAATGAGACCTCCGCTGCGTCTCACAATGGGGACGGCTGGACCGCAACGATGACGTCGTTATGCGGCGCGCCCTTACATCGGGGCCCGAGATCCGCTTGAAGAATGTCGAGCGACGGCGAAAAGTGCCCGAGTAGATTTCCGGCGGGCACCGGTCGCACGAGGAGTAGCTGTTCTGGTCGCGGAGGGTATGCGGATTGGCATGTCTCCAGTCGCCAGCGCGCGAATGTCAGAAATGCTACGGGTGGACGGATATCGTCCGTCTGTTGAGCACTCAATGCTGCTCGCGACGGCCGGCCGGGTCCGTCCCCGGATTGGCCGCCACGGCGCCACTTGGGCACGGCCCGCGTCTCGCCGGCGTTCTTGCCTTGCCCCGGCTGCCCTGCACCCCGACGACACAGTTCGGCCGCGTCGAGGAGTGGCGACACGAGGCTGGTGTGCCCGAGGCCGAGTAGCCAGGTCGCGGTCAAGTGGCGGCAGACGGCGTTGAGCCTTCGGTGGATCGGCGAAGTGCGTACTTCAGCTGCGTCACGTGGGGGCCGGGTTCGAACAGTTCCAAGTCGAGCTCGGCGGGGACGCCGTCGTCGGAGAACAGGCGGGTCCCTCGACCCAGCAGTACCGGGACCTGGTGCAGCATGAGGACGTCGATGAGGTTGGCCTTGAGGAACTGCTGAATGATGCTGGCGCTGCCCATGATCACCACGGTCCCGCCGTCGGCCCGCTGGCGGGCATGGTCGAGGATCTTTTGGGCACTCCCGCTGGTGAAGGTGAAGAGGGCCCCATTGCGCTGAACTGGCTCGAGCGCTTCGCGGGTAACGACGACAACTGGGGAGGAGAAGACGTCATCGTCCCCCCACGGCTCTTGGCCGGCGTCGAAGGTCGTACGGCCGAAGACCACGACGCCAGCAGTGCGGAACTCGGCGATGAGGTGGTCGTTGTATCCGTTCTCCTGGTTGGTGTCGAAGTTGTACATCCATTGATGGAGGCGGCGCAGGTCGTTGTCGGGCCCGGAGGAGAACCCGTCCACCGAGACCGAGGCAAATGCAATGACGTCGTTCATTGTGTCCCTTTCGGTGTAACAGCTGGGATGGTGCCTGTAGGTAGAACGCATAATTTGCACCCCGGACGTTGCGTCGGCTACCTCCGGGCGTCGTTGTCCACACGATGTGCGGCCTCGGACGTGTCACGGGGCAACGAAATCCCGAGTGACGGAGCTCGGTGCCTTTAGGGTGCGTTGGACCCCGCGCTAGCTCGCTCTTCGGCGCCGACAGCCCGTTGATGGGAGCGTCAGGCTCGCTCCAGGGTGTACTGCGCGGTGGCCATGGGTCCGGCTTGGGGTTGGTCTTGGGGGGGTCGTATGTGGGGTCCGAGGTGGTCTGCGGCGTCGTCGACGGGGTGGTAGCCGATCCGGTGTCCTGGTTCCAGGGACCAGAATCGGTGGGTGTTGGCGGAGACTGCGTAGAAGGTGGCGAAGGTCGCGCTGGTGGTCATGGCTGCGTCGAAGGCGCGCCAGGCGTCTTGGGGGCTGAGCCAGGTCGCGGCGTCGCGGGGGGTGGTGGGGGCAGCTTCGAACGTGCCGATGCGCATGTTGACGACGTTGATGGCGAACTTGTCGCAGTAGAGGCGGGTCAGGGCCTCGGCGGAGGCCTTGCTGACTCCGTACAGGCCGTCCGGTCGGGCGGGGCTGAGGTCGTCGAGGATCGTGTCGGGAGGGTGCATGCCGGTGGCGCGGTTGCTGGAGGCGTAGACCAGTCGTGGGGTGTTGTGTGTCCGCATTGCCTCCAGGAGCCGGCAGGTGCCCAAGACGTTGGTCTCCAGCAGGTCTGCGAGAGGGGCTTCATCGGCGATGCCTGCCAGGTGGACCACGCCGTGCACGCCAGCGACGGCCTCGGCCACGGTGGCGGGGTCGTTGAGGTCCAGGTGGACGCTGCGTTCGTTGGTCGATTGTGGCGTCAGCCTGAGCAGGTCCGCGACCACGAGGTGCTCCACGCGTGGCTGGAGGTGGGCGCGCAGACCTTGACCAATCCGTCCCGCGGCACCGGTGATCAGCCAAGTCTGCTCACGCAG